>JAEZVO010000027.1 GCA_023443125.1 Actinomycetes bacterium
CATGCGCTTCGCTAAACTCCCGCCCATGTCGTCGTACCCCATCGAACTCACCACGCTGAGCAACGGTCTACGCGTCGCAGTCTCCCCCGCCAACACCCCAGGCGTCGCCCTGAACATGTGGTACGACGTCGGCTCTGTCGACGAAGCCCCGACCCGCACCGGCTTCGCGCACCTGTTCGAACACCTGATGTTCCAAGGCTCCGCCAACGTCGCGTCCGGGGAACACATGGCGCTCATCGAATCGATGGGCGGCACCGTGAACGCCACGACGTCGTTCGACCGCACCAACTATTTCGAGACGGTCCCGCGCGGCGGCCTCGAACTCGCTTTGTGGCTGGAAGCCGATCGCCTCAGCTCACTGTCGATCACCGAGGAAAATTTCGAGGCGCAGCGCCAGGTGGTGAAGGAAGAAAAACGCGAGCGCTACGACAACCAGCCCTACGGCGACCTCCTCCAGCTCCTCATCGAGCAGCACTTCCCCATCGAGCACCCCTACGGGCATCTGCCGATTGGGTCCATGCAGCACCTCGACGACGCCTGCCTCGACGACGTCGCCGCCTTCTTCGACGCGTGGTACCGGCCGTCGAATGCCAAGCTGGTGCTCACGGGGCCGATAGCCGTCGGCGAAGGCTTCACGCTGGCGGAGCGCTATTTCGGGCACATCCCTCGCCACGACGCGGTCCCGGCGCAAGCACCGTCGGAGGTACTGCCACTTGCGGCGACAACAACGACGGTACGACGCGACGTTCCACACTCGCTGATATACCTGTCATGGCCGACGTCGACTGCGTCAGCACCGGACCAGCCCGCCATCGACCTTGCGCTGTCCATCCTGGCCGACGGCCACGCCTCACGATTGCATCGCAGCCTCGTCAAACGCGAGGGCGTGGCGCAAGAGGTTCATGCGCTCTCCCTTACACACCGCAACGCCCCGTCGATCGCCGTCCTCGTGGTGCGTCCAGGTGAGGGCGTTGATCCTCATCGCACGGCAGAACGCGCACTCGAGGAGATCACCACATTCGCGGAGCAGGGCCCCACTGATGCCGAGTTCGAACGGGCAGTCGCGCAGCACGAGCGTTCCTGGCTCTGGCAGCTCGCCACCGCAGAAGATCGTGCGGATCTGTTCAACGAGGCCTGGCAGCTGTGGGGCAACCCCGGCCGGGTGAATCGCTACCTCGACGACGTGCTCGCACTCACCCCCGAAGATGTCCGACGCGCCGCCGCTCGCTGGCTGCGAAACGACACAGCCCATCAGCTCTACTATCTGCAGAAGAAGGCATGATGCAACGCCCCGAGGTGCACCTCGCAGATACTCACTGGCAGTTCCCAACGCCCAACATCCACACCCTGGGCAACGGCCTGACCGTGTGGCATTTCCCCATGCCAGGTCAGAACGTTGCAGCCTTCGAGCTCGTCCAACCGATTCGTCTCGTCGACGAGCCCCAGGCGCTTGAGGGTGTTGCGACGATCGCACTCCACGCACTCGATGAGGCGACACGCTCGCACCCGGACATGCAAGAGCTGGTCCACGCGCAAGGGGCTGCATTCCACGCATCCGCCTCGCACTATTCCACTCGGATCGGCGGCCTGGTACCCGCCCGACGCTTCGCCGAGTTCCTACCACTACTCGCTGAAATCCTGAGCGAACCCGCCTACCTCGACGACGACGTCTCGCTGCACATCGAGGCGCAAACCGCCGCTTACCACACCCGACTCAGCTCCCCCACCGCCGCCGCGAGCATAGCCATGCGAGCAGCACTCTACGGCCAAGACCAGCGACGTGGCCGCCCCGCAGCCGGCACGCCTGCAACGCTCGCATGCATCACGCGCGACGATGTTGCCGCCTGGCATGCCACGCAGTTCTCCCCTCAACAAGCGACGTTGATCGTCGTCGGCGACCTACCATCGGTCGATACCTCCGCGCTCGAGGCATGGACCACATCTGCTCGGCGCACGCCACTCATCGAGCCTGAGCCCCGCGACGGGCGCACGATCATCGTCGATCTTCCTGACGCGGTGCAAGCCACCATCCAAGTGGCTGGGCGAAGCATCCCCCGCACGCATCCGCTGTGGCCCTCCGCACGCCTGGCTGGGCATGTCATCGCGGGAGGATTTGCCAGCAGACTTAACCTCGAGCTGCGCGAGCGTCTTGGCTACACCTACGGCATCGGCGGAGGATTCGCTCCCGATCCGACGGGCAGCCTGCTCCAGGTGCAAGCGAACACCCGCACCGACGTCGCGGCCGACGCGCTGCCGCGCATCCTCGATGCATTCCGTCTCGATGCGCCGATCCAGCCGGACGAGCTCGAGGACGCGAAGGCGTTCAGAATCGGCATTGCTCCGCTCGCCAATGAAACGTCGGCAGACATCGCAGCGCAGGCCGCCGCACTCGCCGAAGCCGGCATGCATACCGACTTCATCAACCAGCACACCGAAGCCCTGAAGGTTGTCACACCGTCCCAAGCCAGCGATGCATGGCGCTCGCTGGTCGACCCCGACGACATGACCGTCGTGATCGCCGGCGATGCACGCGCCTTAGTTCTGCACCTCGACGAGTACTCTCCTGAGGTCGTCGAGCTCGGAACATAGCCCTTCGGTTACTCCCCGTCGAGCTCCTTCAAGGCTTCATCAACCTTGGCCTTGGCTTCGTCGTTCTTCTTCTGATACTCGGCTAGGTTCCCCTGGCGCAGCGCCTTCTGAGCTTCCTCGAAGAGCGTCTGAGCTTCATCCAGCTTCGCCCGCACCTGGGCGGATGCTTCGCCGGGTTCAGCGGGCTGAGGGGACGCAGACGGGGTCGCGGAGGGCGGGGTCGTCTCGACCGGGGAGCTCGCCGGCTTCGACGGCTGCTGTGACGGCTTCTTCCCCTCCTCATCCGACGGTTGCTCCTTGTCGTCGGATGCCTCTGGGGATTTACCTTCTACTCGCTCGCCCGTTTGCGCGCCAGCGTCGCCTTGGAAGACCTGATCCAGTGCCGCCTGCAGCGTGTCGCCAATACCCACCTTCTCGCCGAAGCGCACAACGATGAAGCGCAGCGCAGGGTAACCACCCGACGTCGAGCTCGTTTGGGTATAGATCGGCTGCACGTACAGCAAGCCACCACCGAGCGGAAGTGTGAGCAAGTTGCCGAAGATGGCCTTCGTGTCCGACCCCTCGCGGTTGAACGGCAACAGACGGTCGGCAACCTGTTCGTCGGTGCGAATGGCGTTGTACGTCTGGCCTGGGCCAGGAATCTGCTGTTCGTCGGAGAGCTTCAGCACCCGCAATCGGCCGTAATCTTCACTCGTAGCATCCGCATTCGCAGACATGTACACCGAGAGGTTCTCGCGGCCCTTCGGCACGAAGATCGTCGTGTTCGCGTAGTGAGGCTTCTGGTCCTCGGGCCAGCGGATGGTGAGGAAATACGGCGGTTCCTTCTGCTTATTCTCGCCGCCGCGCACCGGATCGTTAGGCACCTGCCACACATCCGACTGCTGGTACCAGGTGTCACTGCTCGTGGTGTGGTACCGCCCCAGAATCTCGCGCTGCACCTTGAACAGATCAGCCGGATAGCGAAGGTGCTCCAAGAGCTCCTGTGAAATCTCGCTCTTAGGCTTCACCGTTCCCGGGTAGACCTCGCTCCAGGTCTGCAAGATCGGATCGTTCTCATCCCATTCGTACAAGGTGACGGTGCCGTCGTAGGCATCGACGGTGGCCTTCACCGAGTTACGGATGTAGTTGATTTCCTGCCCGGTCGGCTGAATGGCGCTGCTCTGCCCTCTCGAATCCGAGATGGCCGACGTGTAGTTGATGCGCTGCGAGTTCGGGAACTGATCGGTGGTGGTGTACCCGTCGATGATCCAGACGATCTTCCCGTTCACCACGCTTGGGTAGGGGTCGGAATCCAGCGTCAACCACGGCGCGACTTCCTGCACGCGGTGTAGCGGCACGCGGTTGAACATGAGCTTCGACTCGTCGTTCACGCGCTCCGAGAGCATCAAATTGATGTCGCCAAGGCGGACGGCGAACATCAACCTGGCCGCGAGGTTCCCGATGGGAACGCCACCTTGGCCGGTGTAGGTGTAGCGCGACTCGGTACGCCCTTCACCACCCGTTGGTGTGTCGAGTTCGACGGGGGCGTGGCCCTTAGGCGCACCGACGACCACCCAGTCGCCCGACCGTTCGCCGTAGTAGATGCGCGGTTCGTGCTCGTCGACGAGCCCCACCGTCGGGATACCTCCCGAGAAGAACACGGGCTCACCGTTGCTGTGCCGCTGGTTGCCGTAGGCGGCAACCATGCCGTAGCCGTGTGTGTACACCGTGCGCTGGTTGTTCCACGTGACTTCTGCATTCGACGCCGCGAAATCCAGCTCGCGCACGGCCACCACTGCGTCGGTGGGTTTGTCGTCGATCACGTAGCGGTCGACGTCGAGGGTCTTCGGGAAGCGGTAGTAGCCACGCACCTGCTGCAGTTGCTCGTAGGTATCTCCGACGATGGCCGGATCAATCAGGCGAATGGCGGGAAGCGCCTCTGCGTCGGCGCGCAGCTGACCTGCAGCCACCTTGGTTGTGGCTTCGTAGTCAGTGATCTCGATGTCATCGATGCCGTACGCTTCGCGCGTGGTCTTGAGGTGTTTGCCGATGTACTCGCGCTCCTTGTCGGGCTCGTTCGGGAGCACCTGAAACTCCTGCACGACCCACGGGTACGGGCCGCTCAGCAGCAGTGATGACACCAGCAGCAGTGCGACCGACACTGCGGGGATCGACCAACGCACCTTCCATGCGTTGGCGAAGCACACGAGTGCGACGAGCACGATGATGCCGGTGAGGATCAACTGAGCAGGGATACGCACGGTGTCGTCGGTGAACGCAACGCCAGTGAAGTTGCGGTTGCGCGCAGTCAGGTACGCGTAGCAGCCGAGAAACGCATTGGCGGCCAGCACGAGCAGCGTGATGCCGGCCATCACCGAGAGCTGACGGTGCGCGCCAAGGTTCGCCTTCGTGTTGCCTGCGCTCGAGAGGGCCTTGACGTTCATCGAGCCAGTCAGGAAATGAACGATGAGGCATCCGATCGTGGCGCTGACCATAGCCATCAGCAAGAAGCCGACGACGTACTTGATCAGCGGAAGGTAGAAGACGTAAAACGATGCGTCCAGGCCGAAATAGGGGTCTTTCTGACCGAACGGTTTTGCTCGCCAAGCTGCGAGGAAGGTGTCCACCTGCGCGAGCGCACTGAGGCCAGAGAAGAGGCCGAGAATCGTCGCGGGTACCGCCATGATGATTCGCGACTTTGCATCTAACGCGTCGCGGGCTTGGATGAGCAGCTCAGAATCGAGGTTCGCCCGTCGCACGTTCGGGCGCAACCGGTACGCGATGGCGAACGTCGAGAAGGTGATGCCGAACATGAGGAGCCCGAATACAGCAAAGAGCACAACCTGCGTGACGAGCCGCGTCGTGAACACCGTCGCGAAATCCACCGACTGGAACCACCACCAGTCTGTGCTGATCCTGGCGCCGATTACCAGCGCAAAGATGAGCGCTGCGAGGATGCCGATGAACCACGGCAGTACTCGGCGGCCTTCGTGGGGGGCTTCCGTGGCCTGTGCTTCACTCACGCTTCGCTCCTCAAGGTCTGGGCCAGGGCATCGGGCAGGTTGGGAATGATATCGACGCCTTGCAGTAGATCGTCGGGGTGTGACTTGATACGAGCCAAGCCGTAGCGGGAGCCCTCACGCAGCACGCCGACAACGGCGCGCACATCTTGGTGCTCCGGATGGTTGCGCACGAATTCGACGGCTTCGTCGTCCCTCTCAGGCACGTCGGCCTCGAAAGCGCTCGGAAGGAACGTGCGTTCCAAGCTCAGTGCAACGCCTTCGACCGAGTCGGGAAAGTAGATGCCGGCCAGGCGCTCGAAGAGGTCTTCCCCGGCTTGGAACTCGTCTTGTTCCACCGCACTCATACCGTCTTCGGCACCTTCCGGCACGCGCCCCGCAAGCTGCGGCTCCATCTGCAGGAGTTCCCGGGTGCCGACGAGTGCGAACAGACGTGCGGGCTGGTCCCAGCCCAGCTCCGAGACATGCCGTTCGACGTCGAGCAGCACCGCGATCAGTCGTGAAGGATCACTCACAGGTTGCAACCTCCGCTTCGTTTCCTTCTTGGATGTATTGCAGCGAGGCGATTGCGTCGCGCAGTGTGGATACGGGGACGAGCCGCATCGTTGTCTTGAAGTCGCCGACTGCCTCGCAGTTATCTTTGGGCAGGAGGAACACCGTCGCGCCTTCCTTTTCAGCGCCCGTCATCTTCTCCTGGATGCCACCGATGGCCCGCACCTGCCCACTCGGATCAATCTCGCCGGTACCCGCCACGGTGAGATCACCCATCAGTTTGCCGGCAGTGATCTTGTCGTAGATGCCCAGGGCGAACACCAGTCCAGCACTCGGCCCGACAATGTCGTTGCTCAGCCCATAGGTGACCTTTGGCGCGTACTCGTATCCCACCGCCAGGCCAATACCGATGATGGCTCGCGATGGGTCCTGCGACGAAGCCACCGTCGTCACGTCTGCCTTGTGCTCCTTGCCACCACGCAGCACCTTGAGATTCATGACCGTGCCCACGTTCGTCGACCCAATCGTTTCCGCAACGTCGGCCGTCGTTTCCACGGCCTTGCCATTGATCTCGACGATCAAATCACCGGGCTGCAGCTCCTCACCCGATGGCCCGTTGACGACAACGGTGGAGACCATGGGACGCTCTGTGACGGGAATACCCGCAGCGCGCAGGGCCGCGACGATGGCATTGTCGCGGGAGGTATCCATGGAGGCGACGGCTTCCTGGGTGATCTCATCGTCAGATTTCCCAGGCGGGTAGATCAGGTCACGGGGCATCGCGTCGGACCCTTCACTGAAGTACACCAGCATGGCCTCAGGAAGGCTCACCGTGGTGTCCACTTTCGACGTCGACACCAGTGTGAGCAGCAACCGGCCGCTGGCATCATGCGTCTCCACACCCTCGACGCCGATGACCGGCCCCCGCTCAGTTTCACCGAGTACATCGATGGGCTGGCCGGGCCGCCACGTGACGTACGGGGCGGGGGTCAACACGAGAATCGCCGCGAACACGACAAACAACACCGACGATGAAATCGCCACGGCATTGCGGTTCACGGCTACTCCCTTCGCGCATTCAACACGACACAGTACCAACGTTCGACAAGGAGGATGACGCTCGCTTGCGCGGTACGGTTGAATGGATGTCCTAGGAGGTGGTCACTCGTGACGCAACCAGGTGGCTTCAATTTCGAGGAAATCCGCAAGATGATGGAAAAGATGGGCATCCTCGGAGCGGATGGCGACATCGACTTCGAGGCCATTATGCAGCGAATGCAGTCGAGTGGCGGCGCCATGATGTTCGGCATGCCTGGCGCGGATCAGAATCCCGATGCCGCATGGCTGACCACCATCACCGCCGCCAAACATGCGCTGCAAGAGGCTGGCCCAGACCCAGAGCTTCAGCCGCGCGAGCAAGATGTCGTCGTCGATGCGGAGCGCCTTGCCCAGTCGTGGCTGGATGAGTTCACCCCATTCGAGGCCCCTGGTCTGCCCGCTCGGCTCAGCACCCGTGCGCAGTGGCTCGACGACACCAGCGCCGGGTGGCGGTCGATCGTCGAACCGATCATCGATGGCCTGGCAGATGCCTTGCAACGCAGCTCGTCAGAAAGTGCTGCGGAGATGGAGAGTTTCGACTTCGGCTCCATGATGGGTCCGCTGATGCGCCAGTCAGCGTCGGCCATGTATCGCGAACGCTTGAAGCGAGTGCTCGCCAAGGTCGCCCGAGATACCCTCACCGGGACGGAGATCGGCTTCAACCTCGCAGCGAGGAACGACGTGGTGGTGATCCCTGCGAACGTTGCCGACTTCACACAGGATCTCGACGCGGACGAGTCGGACATGATGCTCCTGCTCTTGTTGCGTGAGGCGGCTCGGCAGCGGCTGTTTTCCAACGTCGGCTGGCTCTCCCCGCAGCTCCAAGCATTGATGACGCACTATGCGCGCGAAATCACCATCGATCTTGACGCGATCGCTGATCGGTTGTCGCCGGACAATCTCGAACACATGTCACTCGAAGATCTCACCAAAATCGGTGAAGAGGTGCAGGTGTCATTCTTCCGCCCGGCGAGCACCGAGACGCAGATCGAGATCCTCGAACGGCTTGGCGCGCTGCTTGCGCTCGTCGAGGGGTGGGTGGATCACGTTGTACAGCACGCCCTCAACAAGTGGATGCCGCACGCCCCACAACTCGTCGAAGTGCTCCGACGGCGGCGCGCGGCCGAATCGCCCGTTCGGTCCGTGCTCCGAGAGCTCATCGGCCTCGAGCTCACGCCGCGCCTCGTGCGCGACGCGAACAACCTCTGGGGCGCACTCGAACACGATCGTGGCATCAAGGGTCGCGACGCGATCTGGTCGCATCCCGACTTGATTCCCACCGCGAAGGATCTCGCTGACCCGATGGCGTTCGTCGCGAAGGGCAAGGAACCCCCCGCATCGGATGACCTCGACGATGAACTGCGCAAGCTCCTCGATTCGTAAGGCCACAACGCGTGGCAGCTGTCCGCGAGTCCAGTTGACGTTTCCGCGGAAGTAGGGCCAAACTTAGTTGCTGTGAGTCCTGTGGGGCTCGCCCGCAGGGGAAGGCGGGTAGAGCTCGCAGGGCTCACCTTATGTGAAGCACCGTGTCCGTCCATGATTGGGCACCGCGGTCGTTGCCGGCGCCGTCGGTGACATCCAACAACCTAGGAGGAAACATGGCTGAAGAGACTTGGGAAGGCGAGTTCTACTGCGTGAAGTGCAAGGCTAAGCGCAACGCCAAGGGTAACGTCGTCGTAAACGACAAGGGCACCAAGATGGCCAAGGGCAAGTGCCCCGAATGCGACACCAACCTGAACCGCATTCTCGGTCGCGCCTGAGCGTAACCTAGACGCTGTGGGTCGACACCTTCGGGTTTCGACCCACGTTGCTTTCTAGGAGTTTTCCACAGGCGACGGTTCGCCCCTTACGTCGGCCGCGACGGCGTGTGACACTGCATGCATGATCGTGCTGGTCTCTGAACACACTCCCGAGCCGTTTACATCGACGATGATGCGTTGCCACCGTGTCTCCCCAGCGGAGGCATTGGCTGATCTCGGGTTCGCAGTCGGCGCGGAGGTCGTCGCCCTCGAGTTCGCACCGGGCACCTACCCACTACTCGAAGCGCACGCCTTTCAGCTGGGCCCGACGCTGTACGCCTGGGCGAACGCCACCGTAGGGACCATAGGGCCGTTGCTGCTGCCCGGAGCCACCCCCTGCCCTTCCTGCTGTGCCCTCCCCCGCCGCGACGCCACACCTGCTGCTGCGCACCTTCGGGCTTGGGCCTTGGCTGGAGCCGTCGTCGAGCTCTCTGCGCCGCTCCATCACCGCGAGGGCGCCTTGGCAGGGCGCGCGCTGTGCTGGGACGAGCGCAGCGGGAGCATCACGACGACGCCTACCCACCGTCGCGCCGGCTGCCGCACCCCAGGCTGCGCCACGCCCGTCGCAGCCAGCGGCTCAGCCCTCACGCATGCTGGGCGATGACGTCGAGCACCGCGGCTCCGTACTTCGCAAGCTTTGAACGCCCGATGCCGGGCAAGGCTAAGAGCGCCTGCTCATCGGTGGGTTTGGCTTCCGCAATAGCCATGAGCGTGGCGTCGGTGAACACGACGAACGCCGGCGTGCTGAGCTCATCGGCCGTATGCTTGCGCCAGGCCTTGAGTGCAGCGAAGAGCTGCTCGTCGACAGGAAGTTCGCACTCCTCGTGGTGCCGCAGCTTCCGCTCTGCCGCGGTGGCGAGCAGACGCCCGCACACCACGCAGGGTCTCGAGCGGATGGATTTCGTCTCCCGGGCCTTGCCGGACGCCGTGGCGGCCTCGGTATGCGGGCGCGTGCGGATGCCGTCGAGGAACCGTGAGGGTGGCTGTTTGCCGCCGGCGCCGATGTAGTTCCAGCTCACCCGCAAACGCTGCCGGGCGCGAGTGCAGGCGACGTACAGCAGCCGGCGCTCTTCGCTCAGTGCGGGCTCTTCGGTTGCGAGCGAGAACGGTACGAGGCCTTCGCGGGCACCGATGATGGCCACGTCGTCCCATTCGAGCCCTTTGGCCGCGTGCATGGTGGACAAGGTGACCGCTTGCGCGACGGGGGTCTGTTCCCACGAGACACGTTCGCGCAGCCATGCACCGGCCTCGCCGGCCATCCACGCATCGTGTTGTTCTTGTTCCTCGTCGAACAGTTGCTTGAGTGCGGTGAGCGATTCCCAACGCTCGCGTTGCCGGCCCTGCCCCGCCGGCGCTTCTGCCGACCAACCCACTTGCGCTAGCCCGGCTTCCAGCAGCGCGGAGGCATCACCGTCGGGCTCCAACTCGGCTTGCCGCAGCAGGATGCCGACGATCTGCCGCACCTCACCACGCTCATAGAAGCGTTCGGTGCCGCGGACGGTGTATGGGATGCCACGCTGATCGAATGCCGCTTCAAGCGCGGGCGACTGGGCATTGATTCGGTACAGCACTGCGATTTCATTCCAGGGTGTGCCGGCGTCGTGCCTGTCGAGAATCCAGTTCGCGGTGGCCTCGGCTTCGTTTGCCACCGTTCCTGCCGCCTGCACCACGGGCTCGTCACCGGAAGGACGCGTGGCCCGCAACCGTTCGCCCCGTGGCGGTTTCAGCACCTGCGTGGCAACGCGGAGAATCTCGGGCGTGGAGCGGTAGTTGCGCACGAGGTTCACCGTGACCGCGCCGTCGTAGTCGTCAGCGAATTCACGGAGGAAACGAGGGTCGGCGCCGGCGAAGGCGTGAATGGCCTGGTTCGGGTCGCCTACGACGCATACATCGGTGCGTCCGTCGACCCATAGGCCGATGAGCCGGTGCTGAATTGCGGAGACGTCCTGGTACTCGTCGACGACGAAATGGCGGTACTGCGCACGAATCTGTTCGGCGATGGCCGGATGCCCACTGAGCAAGGCGGCGTTACAGAGCAGGATGTCGTGGAAATCGACCACACCTTGTGCTTGCTTGCCCTTCTCGTATCCGTCCATCACGGCCGCCACCTGTGTGGGTGAAGCCCCCGCGACGTTCCTCCCCACCGCGAGTTCGGGGTAGGCTTCGGGAGCGACATTGCTCGATTTGGCCCACGAGATCTCGGTTTCGAGGTCGCGGATCAACGCGGTGTCGACGTCGCCGAGCACCTGGGTGGCCGTGCGGGCGATGATGCCGAACGCGTTCTCGGCGACTTCGGGAAACGGCGTGCCGTAGGCCTGTGGCCAGAAGTAGCGGCACTGCCGCAGGGCAGCCGCGTGAATGGTGCGCGCCTGCGCGTGTCGTACCCCGAGCTGCGCCAGTCTGACCCGCATCTCGCCAGCGGCGCGGGTGGTAAAGGTGACGGCGAGCACGGCGCGCTGGTCGTAGCGGCCGGATCGCACGGCGTGCGCGACGCGGTGGGTGATGGCGCGCGTTTTTCCCGTACCCGCGCCTGCGAGCACGACGACGGGCGCGTCGAGTTCCAGCGCCACCTGTCGCTGTTCTGGATCGAGCGCATCGAGTATTGCATCCGCCATGTGGCCTCCCAACCGGTCAAACTATCAAAGGCCTCTGACAATCCTTCGCGCCAGCAGCAATGTCAGATGCACCCGGTAGGCTGCTGCACACATCGGAAGGAGTAGGCGGTGCAGGTACGTCTGGGTACGAGTTGGCGGGCAATGGTGCCCGAGCTAGCCGCTGCCATTCGAGATGAACTGCACTCGCCGTTCGCGCGTGGCCTGGTGGTGGTTGATTCACCTGGTTCCGCCAGGCTGCTCAGCCAAGAGATCGCCACACTCGAGGGCATCTCGGCAGGCGTCGATTTCCTCACTATTGGGCAACTCACGGCCATACTCGCTGCCAATGCCGGCGTCGAAGCGCAGTGGGAGTCGTGGCGCGGCAGCAGGCTCGTCACCGCTATCGCTGAGCAGATTGATGCCGTCGCGCATCTGCATCCCTCGTTGCAGGCGTTCTTGGCAGTTCCGGGGCGCACACTGTCTGCGTGCTCCCGATTCGCCCAGCTCTTCCGCAGCTACGCCGAGCATGTGCCGTCGATGGTCGAGCGCTGGCTTTCAGGCGACGACGGCACACTGCCTGAGCACCTGGCGTGGCAGCCGGCCTTGTTACGCGGCGCCTGCGAACAATTACGCTTTCATCCCTCCCAGATCTCGCGAACGCTGGCGCAGGCCGCCGCCGAGCTCGAGGTGCCCACCTGGGTGTTCTGTGTCGACGAGGTCGCACCCTTCCACCGTTCAATATTGGAAGCGCTTTCCCCTCGCTGTGTTTGGTCTGTCGGTGCGGCGCCAGATTGGCTGGGCGATGTTTCCCACGACGAGCCGGTCCGCGTCGGCAAACCCCTCCGAGCAGTTCCTGAGGTACAGATTCACGGTTCCCATTCCAATCTGCGGCAGGCGGAAGTGCTACGTGATGCATTGCTGCGCTGCTTTGAGGCCCGGCCGCAGCTCGAATCCCGAAACGCGCGTATCGTGTGCCCGAACCCCGACGCCTGGGCTCCGGTACTCAATGCCGTGTTCCGTGCCTCGAGCCGCCACCCAGGTGGTGCATTGCGCGTCGCGGAGGTTCGCACGTCACACAGCGGCAATCACGCGATTGACGCCGTCCTCGCTGCCTTCGATCTCGTCGCTGGGCGCGCCACCGTCAACGAGGTGGTGGAGTTTCTCCTTATGCCGGCTGTCTCCCCTCGTTGGGGTTTTGCCAACCGGCGTACGGAGCTGCTCGAACTCGTCGACGCTGCTGAGGTGCATTGGGGCCTGGGCGGCAATCACCGAGCGGAGTTCGGTCTACCGCATGATGCCGTCAACACCTGGCAAAGTGGCATTGACGCGCTCCTCACGGGCATCGCAATGGGTGGTGTAGCCGGCCCTCGCGGAGTGCTCGGTGTGGAGGAGACAACGTCCAACGATCTCGATCTCATCGGAGCGCTCGCCGAGGTCATCGGCAGGCTCTGGGCACTCCGTGACACCGCGAACACACGCCTCACCATGTCCGAATGGGCGCAAGTCGCCGTTCAAACCCTGGAACAGCTCGTTGGTTTGAACTTCGAAGACCGCTGGATGGAACAGCAAGCGGCAACGGTATTCGGACGTATTGCTCTGGCGCACGAGCCGTCGACCGCGCTCCTCAGCCAGAGCGAGTTTCGGCGCCTCATCGAAGCCGAGTTACCCACCCGCTGGCACCGGCCCGCGCTGGGCAATGGCGAGCTGCACGTCGTCGCACCACACGAAGCACGCCACGTCGATGCCGGTCTGGTGGCCATGATCGGCCTCGACGACGTCACCACCGGGGCGCTGCCCGACGAGCTTCCTGGCACGCTGCCAGATGCGGGCCGCATCATGCAACGCCAGCTTCTCGCGCACGCTTCGGCGGCCGAGCAGCTGCTCATCGTCACGGCAACGCATTCCGAACGCACTGGCAATGAGCTCGAGAGTCCGGTGAGCATACGATTACTGTTGCGCCAGCTCGGGGTACCGTTCCCCTCCGTCGTGCAGCATGCACCCCAACCGTTCAATACAAGCCAGTTCAGCAGCCCAGCGGTAGCGTCGTTCGACAGCGCCGCGTTTGACGGTGCACGAGCAGCGCTGGAGCCGAGCGAACATCCGGCCATCACCGATCGCCGCCGGACTGCGCTCCGACTTCCCGTCCAGGCTCCCGTCGAACAACTCGCACTCACGAAACTCAAGGCGTTCCTAGTCGACCCAGCCAAGGAATTCCTCAGCCAGCAAGCGAGCATCTATGCCGACGACGACCCCACGCTCGACGACCAGCTGCCGCTACAGCTCGACGGCCTCGCCAGCTGGAAAATCAGAGATTCCTTCATCCATGGGCGGATGCGCCATGTAGAGCCACAAGAGTTGCTGCGCCGCGCTGAACAGTCGCAGTTGGTACCCCAGGGCGCCTATGGCCGCGCGATGGCGGCAAACATTGGCCGAGAGGCCGACGCCATCGTCGCCCAAACAATGCGGCTAACGACGGAGCCACCCCATCTTGTCGACATCGACGTCGAAGTGTCTGGAACTCGTCTCACCGGCAGCGCAACCGTGCATGGAAGCCGCATCGTCGTCGCCGCTGCAGGCTCAGGCACCCGAGCACTCCTCGAACCCTGGCTACAGCTTCTTGCCCTCGCCTGCCAGGGCGTGCGCGTTAGCGCCGTGGTGCTTCGTCCCGGCAGAAACCGCACGAAGTACAACGAGCTGCGCCAGCCTTCCCCTGAACGCGCGGCAGAGATACTCGAGCTGTATGTGCGCGCCCACACTGTGGGAAGGTCACGTCTGCTGCCCGTGCCATTCGAGCCCGCATTCTCGCTCGTGATGGAACAGCGCACGGGTCGGTTCAACCGTCGCGATTGGACCCACCCTGCCCCATTTGTGTTCAAAAAGTGGGCGCACCCTGACGAGCGATGGACACTGTTTTACACCGACCCGGCGAGGCAGCTGTTCGACGATCCACCCACGAACGACGATCCTCCCGGCCCTTCACACAGCATCTTCGAACGGTGGGCGGCTGCCTTGTACGAGCCGCTGGCGGAGCAAGGAGGCTCGTGGTGATGAACGTGTTTACCATCGACGGCCCTCTCCCCCGCTCCACCTTGCTGCTGGAGGCCAGCGCGGGCACTGGCAAGACCTTCACCATCGCTGGCCTGGCAGTGCGCTACATCGCCGAAGCTGGCATGAGCATCGATCAGATTCTCATGATCACCTTCAGTAACAACGCTGCCGCCGAGCTCCGGGCCAGGGTATTCGACGCGGTGGATGACTGTGCTGCTTCCCTGCGCAAGCATCTTGCAGGCGAACAGATCACCGACGACGCCGACTACGCGGTTGTGGCGCGGCACCTCGCCCGGCTCGGCGAAGTCGAGAAACGCATTGCGAGACTAGAATCTGCGCTCGATAGCTTCGACCGAGCAGCGGTATTCACCATCCACAAGTTTTGTCAGCGGGTGCTTCACGAGATGGGCGTGTTGGGCGACGCCGATCACGCCGAAGAGCTCTCCTCAGCAGAACGGCTCATGGAGGAATGCGGCGCCGACTGCTTCCTCGCCAAGTATCACGACGTGGAGCAGCCACCGTTCACTCCAGATCGCGCACTGCGGTTGGCGAAAGACGCATGCAAGACTTCCGTCGAACTCGCCCCGGCGGATGCAGAAGAAACCATCTTCGGCAACGAGGTGCGCGCCATGTTCGCTGAGCGTAAGCAGGCACTCGGCATCCTCACCTTCGACGATCTCGTCGCACGGTTGCGTGCGGTACTGCGGCACGGGTCGAACAGCTCTGCGGCCGTGCGCTGGCTGCAACACGCCTACCGTGCGGTGCTCGTCGACGAGTTTCAAGACACCGATCCCGACCAGTGGGACGTCATCCAGGCGGCCTTCGTCGACGACGATAGGCCCACCATCTTGATTGGCGACCCGAAGCAGTCCATCTACGGGTTCCGCAAAGCCGATCTACGCACCTACCTTCGTACCGCCGAGATCGCTGAGCGCCAGGCGTTGGGCACCAACTTCCGTTCCGACGAGGGCATCGTCGACGGCGTCGTGCACCTCATGCAGGGCCTCGATCTGGGTCACGGCGCGATACGGGTGCAGGAAGTTGCAACGAGCCACCCCAACCGCCTTGAACTCGATGTTCCCGAGCGCATTTGGATTCGCCAGGCCCGTGGCGAGCACGTGCAAGAACGGGTGCTCGATGATCTCGTGGCCCAAGTCGATACCCTGTTAGGGCAGCAGGTTGACGACCACATGGTTGATCTTTCCGATATTGCCGTGCTCGTGCGTGCACGCTCGGTGGCGGCGCAGGTGACGCAGCGCTTCAACGAACTCGGCTACGCCGCCGTGCTGTACGGCACATCGAATGTGTGGGAGCAGCCTGCCGCAGACGATTGGAAACGTCTGCTTCGAGCGCTCGCGCCCGACGGTGGGTCAGCGGAGCGCGTGGTTGCGCTCACAGATCTGGTGGGCATGCACGTGAACGAACTCGCGACGCCAGAAGGCACCACACAGCTCACCGACATGATGCTCAGCGCTAGGCAGGCCCTCGTCGATGATGGGCCCAGCGCGGCCCTCGATGTCATTCGCGAGCACACGGCACTCGAGGCGCGGCTCGTCGGACAGCCAGGTGGCGAACGCTACCTCACCGACCTCCTGCACATCGGAGAGCTGCTCGACGAATCAGGTCACCGCGACACGGTGGCGCTGCTGCGCACGATCGATGAGCAATCGAAACTCGACGGTCAAGCCGAACTGCGCGTGACCACCGACGCACCCTCCATCCGGGTGATGACGCTGCACTCTGCGAAGGGGCTCGAGTTCCCTATCGTGTTGCTGCCCGACATGTCCGCACTCCGGCACTACCCCAACCGCCCCTTCCACGTCGAACTCGACGAGGCCTCACTGTTGTGGATGCGACAGGAGCCGCAGGGAACACACATCAGCGACCTGGCCGCTCGTCAAGCCCGGCAAGAAGAGCTGCGGCTGCTGTACGTCGGGCTCACCAGAGCGAAGCACCTCGCCATCGCGTGGCACACCGATGAGCGCAACAGCAGCCGAGGCCCCCTCTCAGCGGTCATGTTTCATGACCGCTCGCAACCGCAACTGGCAGACGCGTACCCGTGGTCGACGCCCTCAGCCATACCGTTGGTGCGCGTCGATGCCGTCCCCGGGGCGCCCGTCGCGCCACGCAATCTCCGCAGACGGGCTACCCCGTCGTTACATCTTGCTACGGCACACCGCTCGATCGATCAGCAGTGGCGACGCACCTCGTACACCGGTCTCACACAGGGCATGCACGATGCCCCCTCCGGTGCCGATGAGCCAGACACCGGCGACGAGCTCATCGCCGATCCCGCACTCAGCACCCCGGCTCCCATGGGCTCGCTGCCGGCAGGAGCCGAGTTCGGAACCCTGGTGCACGAAGCACTCGAAGTGCTCGACTGGTCAGGTAATGGGCGCCGAAGCCGCATCGCAGAGGTCGTCCGTACGCACGCCATCGCCTTTACTGAGTCAGAGCGCGCCATCTTGACCGACGGACTCGAAGCCGTCGTCACCACGCCGCTGTTGCCGCTCACGCAACAGTCGCTCAGCGACGTCCCGACCCAATTGCGGCTCGCCGAACTCGACTTCGACCTTCCTATGGGGAGCGGCCACGCGGCCACCGTCGGGCAGCTTGCGCAACTCATGCAGGCGCATCTCCCGGCGAACGATCCGGTCGTCAAGTACCCGAACCTCCTCGCAGCTTCGGAAGCTTCGCACAAGGTGCTCTCGGGCATGTTCACCGGCTCCATCGATGCGGTCCTACGCACCGAAGCCGGGAAGTTCCTCGTCGTCGATTACAAAACGAACCGGCTCGCACCTTCGCCCGACGACGTGCTCACGTTGGGCCATTACACACAGGCTGCGATGGCTCACGCCATGATGGCCGCCCACTATCCACTGCAGGCCATCTGTTATTCCGCGGCGCTCCATCGTTACCTCTCCGTGCGCCTGCCTGGGTATGTCCCCGAGCAGCATCTCGGCGGGGTCGGCTATCTTTTCATCCGCGGTATGGCCGGGCCCACCACCCCGGTGATCGACGGGCACACTTGCGGAGTGTTCTCCTGGTACCCGTCACCCGATCTGGTGGTTGCTGTGAGCGATCTGTTGGGAGGCCACCATGCATGAACTGCCCGCATCGGCGACGGGTCTGCTCCGCCAGTACTGCGAGGCAGGCATGATCGGGCTCGCCGACTTCCATCTAGCCCGGCGACTGAGCCAAGGCTATGAGCCCGACGAGCGCGTGCTGCTCGCCTTCGCGCTCGCGGTGCGCGAGTTGCGGCTGGGTTCCGTGTGCGTAGTACTCGCTCATGCTCACGAACTGAAGCCCTTGTCGGAGATCGACGACGGTGGTGGTGCTGTCGCCGACCAAGCGCTGCCATGGCCCCGCCCGCAGGAGTGGGTGAAGCTCGTCGCACGATCTCGCCTCGTTGGTGAGGGGCGGCCCTTCATCCTCGACGAAGGCAGGCTCTATCTGGCGCGTTTCTACGCTCAGGAGCGGGCGGTGACTGACGCGTTGGAACGCCGGAAAGCCCTCCCCGTCGCCGACGACGTGGTGCCCCTGCCGTCTACGAACGAGCCCGACGAGCAGCAGGATGCGGCGGTCCGGGCAGCGATGGTGCACATGACGAGCGTGGTCACCGGCGGGCCTGGTACCGGCAAGACCACCACGGTGGTGCGCATCCTGAATTCGCTCGGCACATCTGGCCCCATCTCCATCGCGCTGGCCGCGCCGACGGGTAAGGCTGCTCGGCAATTGCACGATTCGGTGCGCGGGCAGCTACTGCCGGGCACCGCCGTTCGTCCACCGTTCTCGGGAACGCTGCACAGCCTGTTGGGTAAACCTGTGCGAGGTCCGCGCGCCACGTATCACTCGCAGAATCCGCTGCCCTACGACGTGGTGGTGGTCGACGAAGTCTCGATGGTGTCCCTCGAGCACATGGCGTCGCTGCTCGAAGCGCTCTCCAACCGAACCCGGCTGGTGCTCGTCGGCGATCCGCATCAGCTGCGGTCGGTCGACGCCGGCGCAGTGCTGGCGGACATCGTCGCAAATCCACAGCTCACGCAGCCCGGCAGCGTCATCGAGCTGCGCACGAACAGGCGCAGTAATCCTGAGATATCCGCACTGGCAACCGCAATCGATCAAGGTGATGTTGCAGCCGCCAACACCGTCATCGATGAAGCCAGCTCCATTTGGTGGTTCGACTATGAAGGGCGCGACATCGGTGGCTACGAGCAGTTCCGCGACGACGTCACTACCACCGCTCAGGCGGTGCTCTCAGCCGCCAAGGGCGGGCAGGCGCGAGCAGCACTCGACGCGCTCAACTCCCACCGAGTGCTGTGCGCGCATCGGCTGGGGCCATTCGGTGTACAGGCGTGGGGGCAGGCAGCGCGCCGCATGATCGCCGCCGAGTTCCCACAGTACGGCGCCACACGTCCGTACCTCGGCGAGCCCTTGCTTCTCACACGCAATGCTGGAGACTTCAATAATGGCGACGTCGCGGTGATCATCAACGATGAGGGGCAGCTCGTCGCCGCCGTCGACGATAGCGATGAGCCGCGCCTGGTGCCGCCGTCGCTCCTCGACGGCGCTGCAGAGTTGCACGCCATGACGGTGCACAAGGCGCAGGGCGGCCAGTATGGGGTGGTGAGCGTGGTGCTCCCTCCCAAAGGGTCGCCACTGGCCACCCGCGAGCTTGTCTACACAGCCATCACGAGAGCGCGCAGCGAGTTGCGCATCTACGGCTCCCGCGCAGCGCTCGAAGAATGCATCAGCACCCCGGTGCGCCGGTCGTCGGGGCTCGCTCTACACACGAGCCAGCCCTGACCAACTAGCCACGAACGTTGGCGATTGCGCTCGCGACCTTCTCAATATTGCCGTCGTTGAGTGCTGCGACGCACAGACGCCCAGCGTCGGTGCCGTATACGCCGTGCTCGGCGCGCAGTCGCTGCATCTGGTCGCGTGTGAGACCGCAGTAGCTGAACATGCCCCGCTGCTCCGCGATGAAGCCCATGTCGTCCACGCCTTGTGCTGCGAGGTGCTCCACGAGCTTGCTGCGCAGGGATGCGATGCGTTCGCGCATGTGCTGCAGCTCGGTCTCCCATGATGCGCGCAGATCAGCCTCGCCCAACACGGTTGCAACGACGTTGGCGCCGAAGGCCGGCGGGTTGGAGTAGCTCTTACGGATGAGCAACTTGAGCTGCGATAGCACGCGTGTTGCTTCGTCGGCGTCACCAGCAGCAACGTGGAGCGCACCGATGCGCTGCCCGTACAGGCCGAAGTTCTTGGAGTAGGACGTGGCCAGCAGGAACGGCAGCTTGGCGGTCATGAGTTTCGCGACGAGTGCGCTATCGGCATCCGGCCCGTCGCCGAAACCCTGGTACGCCATATCGACGAACGCGACCAGCTCCCGCTCACCAATCACTTGCACTACCTGATCCCACTGCGCGTCCGTGAGGTCGTAGCCGGTGGGGTTGTGGCAGCAGGCGTGCAACACCACGACGGTGCCCGCTTCCGCGTGCTGGAGGTCCCTCAGCATGCCCGCGAAGTTGATGCCACGCGCGTCCGCGTCGTAGTAGGTGTAGGTGTCGACGTCGAAGCCCACCTGCGTGAACAGCGCCCGGTGGTTCTCCCAGCTGGGGTTCGACAGCAGCAGCCGGCTGTCGGGCGAGAGTTGTTTCAGCAGTTCGCCGCCGATGCGCAGCGCGCCGGTGCCGCTCAGGCTCTGAACGGTGGTCACGTGGTCGATATCAGCATCGTCACCGAAAATCAACGCACGGGTCTGCTCCCGGTAGGCCGGCAAACCGTCAATGGGCAGGTAACCGTGGGGCTTCTGCGCGGCGACGTACTGCTCCTGCGCTTGCCGGACCGCGTCCATCAGCGGGATGGCGCCACTGTCGTCAAGGTAGACACCCACGCCCAGATTCACTTTGTCTGAGCGTTGGTCCTTGTGAAAAGCCTCAGTGAGGCCCAGGATGGGATCGGCGGGGGCCTGCTCGGCACGCGCGAATAATGACATGGGCAGCCTTCCGTGAGTTGCGTTCACCACTGCCACATTAGCGTGCATCGGTTGCGCTCAGGTGTCATTGTTCACGACACAGCGCAGGTAGCTATGCCGCGAGCGACACTCAGTCGAGATAGTCGCGGAGCACCTGGGAGCGGGACGGATGCCGCAGCTTGCTCATGGTCTTCGACTCGATCTGGCGAATGCGCTCGCGAGTGACCCCGTAGACCTTGCCGATTTCGTCGAGCGTCTTGGGCTGGCCATCGGTGAGGCCAAAGCGCATGCTCACGACGCCGGCTTCGCGTTCAGAGAGCGTGTCGAGCACGTCGTTGAGCTGCTCTTGCAGGAGCGTGAAGTTGACCGCATCGGCGGGAACGACCGCCTCGGAGTCTTCAATGAGATCGCCGAACTCGGAGTCGCCGTCCTCGCCGAGAGGGGTGTGCAGAGAGATGGGCTCTCGCCCGTACTTCTGTACTTCGACGACCTTTTCGGGAGTCATATCGAGCTCTTCTGCCAGCTCCTCCGGGGTGGGTTCGCGGCCCAAGTCTTGAAGCATCTGGCGCTGCACGCGGGCGAGCTTGTTGATGACTTCCACCATGTGCACGGGGATGCGAATGGTTCGCGCCTGGTCAGCCATGGCGCGGGTGATGGCCTGCTTAATCCACCACGTGGCGTAGGTGGAGAACTTGTACCCCTTGGTGTAGTCGAACTTCTCGACAGCGCGGATAAGGCCGAGGTTGCCTTCCTGAATGAGATCGAGGAAGAGCATCCCGCGCCCCGTGTACCGCTTCGCCAGCGAGACCACGAGCCGCAAGTTGGCTTCGAGAAGGTGGTTCTTCGCGTTCCGGCCGTCTTCCTGGATCCAGATGTAATCCTCGACGTCGTCGGCTTTCACAGGGTTCTCTTCGTCGGCGAGCGCCTCCTCCGCGAACAGGCCGGCCTCGATGCGCTTTGCGAGTTCGACCTCTTCGACGGCGTTGAGCAGCGCGACTTTACCGATCTGCTTCAGGTAGTCCTTCACGGGGTCGGCAGTGGCGCCTGCAGACACAACCTGCTGTTCGGGCTCGTCGGCGTCGTCGGAATCGGAGAGCGCGAAGCCCTCTTCATCGACGAGCTCCTTCTCGTCCTTGGCTTCTTCCTGCTCGTTGAACGTGGACTCGTCGACGTCGTCGAGCGAACGGCGCTTACCGCCGACGGTCATGACGATGTGGTCGCCGTCCTTGTCAGCCTTCGAGATGTGCACCTCGCCGGCAGCCACCTGAGCGATGGTCGGTTCTGTCACCTCGTCGGCTGCCTTCTTCGTGCTCTTGGCACGACGTGTCGTCGTCTTCTTGGCCGCCGGCTTCGTGGTGGTCTTCGACGCTGACTTCGCTTCGCTCGCCCCAGTCTTGGGCTCCGCCTTCTTGGCAGCCGTGGTGGGCTTCTTTGTCGCGGTACTCGTTTTCTTGGCTGCCGTGGTGGTCTTCTTCGCCGCGGTGCTGGCGCGTGTCGTCGTCGACGTCTTCTTGGAGCGTGTCGACTGCGTGGTGGTCTTCTTGTCAGGGGCGTCGCTAGCCTCCGCAGCCGAGTTGCTCGGGTTTTTGCGGGTTTCTGCCACGTTCTTCCTCCGATAATTGGGCACGCCACGGGCCGGTGTAGTCAAGGGACGCGCCGTCCATACTTGCACGGGCAACGAGCACATGCAAACGGACTGCGCGACGGCGTTACAGATCCATCTTTACACGCACGGAAAAATCTTCGCTCTTTCGGGAACTTCTCCGCCGTCCACAGCGTTGTTACCTATAGACGGCTGCGAAAGGAGTCACATTGAGCACCGCACGACGCCAAGCCGAAGGTATTGACGGCAAAGACACCATCGGTCAGTACCTGGATGAGATCGCCAAGACGCCGCTGCTCAGCGCGGTGGAAGAGGTTGAGCTCTCCAAGCAAATCGAAGCCGGCATGTTCACCAGCAAGATTCTCGAAGGCGAAATTGAGAACCCGTCTGATGCCACCGACGACGAGCTTCGCGAGATCGCGGAGGACGGCGAGGCCG
Source organism: Actinomycetes bacterium (assembly GCA_023443125.1). Taxonomy (GTDB): domain Bacteria; phylum Actinomycetota; class Actinomycetes; order Propionibacteriales; family Propionibacteriaceae; genus Arachnia. Next base: position 22,638 of record JAEZVO010000027.1, read on the forward strand.
CACTTCGCCGGTTCGTGAAATCCAACCTGCGCCTGGTCGTTTCTATCGCCCGCAAGTATGGGCGTGCGCAGATGCCACTGCTGGACCTCATTCAGGAAGGCAACACCGGCCTCATCCGCGCTGTCGAGAAGTTCGACTACACCAAGGGTTTCAAGTTCTCCACCTACGCGACGTGGTGGGTCCGCCAGGCCATCTCCCGTGGAGTTGCGCAACAGGCCCGAATCGTACGCCTGCCAGTGCACGTCGCTGAACAGGTCAACCAGGTATCCGCTGTGCGCCGCACGCTCGAGCGCCAGCTCGGACGCGAACCAGAAATCGAAGAGATTGCCGACGAGCTCGGCCTCGAAGAAGAACGTGTCGTCGACCTGGTTCGTTGGTCACGCGAGCACGTTTCGCTCGACGCCCCCGTTGACACCGACGGCGACACCTCGCTCGGCGACTTGATCGCCCGCGACGTCGCTCCCGGCCCCGACGAGGTAGTACTCGACGTGGAAGACCGCGCCCGTATTGAGGAGATGCTCGAGGGTCTCGACGAGCGTTCACAGGACGTCGTTCGTCGTCGCTACGGTCTCCTCGACGGCCGTCAGGCAAAGCTCGCCGATATCGGTTCCCACTGGGGCATCACGGCTGAGCGTGTCCGCCAGATCGAGCGTCTGGCACTCGCGAAGATGCGCGAGCGCGTCGGCCTCGCCGCCTAACGACAACACAACAATCGCCCCGGAACTCCCCACAGTTCCGGGGCGATGTTGTATTCAACGAACTCGAATAAGCCCTTCTTGCCCACATGATGCGATGGTGACGCCATTTTGATAGAGCCGGCCACGACAGAATCCGCGGGCGCCTGCCGCCGACGGTGAGATCATGTCGTACAAGATCCACTCGTCGGTGCGTACCGGGCGGTGGAACCACATGCTGTGGTCGATCGAAGCAGCCTGCAGATTGGGCGACGTGATCTGCACCTTGTGCGGCACCAGCGTCGTGCTGAGCAAGGTGATGTCCGACAGGTACGCGAGCACTGCATTGTTCAGCAGTGGGTCTGGTGGCATCGTCGACTTCGTGCGCACCCAGGCGCGCATCGTCGCTCCCAGATAGTTTTCTTGCGGCGGAGTGGCCAGACGTACATCCAGTGCGTCCCACTCCGAAAGCATTTCTGCGTGCGAACCGAACTGCTCCTCGAGGACACTTCTGAGCGCGGGGGCCTCGTCGGGAGGTAACACGTTGTCCCGCGGCTGCTGAGCGCTGTGCTCAAGGCCCGCTTCAGATTCGTGGAAAGACGCGTTGAGCTGGAAGATCATCCGCCCGTCCTGCTTCGTCACTACCCTGCGAGTGCTGAACGTACCGCCGTCGCGGAGGCGCTCCACCTCGAAATGCAGCGGTGAATCTGGAGAGCCGCCGCGCAAGAAATAGGCATTGAGGGAATGCACGACGCGCTCTGGGGAGACCGTGCGTGCTGCGGCGACGAGGGTCTGCGCGAGCACCTGCCCGCCGAAGAGTCGCTGGAAGTAGGTGTCCGGCTGTGGGCCCTCCCACACGTCCTCATCGATCTGGTGAATATCAAACAGCGATAGTAGTCCTGCAACATCTTTTGGCACTCCCCCATCATGGCACTCCCAGGGGCGGAACAGCACAACCCCGCACGCAACGAATCTGCGTGCGGGGTTGAGCTGACGTGGCTACGCAAATGTCACTGCGCTGCAGCAATCGCCTCCGTGAGCAGCTTCTCAGCGTCACCAGGGGTGGCGGCGCCTTCCTTACCAGTGAGTGCAACGTTGATGAACAGATTGCCTCGGGCGGCCTGGCCGTTAAACGACACCTGCTTCACACCTCCGAGGTCCACAACATTCTCAATGACATGCGCAACATCGGCACCTTCCACGGACGGCGCATCGTGCACCTTGATGGTGGCCGGGAACGTTTGTTCGCCTTCGCCGATAGTGATCTGCGGGCACTTCTCGGACATGGCGCGCGCATCTTCGACGAGCGGCCCGGCTTCCTGCCCGAACTGGGCCACAGCGATGCTGGTGCTGCTGCCCGCCTTCGTATCCACGGCTGCAGCTCCACCCCACACGGCGTTATTCAACAGTTCCGGATCCTGCTGCGCACCCAACACGGTGTTGCACTCAGCAGGCTCCACCTGCAACTGGCTGAGCATCTTCTTGGCTTGTTCCGGATCGAACATTTCCGCGGGGATTTCCTCTGCGTCCTCGTGTTTCGCCAGGAAGTCATCGACCACCGCACGTCCTGCCTCGTCGAGCGCGGGCGCCGTCGGCTCTGGGCTCTGCGCAGGAGACTCCTCGCCACCGGACGTGTTGTCTTCGGTCTGCTCCGGCGTCGAAGACTCTTCCTCCTCGGGCTGCTCGGAGGTTGCCTGCTCCGTCGCAGAAGCTGCCGAATCTGAAAATTCAGGCTTGGCGCTGTCACCGTTCCCACAGCCCGTGAGTCCGAGGGCAAGAGCAACGAACACTGCCCCAGCGAGCTTTAGCTTCATCTCAGGTCCTTCCCAAACCAATGTGTTCTATCCAGGGTAATGGCCAATCAAGATCATTTGCTGCGAGCCGCCTGCATGGCTTTTCGAATTCTCTTCGCCGACACCGGCAGTGACGTGCGCAATTGCTGGGCAAACACGCTCACTCTGAGCTCCTCCAGAAGGAACGCAATCTCCTCTACCTCGGGCCGTAGCGGGCCGGGCGGTTCCGCGTCGGTGAGGGCTGCGTATTCGTCCTCGAGCTCTTCAATCTGCAATGCCTCACGCGAGTCGCGAGCAGGATTCGCCAGCGCCGACTGCACACGGACCGCCGCCGCCTCGCAGTACCGCGGCAAGTGACTGAGCCACGGATCGGGCGTGAACGACAGGAAATTGGTGAACAGCAGGTTGTCGAGCTGCGTCGTAACATCAACGCGTACGGGGTGGTCGTCGGGGAACGACGCCAGTGCGAGTCGGGTTCTGGTGGCGGCGGTGAGAGCCTCGGCGGCGATCGACACCACCTTCTGGGTGCGCTCCGCCTGGTCTTGACGCACCTCCACCGCCACCCGTTCGAACGTATCGCGGTCGCGCACCGCGAGGGCCGGGCCGTGCGTCTCGGCGAGCTGTTCGCTCGCTTTGAGCCAAGCATCGGCGAGGAGATCGGGAACGCTCGGATAGGGAGAATCGGCCAGGGCCAGCTTCTCTGTCCTCGTGAGATGCGCCACCACCCACTTCGTGGGGTTGGGGTTCACGAGGGTGAGGAGCCGACGTAGCCCCAGGACATGCGCCCGCTCGGCTTTCTGCTTAGTTTCCGCGACGGTAACCCCCACCGTCGTGCCTTCATCTGCGAGCGACGGATACCCGGTCACGCCCTTACCCAGGCTGGTGGTCGTGGGGATCGGTGGGAACACCCATGACGTGGCTCCCGACTGGGCGATGCCATCGGCTGCTTTCGTGAGCTTCTTCGCCACCTTCTGGGAGAGCTTCGTCTGCAACTCTTCGAGGTCGTCGCCGCGAGCAACCTCCTTGCCATCGTCGGTGACGATGAACGTCGGTTTGAGATGGCTGGGAATGGAATCCACGCGCCACGCATCGGCGTCGATGGGGACGCCCGTGAGCGTGGTGAGCGCTCGGCCGAGGGTTTGGGTGATACTCCCCTGCCCCAGCTCCTTGCGTTGTTCGAGCAATTCGAGGGCACGTCTAGCGAAGTCGGGGGCGGGTACGAAATTCGTGCGGGTCTGCTTCGGCAACGAGCGGATGAGTTCCGTGGCCAGCTCCTGGCGCAGCCCCGGCACAAGCCAGGAGAACGGCTCTGGAGCCAGCCCTGCGAGCTGTTCCATGCGGATGGTGATGGTGGCCCCATCGTCTTTGCGTCCCGGTTGGAAGACATACCGCACCGGGAGCTTCGTCGGCCCGACGGTGAAATGCTCGGGGAAATCGGAGGGCTTGAGCTTAGCGTCGTCGGCGATGCAATCTTCCGCACTCAACGTTGGCCACTGTTCCTTGGGTGTCGAACGTAGCCACTTGTCTAGCGTGGAGCCGGAGAGCACGTGTTCGGGGAGGCTGCGGTCGTAAAAGGCGTACAACGCGTCGTCGGAGATGAGGAGGTCGGGGCGGCGCATCCGGTCGGTGAGCTGCTCCGCGCGTTGGAGAGCTTTCTTGTTGGCGCTGACCAGCGGGTTGCGCGTCTGCCAGGCTCCTTCCACCAGTGCGCTGTGAATGAAGATGTCGCGTGCCTCCGCAGGGTGGTTTCGCGCGTAATTCGTGGTGCGCCCGGCGATGAGCGGCACCCCGAACAGCGTGACTCGTTCGCTGGCCACCACCGTCGCGGTGCGTTGCGCGAAGCGGGGCTCGGAGAGCGTCTTCGTCACGAGTGGCCCGGCGATCTGCTCAACCCACTCGGCGTTCACTGCGGCGACAGTGCGCGCCCATAGCCTGCTCGTTTCTACGAGTTCGAAGGCAACAACCAGCGGCGGGGTCGCCTTGGCGAGGCATGATCCTGGCTGAATAGCGAAGTGCGTGCCGCGTGCGCCAAGGTACTCCCGCAGTGGCCGGCGTTTGCCGCGCTCGGGCTTGGTCTTCTCCGGTTCAATGAGCCCAACGTTGGACAGCATCCCTGACAGGAGAGATTTGAGCACCTCCGGCATGGCGCCTTCACCGTCGATGGGAAGCCCGAGGTCTCTCGCCACTTCCTTGAGCTGACTCACGAGATCTTCCCATTCGCGGAAGCGCACGAAGTTGAGGAATTCATCGCGGCAGAGCCGTCGGAATTGGTTGCCGGAGAGCGCCCGGCGTTGTCTTCGCAGATAGCCCCACAGGTTGAGTAGCACCTCGAAGTCGCCGCCCTCCGGGGCCTTCTTGCGCTCGTCCTCCCCGCTGTTCCAGAAGCGGCGGTGCAACTCGTCGGCTTTCTGTTGATGCTCGAGGGGACGTTCCCGGATATCTGGGATGGTGAGGCCTGCGACGAGCACCAGCACCTGCCGGAGACACCCGCGTCGTGCCCCCTCGATAATCATGCGCCCAAGACGGGGATCCACGGGCATGCGTGCCAGTTGGTGCCCGACCTTGGTGAGGCGCACCTGCTCACCACGCACACGCTGCTTGAGCGCGCCGAGTTCTTCAAGGACGCGAATGCCGTCGTTAATTTGGCTCGTCACCGGCGCTTCGATGAACGGAAAGCGCTGAATGTCGCCCAGCCCCGCTTGGGCCATGAGCAGAATGACGGTGGCGAGGTTCGTACGCAGAATCTCGGGGTCGGAGAACTCCGGTCTGGAGAGGAAGTCCTCCTCGGAATACAGGCGCACCGCCACGCCTGGTCCGATACGTCCGCATCGACCGGCACGCTGATTCGCTGAGGCCTGGCTGATGCGCTCGATGGGGAGTCGCTGTACTTTGGTGCGCGCCGAGTAGCGCGAGATGCGAGCGGTGCCCGCGTCGATCACGTACCGAATGCCTGGGACGGTCACCGACGTCTCGGCAACGTTCGTCGCCAGCACTACCCGCCGTAACGAATGGGGTTGGAACACCCGCGACTGGTCGCCCGCTGACAGCCTGCCAAACAATGGCACCGTCTCCACTCCGTGCAGCCCGAGCCCGTCGACGGCTTCCTGCGCATCGCGGATTTCTCGCTCTCCGCTCAAGAACACCAGGACGTCGCCCGTCGACGATTCGCGGATGAGGTCTTGTACGGCTGCGGTGACTTGATCGATCTCATCCTCGCCCTCAAGCGGCTCGCGGTATCGCACCTCGACGGGGTACGTTCGGCCAGATACTTCCACGACGGGGGCGTCGTCGAAATGCTCCGCGAATCGGGCGGTATCGATGGTGGCGGAGGTGACGATCACCCGCAGTTCTGGGCGTTTCGGTAGGAGCTGTTTCAGGTAGCCGAGGAGGAAATCGATGTTGAGGCTGCGTTCGTGCGCCTCGTCGATAATGATGGTGTCGTAACGACGAAGCTGCTTGTCATGGGTGAGTTCGTTCAGCAAAATGCCGTCGGTCATGAGCTTGATCCGCGTGGCCTTGCTGGCCTTATTCGTGAAGCGAACCTGATAGCCGACGAAATCGCCGAGTTCCTCGTCGCATTCCTGCGCGATGCGCTGCGCTACCGTGCGTGCCGCGAGGCGTCGGGGCTGGGTGTGGGCGATGCGTTTGCGCCCAGCGAGGAGACAGATCTTCGGCAGCTGGGTGGTTTTACCCGACCCGGTTTCACCCGCCACCACAACCACCTGGTGGTCCCGAATGAGCTGCGCAATGTGCTCCGCCTCCGCGGCGATGGGAAGGTCGGGCGCGACGGTGAGTGTCGTCACGCCGCCACGTACAGCGGACACATCGCGTGAGCCAGCAACCCACGCATCAGCCCACCTACCTGCACACCCGGAATGGCTGAATCCGTGATGCCGAGCACGAGGAGGTCGTAGCTGTTCGAGCGCGAAACGAGTTCGTTGATGGGGCTATCCGCCACGACGATGATCTCGAAGTCGACATCAGGGTATTGCTCGGCAAGCGGCGCGGTGAGTGCTTCGATGCCGCCCTTGGCGAACAGAATCTGTTGATCGAGGTCTTCGGGCGAGAGCTTGGGTCCGAAGATTCCCACCGGGGGCTGGATGACGTGCACAATTTCGAGCTTGGATTTGTGCAGCACCGCCTGCTGGAACCCGGCCTCGAGGGTGGATTTCGAACCGGGGTTGGTGTTAACGGCGACACCGATGGTCTTCTTATCCCCCACCTCGTCGGGGTTGGCCGCTGAGGAAATCACGACGACGGGGCACGCCGCGCTGGTCACGACGGCCACTGAGGTAGAGCCGACGAACATTCGCTCGAGTCCGGAGGCGGCTCGGCGCCCGAGCACGAGGAGCGACGCAACCTCGGATAAGCGGGTCAGCACGCCACCTGGGGAACCCATGATGACTTCCGTCCGAACGCGCTCTTCTGGCAGCCCAGCCTCAATAGCACGCTGTCTGGCTACATCGTTCGCGTTCACGCCCGCTTCATGCAGCACCTCCGGGTCGTACACCACGCCCCAGGCGCCGGCCATGAGCGTGTCATCAACTGCGTTGGCGAGTAGGAGCTCCGCGCCGGTGAGCAGCGCGATACCAGCGCCGTATCGCACGGCGCGGAGCGCGTCGTCGCTGCCGTCGACGCCGACGACGATCAGGTCATGTTCACTCATGGTGGTCTCCGATCTTCTTCCCGGACATGGCGCGCCCTGACAGGCCGCGTTCGGTGATCATGATGCCGAGGGTGCGTCCGTCGGCAAGCCAGCTGGAGGGCACGGCATCTCGAGGGGCGGGCCCAGTGGTGCCGCGCACGAGCACGCTCCATCCGTTGGCCACTTCGTCGTCAATGTGGTCAACCTGGAAGGCCACCTCGACGCCTTCCGCGAGCGTGGAGAGCGTCGATGCAGGGCTGGTGTGGAACACCACGTGGCCGTCGACGAGCCGATAGTTCACCGGCACGATGGTGATCCCATCGTTGCTGTGCCACGCGATGCGCCCATATTCGATCTCTTCGAGAAGCGCCCTGCACTCGGCCTCGGAGATCTCAGAAAAGTACGCGCCGTCTGAGTCCATAGCGTCCACCTTAACGGTTATGCACTGGGGAAGGTGGTGCGTCCTCCCAGCTTGTCGGCAAGATCATCGTCGATCCAATCCGCGACCTGACTGATAACGCCGAGCACCTGTCGCAGATGGGCCGGCACGAAAGGCCTAGCCAGCACGGATGCTTGGACGTAGACGCGATCTTTGTGCAGCGCGAAACGTCCGTAGCGCAGCTCCACATTGAGATCGTTGAGCACCTCGCAAGCGCGGGAGCGTCCGGACACGTCGTGCACCAGTGGGGAGAAGACGACGACCTCGCTCGCATCAGGGGTCGAGCGAAGGAAGATCATGGCGGAGCCCATGCGGATAGCGACGTCGCCGTCGGGATCACGCATGGGTGGGTGCCCCAGGATCTGGCGGAGCTGCTCGTCGATGAGCCTGTCCAGGTCGGCGCGGTCTGCAGGCACGATCGCAACGTCCTCCGGGCCCGCTGGCGGCCGAGGCTGGTCTTGCCAGCTCTCAGTGCCGCGAAGAATCTCCTGGAGATGGTCTGGTTCCAGGAAGACGGGGTGAATGACGTCGAAAATATCCTGCAATGTGTTGGTAGTGAGCGCAGCGAGCGAGAGCGTGTCTTCCTGATCGCACGACGCGTGGTAGCTCGGGTGGTGTTCATCGGGCTCTTGCCACCCCAGCTGAAGCAACGTCGGCTTCTCCTCATCCGAGGGGCCGGGGTGCCCCGGTGCTGTGACTCCGCGGAGAATCACGGCGGTGATGTGCGGTCCGTCGGCGGAGAAGCGGATGGCTGGCACGTCGTCGTCGACCATTCCTCGCGCCACGGCGATAGTGAGGTCCGACGAGTCGTCCATCACGGAGAGCACCTCACCGAGGTTATTCGTGAACGACTCCCATGCGCCTGATGTGGCACCGTCGATGTCAAAGTCTTCGAGTTCCATCATTCAGCTACCTTCCTGCCCTCCAACCTAGCAGTGAGTCTCGTGGGGCTTTGGCGGCGCAACGATACAATTCGCGAGGTGCTACTGCCCGGCAGAGAAGGGGCGTGAGTTCACGAACGGAATTGAGGTGAGACGCATGGCCGAAGGCAAAGCCCGTTTGGGGCTGTTCGGACGAGGGAAGCGCAGTGCTGTTTCGCAGGCACCAAGCGAGGCTCGCGACGAGCAAGCCGCACGCAACCCGGCCGACTGCATCGTCGATGCAGGCATCTACGTCGACGGGCGACGCGTCGCCACCCCCACCACCTTCGACGAGGCCTTCCGCGCGCTGAATGACACTCAGGGCGGCTTCGCCTGGATCGGCCTCCACCGCCCCGGCGCACCTGCAATGGAGGCCCTCGCCCAACAGTTTGCATTGAATGAGCTTGCTGTGGAGGACACCATCGTCGCCCATCAGCGCCCCAAGTTGGAGCGGTACGAGGACACGCTGTTTCTGGTGCTTCGCGCTGCGCACTACGTCGATCGAAGCGAGTCGGTGGAGTTCGGCGAAATTCATGTATTCGTGGGTGAGCGCTTCGTCATCACCGTGCGCCACGCTGACACCCCCGACCTCAAGCCTGTACGCCAAGAGCTTGAGGCTAACCCGGACATCCTGCAGCAAGGGCCGGGCATCGTGCTGATGCGCCTGCTTGATGTGGTCGTCGATCAGTACATGCCCGTCGTATACGGGATCGACAACGACATCGACGAGATCGATGCTCAGGTGTTCACCGGACACAGCGGCGTCTCGAAACGTATCTACCAACTCACTCGCGAGGTGATTGATTTCCAGCGTGCAGTGCGTCCCGTCGGGGCCGTCATCACGACGCTGCGCCATGACTGCGTGTTCTACCGTGCCGACGACTCCATGCGCCAGCAACTGCGCGATATCGAAGACCACATCATGGCCGTCAATGAGCGCGTGGAATCCATGCGTGACGCACTCGTCGGGGTTCTCAACCTCCACTTAGCGCTGCAAGCCCAGGCGAGCAACGAGGAGATGGCCAAAATGAGCGAGGCGGCGTTGAAGCAAGGGGAAGATACCCGACGTATCGGCGCATGGGCGGGTGTGCTGTTCGTCCCCACCCTCGTCACGGGTATCTACGGGATGAACTTCAGCAACATGCCTGAGTTGCACTGGGAAGCTGGCTACCCACTCTCCTTCGCTGTCATGGTTGTTGCAGCCTTGATCATGTGGGTCATTTTCAAGACCCAGAAGTGGCTCTAGCCGAACGCGTCGAAGCGCCGTGCTGCGCCCTTATCCGCGGATTGCGCCAGCGCACCGTAGATGCGCAGCGCGCGTGACACCTGGCGCTGCCGATGCTTCGGGCGCCAACCCGCTGCGTCGGCCCTGCGTCGTCGCTCCGCGAGCTCTTCGTCGTCAACCTCGAGGTGAATGGTGCGATTGGGGATGGAGACGGTAATGCGGTCTCCGTCCTCGACGAGACCGATGGCGCCACCTGCCGCCGCCTCGGGTGACACGTGTCCGATCGACAGGCCCGACGAGCCGCCTGAGAAGCGTCCGTCAGTGATGAGCGCGCACTTCGGGCCGAGCCCCACGCCCTTGAGGTACGACGTCGGGTACAGCATCTCTTGCATCCCCGGCCCACCGCGGGGACCCTCGTACCGCACGACGACGAAGTCGCCCTCCTTCACACGTCCGTGCAGGATGGCGTCTACCGCTTCCTGCTCACTCTCCGTGACAACGGCAGTGCCGCTGAACTCCCACTGTTCCTCCGGGACGCCCGCCGTCTTCACGATCGCGCCGTCCGGAGAAAGGTTGCCCTTCAGCACCGCGAGACCACCGTCGGCGGTGTATGCGTGCTCGACGCTGCGGATGCAGCCTTCCTTGGCGTCGGTGTCGAGTGATTCCCACCGGTTGTCGGTGGAGAAAGCCTCGGTGGTGCGCACTCCCCCGGGCGCGGCGTGGAACAGCTGGGTGGCCTCCGACGTCGCTTTTCCACCGCGAATGTCCCAGTCGTCGAGCCAGTGCTGGAGCGACTCGGCATGCACGGGCTTCACGCTGTGGTCGAGTTTGCCTGCCCTGTTGAGTTCGCCCAGCAGCGCGGGGATGCCACCGGCGCGGTGCACATCTTCCATGTGATAGCGCTCGGAGTTGGGCGCGACCTTCGCCAGGCACGGCACCTCGCGGCTGATCTCGTCGATGTCGTCAAGAGTGAAATCGACGCCGGCTTCCTGCGCCGCTGCCAGCAGGTGCAGCACGGTGTTCGTCGAACCGCCCATGGCTACGTCGAGCTTCATGGCGTTGGCGAATGCGGCCTTGGTCGCCACCGACTTTGGCAGCACCGACTCGTCGTCGGCGTCGTAGTAGCGCTTCGCCAACTCGACGATCAACTCACCGGCTTGCTCAAAGAGCGCCTTGCGGGATGCGTGGGTGGCGAGCGTCGATCCGTTGCCCGGCAGCGCCAGACCGATGGCCTCGAGCAGGCAGTTCATGGAATTCGCGGTGAACATACCGGAACACGAGCCACAGGTAGGACACGCATTCGCCTCCAGCTGGGCGAGCTCGTCGTCGGAGACAGCGTCGTTGACGGCAGCAGACATCGGATGGATGAGGTTCAGGTTGGAGGTGACCGTGCCGTCGTCCTTCGTCACGGCCTTGCCGGATTCCATCGGGCCGCCGGAGACGAATACCGTCGGCACGTTCAGCCGCAGCGCAGCGAGAAACATGCCCGGTGTGATCTTGTCACAGTTGGAGATACACACCAGCGCGTCCGCGCAGTGCGCGTTCACCATGTACTCAATGGAATCGGCGATGAGCTCCCGGCTGGGAAGCGAGTAAAGCATTCCACCGTGTCCCATGGCGATACCGTCATCGACCGCGATGGTGTTGAATTCTCGACCGATGCCGCCAGCAGCGCCGATCGCGTCGCTGACGAGCTGGCCCATGTTGCGCAGGTGGACGTGGCCAGGCACGAACTGGGTGAACGAGTTCGCCACGGCGACGATGGGCTTACCGAAGTCTTCGGGTGCGACGCCCGTGGCGCGCCAAAGCGAGCGAGCCCCCGCCATGTTGCGGCCATGCGTGCTGGTTTTCGACCTCAGATCGGGCACAGTTGCTCCTCGTGTGACGACGTGTTGCTGTGTGCCAGGGTAGTCGGAAGGCACCGCCTCGGGCAGGCGGTGCCCACATTCGGACTAGTCGACGAGCGGATCGACGCTCTGGTCGACGTTGCGGAATCGCCCATCCTCGCGTGCTTCCAGATACTCGTTATCTGCGGCACTGACCACTTTTCGCGCGCGCTTGGCCGTCGTGGACTCCGGTTTGCTGTATCCGGCTTCCTTGTTCTCGTCGAGGACGCTCTTATATTCCTTGTTGGCGGCAGCGTACTCTCTGCTCGCCGCATCGGCGTAGTCGTCCGCTCGGTTACGGATGTTGTCAGCTACACCTTGGTCCGCATATCGGAGGTTAGGGTCCTGAGCAGTCGCGTAATCCCGATTCGCAGCCTTTTCATATTCGCGTGCTTTACTGAAATGCTCCGAGCCCGTGGCGTTCGACTTGTCCCAGCTCTTCGCGTGCTGGCTGGCCTGGTTCGCCCGGTTGCTTGCACTCGCGCTCATGCTCGCGAGTTTGTTACTCAGTTCGCCGAGCTTGCTGCTGAGTTTCGTCCCCTTGCCCGCCAGCTTCGAGCACTTGCTGAGTAGCTTGGCGAATATTCGGGAGACTTTCGCGAACACGAGAGCAACCTTCGCAGCTGCCCACGACATGTAGGCAGCAACCGCCGTGCCAAGCGAGGGAACGGCCGCGAGGGCCGCCATAATTCCCTTACTCACCAACTCATTGATGAGGTCCTTCAGCACGGTGATGACGAGCTCTTTCGTTGCCGCAACCACGACGCCGAACGCGTAGGTCAGGTTCGCGATGGCTTCGAAGGCCTTGGACAGCCCCTGCTGCGTGCGAATCACGAGTTCGGTGGCCGTCCGGAACGCGTCTCGCGCCATGCCCTCCCAGCTTTGCAGGGCCGGATTGACCGCGGCAACCAATGCGTTCGCTTGGTCAATGATGCCCTGCGAGGCCTGCTTGTACATATCGCCCTGCGCCCGGACCTCCTCGGGACTACCTGACACCAGCTCGATACTCTGCTTCACCGGTGGCACATTGGCGATAATCCAGTTGTAGATGGGGTCGAGCAGATTGCCGACGATCCACTTCACCGGATCGACGAATGCTCCCAGCAAATCAAGACCCGCACCTACCGGCGCAGTGATGTCACCGACAGACAGGTGCCCGTCGCCCCATTTTTCAGCAACGGAGGTGTACTCGCCGAAGAACGATTTTCCCCACGGGGCTGCAAGTTCAGTCATCTCAGATCTCCTGGGTGAATTCGTGGCACGCGCGTGCGACTTCGTCTTCAAACTGGTCGTATATCTCGGCGGTTTCTCGAAGCATGCTGCCCATCACACGGTCAGACTGGGCGATGCCGGAAATCAGCCCTTGCGCGGCAACGTACGTCGCCTGGGCGAGCACATTTCCTACAATGCCTGACACGAGGATTCCGCACATCACCGGCGACGGTTGTGAGATGCCGCCTTTGAGCCCGTCGACACCATCCGCGACGGCGTCGATGCCGTCGGATGCGCTGCGAAGCGCATCGGTGTTCACCTTGAAATCCGTCATCGTTGCTCTCCCATCGTGGTGATAGTTCTCACGTCAAAGTCGGCTACGGAGGTGTCGGCGAGCAGGGAGCGAACCTCCGCGTCGGCCTGCGCAGTGGCTTCCTCCAGAGTTCGCAACACGTCAGCGGCGAGCTCCTCCGGGTTGCGACTCGTCGCCCCTGTCCGAAACTCGATGCGCAGCACGTTGCCCCACGCTCCGACTGTGGCGCTCAGCTCATCGTTTCGCACCGTTGCCTGCACCGTGCGAAGTTGCTCGCCCGCCTGCGTAATGCGCTCAGCGGTTGCGGCGATGTCTCGCCGGATAGCTTCATCCAGGTCTTCGCCCGGCCCGACTTCCGGCAGCGACGGCACCTCGCCTTGGGCGGCTTTCTCGTGCAACGCGGCGAGGAGATCGTCGGCATCGAAGATCTCATCGAGGAGTCGGTCGAACTCTGGGTCTGGGGGCAGATCGTCGACGGTAAACGTTCCCTGTTCGACGGGCTCGTCCGGCCCGTCTACAACGACGGCATCGGGTCCTCGTTGTTCTGTAATATCCGTGGGCACGGAGTCGAGCACCGCGCTGCGCACATCAGCATCGATGACCGACGATGCAGTGGCGCGATTGGCTCGCTCACTCGCCTCGCGAATGGCCTGCATGGTGAAGTTCGTCAGCGCGGCGATGCCTACCTGATCAGGTTCCTGAGCGAAGACGATCTTCCTTACGCTGCCTTCTGGAGCCAGTGTGACTTCCACTGGCCCTTTGCGTGCCCAGCCTTCAGCCTCCTCGAGTGCCGCCCTCTGGGTGTCAGCTGCCCGGCTCAGTGCTTGCGAGCGGCGCACGAGATCGCTGATGACTGCTTCAGCGTCGGAACCAGAGTGTTCGTAAACCATGCGACCACGCTAATGCGAGCCTCGGTTCATTCGGTACGCATTTCAGGCCTTTGCGACGAACATGAGCCCAGGCACTCATACGTTTTCACAGTGTGCAGCGGCGATCACGGTATGGTGGCGCGTTTCCCATATTGGGCGCGGGTTATGCTCGAGGTAGTAAGGAAGGACCAATCATGAAGATTCAAGACAACGGCCCGAAACCCAATGCCTTCGACATCGAGACCGCGACTCGTGAGAACCGCAACTACCGCACCACCGCATGGACCGGCAAGTACCTCCAGGTGACGCTGATGTCCATCGAGCCAGGCTCCTCCATCGGCCTCGAAGTGCACCCGGAAACCGACCAGTTCCTCCGCCTCGACGCAGGCCAGGGACGCTGCGTGATGGGGCCGAGCGAAGACCAGCTCGATTTCCAGCAGGACGTCAGCGACGGCTGGTCGATTCAGGTGCCAGCCGGTGTGTGGCACGACGTGATCAACACCGGCGATGAGCCCATGCAGGTGTACGCCGTCTACGCTCCTTCGCACCACGCGCAGGGCATCGTGCAGGAGACTGCGGAGCAGGCTGAGCGGGACGAAGAGTCTGGCAAGGACGTGCCTCCGGAGTGGACCGTCCAGCCCGGCAAGCAGGTTGCCGACGGCCACGCCTAGGCCATTGGCGATGCGTAGCCTGGTCGCGAGCAACCGCGATCAGGCTACGCGGTGTCGCGTGCGGGCAGCGCGCGGCTGAGGGCAACCATGAAGACGATGAGCCCTGCGGTGATCGCAATGTGCCCCAGGCCGGCGATCCCGGAGATCATCGCGTTGGATTCCTGGCCGAGTACGGTGAGGGAGCCGTGCCAGATCATCATTGAGGCAGTTATTACCACACCGGCGTTGTAGAGCCAGAAGAACCACGAGAACAGTTTCGGGCTCCGAGAGATGCTGAACACCTTCTCCAGCGCAAGCACAATGAGCGTGGTCATGAAACCGAGCGCCAGCAGGTGTGTGTGGGCGACGCCGAGTTGCGTGAACTCCCCTTCCGGAAAGTCGTTCATTTTGGTGAATTCGCGATAGAAGAGCCCTGCGAGAAGACCAGCCGCCAGATAGCAACATGAGGCGGTGAACAGTCGTTTCATGGCTGAGATGTCCTTTCCAAGGCTGCGTCGTTGGAGTGGTTGAGCGGCATGCGCAGCTCACTACCCATGCTAGGCCAACTTGCGTATGACTATGCGCTTCACATCTGGCGTTCTCTTCTCGCCAGGGGATGCTGCGGTATCTGATAGCCTGAATCTTATGTTACTTTGAAACCTGTCGTTATTGCCCACCCAACGCACGAGGTTTCCGCATGCCCACCACTTCCACCATCGACTTGCAACCCGGAACGCATCTGCGCCTGGAGGGAATCTCTAAGTCGTACCCGGACCGCCGGGTGCTCACCGACATCAATCTGAGCGTCAGCCAAGGCGAACGTCTAGCCCTCATCGGCGAAAACGGCGCGGGCAAATCCACATTGCTCCGCATCGTTGCTGGAGTCGAACAGCCCGATAGCGGTTCCGTGGAGTTTCCCGGACGCATCGGCCTATTGTGGCAGGAACCTCCCTTCACGCTGACGGATACCGTCGACGACGTGGTCGCGCAAGCACTATCTGCACCCAGAACCATCCTGAAGGAGTTCGACGCCGCCACCGCTGCGTTGGAAGGCGACGAGGCTTCCGCTGCGGAACGCTACGACCACGCGTTGGAGATGGCCACCCGGCACGACGTGTGGAACCTAGAACACCGAGCCCAGATCGTGCTCGACGGTGTCGGCCTATCGGGGCTGAGCGGCAGCCGTCGCGCAAGCGAGCTGTCCGGCGGGCAGCGCGCTCGCTTGCAGCTCGCCTGGCTGCTGCTGAGCCGACCAGACACGCTCCTGCTCGACGAGCCGACCAATCATCTCGACGACGCCGGCATCGACTTCCTCACCCAATCGCTGCTCGACTGGCCCGGGCCCGTGCTGTTCGCCAGCCACGATCGAGCGTTCATGGACGCCACCGCCAACGGCATCGTGGACCTCGACCCGGCACCCCAGCCTCATTCCCTGGTGAGCGAGGTTGCCATCGACGGCCCTACCACCGGCATCGGTGTAACCCGCCACACGGGCACGTTCAGCGAGTATCTCCTTGCCAGAGCATCGCTACGCGAGCGCTGGCAGCAGCAGTACGAGGCCGAACAGACTGAGCTCAAGGAGCTGGCACGCGCAGCTCGCGACAGTCACACCGTCGGACACGAAGGCGCAGCGCCCAGAACCGAGACCAGGATGGCGAAAAAGTTCTACGCCGATCGAAACGCGAGGGTGGTTGCCCGACGGGTGAATGACTTCACGCGTCGGTTCGAAGAGCTCAGCAACGAGCAAGTTCGGAAACCACCACGCGAACTCGAGTTCCAGGGCCTCGATGTGGGCCGGCGCAGCACGCGCAGTGCCCCGCCCGTACTCGTCGCTCTCTCGCGGGCCGGAGTCACTCATCGGCTCTCCCCCACCTCGCTCACCATCGGCAAGCATGACCGCTGGCTCGTTTCTGGACCGAACGGCGCGGGGAAGTCCACCCTGCTTGCGCTCCTCACAGGGGCGCTGCAACCAGATGCCGGTACCGTATCCAGATCCCGCTCTGCAACCGTCGGGATCTTGGCCCAGGAGGTTGCGCTGAACCCTGCACCCACAGTGGAACAGCTCTACATCGACACGCTCGGAGTCGAATTGGCGGAGGAGGTTCCACTCACCAGCTTTGGACTCGTAGCACCCCAAGACTTGTCACGCACAGTCGGGCATCTGAGCACCGGGCAACAACGCCGCCTGGCGCTGGCCATGGTGCTGGCACGCTCGCCTGATCTATTGATTCTCGACGAACCCACCAACCACTTCTCTCTGACGTTGACCACCGTGATCGAGGAACAGCTGCCCAGCTATCCTGGCGCCGTCGTCGTGGCAAGCCACGACCGGTGGCTGCGACGATCCTGGACCGGTCAGCGACTCGAGCTGGCTCCTACAAATTTATGTCTCTAGGAACAATCCAGATCTATCGACGGTGCTTCGGGCGTCGGCGTGAGGGCGTCACCGCAGTAGATTCTAGGAACGGAGGGGTTTGCCAGACCTGCGAGAAAGCCTCAAGGCATTGGGTGGCTCGAATGCGGTTCGCCGGAGCCGTCAGCGACCAAGCTTCGGCCGAATCCATCAGGCACTGCACGACATGATTCAGGTTTGATCGCATCGACTTGCTCGGCTCCGGTTCGAGCCCGGTAGGGCCACCACATGCCAACAGCGTTACTGCATCCTGCAAATGTCTTACTGGATTCACGCTAGGAACCTGATGAGCCGCTCCTTTCAATGAGATTGCTGAGGGCAGGTCGGGAATATGAATTCTCACGCCGTTGTTGAGTTCATACTCGATCGTTCGCTTCAAGGCAGAACCAGATCCCGGAACTCGTACGATGTCCCTGCCCATGTATCGAGATCTCCTTGATTGCCGATCAGTAACCATGAGATCAACGATCTCGATGCCGCGAACAAAGCGATGAAATGGCGCGTCCACATCGATCGGCTCATGCGGAACGAACCCTACATTGATGAGCGCCTGCGCATGCATGGCATAGGACCCTGTGTGGAGTTTCACAACAATGTCTGTGTCATCCGTGGGACGGAGATGAGTGATTCCAGCCATCTGCGCATGACAGTGCACCATGAGACCCCCTACCAGGATCCAGGTGTCGGGATCCACAATGGCAGCGACCTCTGCCAGTAGGGATAACGGATCAGAGCGCACGCGCCAGCTCCTCAAGGTTACGAGCAGCAGCTGCAGACTCTCGAGCATCACCGAGGACATAGACATCGATGAGTTGCCGAGCCCAACGGTCGTCCCGTTGTCGTTCGATAACGACGAGGTCCCCATCCGGATCGGCAATCACAGGTTGAGCGGATTCGAACTGATCGAGTGAATCAACTTGGGCGAAATGCATCCACGAATCTCCTGGAATAATGCCCAACTCGGTGAGATCCACCGCGCTCGGCCCAATGCGCGGGACGTCTACTTGGCCAAGCATCCTGTACCTGGCCCAAGTACCTGGCCAAGACGAGGACGCGATCTGGTGCGCAGACATTTCACGCAATGCCGACCGGAGTCTGGACCGTTCAGCTGGTGAGATCGATACATCTCGCTCATTCGAGAGCATGCTGATGGCAGCGTCGCGTATCCTGGCTGACCATTTTCGCCCTCGGAACGTTGTCCGAATCCAAGCTTGCACAGCAAGATCGTCCGTTGTTACCTGCCGTCCAATGAGTCGAGCCATGCCTAGGTGACCACTCTTCAATGCCCGTTGCACAGTTCGAGGTGCTACTCCGGCAATCTGTGCGGCACCCGCCACCGTCATCTCCATACACATAACGTCGCATGAGCGACATATTGTGTCAACCTAAGGTTCTCACCAAGCTCGGCTCTAGGCCGCTATGTCAGCTGAACTCCCTGCCGGCCCAATGCGAAAAGACATGTGTGGCGCAGGGCGTAGTTCCCTGCGCCACACACGTCTCACGTCGGCTTAGCTGCAGCCGCTGGTGGCGCCGCAGCCTTCACAGGCGTAGCAGGAACCCGACGGACGCATCTTGGTGCCGCAGGTCATGCACAGCGGCGCGTCGATGGCGTGTCCCGTCATGTTCTCTAGCAGTTCCGCTGTCGTGTGGGCGTCGATGAGCGACGGTTGGCGAGCGCCGTCGACGTCGAAGTTGTCGGCGTCGTCGTTGCGCAGCTGCTCATACTCGGGCAGCGAGGACTCATCCTCTTCCGAAACGTATTCGCCGGTCTCGACGTACCGGGCACGCTCGGCCGCAGTGTAGATGCCCAGCTCAGAACGGTCATCGAAGTCGAGGTAATCGAGCGCGAGACGACGGAAGATGTAATCCATGATGGACTGCGCAATACGGATGTCCTGGTCGTCGGTCATGCCGGCAGGCTCGAACTTCAAGTTGGTGAACTTCTGCACGAAGCTCTCCAGCGGCACGCCGTACTGGAGACCGATGGATACCGCGATCGAGAACGCATCCATGACGCCTGAGAGCGTCGAGCCCTGCTTACCCAAGCGGAGGAAGACCTCGCCAATACGGCCGTCTTCGTACGACGACGACGTCATGTAGCCCTCAGCACCGCTTACGGAGAAGCTCGTGGTGCGCGACGTTCGCGACTTCGGCAGGCGTTCCCGCTTCGGGCGGTACACCACCTTTTCGACGACCTTCTCTTCCACTTCCTTGGCGGATTCGCTCTGCTTCTTGCCGTCTGAGAGCGGCTGGCCCACCTTGCAGTTGTCGCGGTACACAGCCAGCGCCTTGAGCCCCAGCTTCCAGCCCTGCATGTACACGTCGGCGATGTCTTCGACGGTGGCCGACTCGGGGAGGTTTACCGTCTTAGAGATGGCGCCGGAGAGGAACGGCTGGACCGCAGCCATCATGCGCACGTGACCCATGGGCTTGATGGAGCGTTGCCCCATCGCGGTATCGAAGACTTCGTAATGGCGTTCCTCGAGGTGCGGAGCGCCAATGACGTGACCATGTTCGGAGATGAAGTCGACGATCTCGGTGATCTGCGTCTCGTCGTAGCCGAACTTCTGCAGCGCCCTCGGGATGGTCTGGTTCACGATCTGCATTGAACCGCCGCCGACAAGCTTCTTGAACTTCACCAGGGAGAAGTCGGGCTCGATGCCGGTGGTGTCACAGTCCATCATGAAGCCGATGGTGCCGGTGGGAGCCAGCAGTGAGGCCTGTGCGTTGCGGAAGCCATCGGCCGCGCCGAGTTCGATCACCTTCGCCCACTCGCGAGACGCAGCGGCGTGGATGCCCTGGTCTTCTGGCATCGGCTTGAAGCTCTCGTTGGCAGCCTGGTGCTTGCGCATGACTTGCTGGTGCGCACCGGCGTTCTCTTCGTACCCGGCGTATGGGCCAACCACTGCGGCGAGTTCCGCCGAGCGTCGGTACGACGCGGCGGTCATCAACGACGTGATCGCTGCGGCCGTCGAGCGGCCACCCTCGGTGTCGTAACCCTTGCCGGTGGCCATGAGCAGCGCGCCGAGGTTGGCGTACCCGATGCCGAGCTGGCGGAAGTTTCGCGTCGTCTCACCAATGGCCTGCGTCGGGAAATCCGCGAAGCAGATGGAGATATCCATGGCGGTGAAGATGAGCTCTACGGCCTTCACGAAGTGCTCAATGTCGAACGTGCCGTCGGTGTTCAGGAACTTCAGCAGGTTCAGGGATGCGAGGTTGCAGGAGCTGTTGTCCAGGCTCATGTACTCCGAGCAGGGGTTGGACGCCGTGATCCGACCCGTAACCGGGTTGGTGTGCCAGGCGTTAATGGTGTCGTCGTACTGGATGCCCGGGTCAGCGCACTCCCACGCCGCCTTGGCGATCTTCTCGAACAGCTCCTTGGCATCCACTTCTTCGATGACTTCACCAGTGTGACGAGCCTTGAGACCGAACTTGCCTCCGGCTTCGACTGCCCGCATGAACTCATCGTTGACGCGCACCGAGTTATTGGCGTTTTGGTACTGCACCGACGTGATGTCTTTGCCACCGAGATCCATGTCGAAGCCTGCATCACGTAGCGCGCGGATCTTGTCTTCCTCGCGAGCCTTCGTCTCGACGAACTCCTCGATGTCAGGGTGGTCGACGTCGAGCACCACCATCTTCGCTGCCCGACGGGTAGCGCCGCCCGACTTGATGGTGCCGGCGGATGCGTCTGCACCGCGCATGAAGGACACCGGGCCGGACGCGGTGCCGCCGGAGCTCAGCAGCTCCTTCGAGGAGCGGATGCGGGAGAGGTTGAGGCCAGCGCCGGAGCCTCCCTTGAAGATGAATCCCTCTTCCTTGTACCAGTTGAGGATGGATTCCATGGAGTCGTCGACGGAGAGGATGAAGCAGGCGCTCACCTGCTGCGGCGATGAGGTGCCGACGTTGAACCACACGGGAGAGTTGAAAGCAAAGATCTGGTTCAGGAGCATCCAGGTGAGTTCTTCTTCGAAGATCGTGGCGTCGTCTTCGGTGGCGAAGTAGCCGAACTCACGGCCAGCTTCGACGTACTTGCCGACGACGCGGTCGATCAGCGTCTTGAGGCTGGCTTCACGCTGCGCAGTGCCTACGGCTCCGCGGAAGTACTTGGTGGTGACGATGGTGGAGGCGTTGATACTCCACGCCTTGGGGAATTCGACACCATGCTGTTCGAAGACGGTCTCGCCCGTCTTCCAGTTGGTCTGCACGACGTCGCGCAGCTCCCACTCTTGCTCGTCGTAGGGATGCACACCCTCTGTGGTGAATACTCGCTCGATCGTGAGGCCGCTGGGCGCCTTCTTCGTCGCGCGTGCTTTGCCTGCTGTACGCCCGCTGGCGCCTTTGGTGGCGTTCGCCGTCATCTCTTACTCTCCCAATTAACCGATGAGTGGTTCTTGCATCGTGCCCCGGTGCTGTCTCCCGGAGCGGTGTGGTGTCGAGCCCTTCTGCTGGTCGGGCTCGACCTCGTTCATGTCGTCGATCTCGCGCACAAAATCGTCGACGGATTCGAAATTCTTGTAGACGGACGCAAACCGCAGGTAGGCCACGGAATCAAGCCGTGCCAACGGGCCAAGGATGGCCACGCCTACCTGCTCTGCCGGAATCTCAGCGACCCCTGCAGAACGAAGATTCTCTTCCACTTCTTGTCCGAGCGCCGCAAGTTGATCAGGTGTGACGGGCCGGCCCTGGCAAGCCTTGGACACGCCTTTGATGACCTTCTCGCGGCTGAATGGCTCGATCACCCCGGAACGCTTCACCACTGTCAGGACTACCTGTTCCAGCGTGGTGAATTTCCTGTCGCATGCGACGCAGGTGCGGCGTCGACGAATTGCAGAGCCGTCCTCTGTTGCACGCGAATCTGACACTCGGGTGTCAGCGTTACGGCAGAACGGGCAGTGCACTTCGAGGACCTTCCAGCGTGATCGGGCGACCCAGCCAATTACACCCGACACCCCCCGAAAAACACAAGCCCTTGGGGAATGACGTCGGCGTAACTACTAGATATAGGGGGTACGCTACGCAGCAACTAGGAGAAGGTCAACAACGACGCGCGGGGCAGTTCAGGGCTCGACGTGCGCCCATGCGGCCGCATCGGAAGCATCCGGCGTAGCGTGGACATCGACAACCGCAGACACATATCCGGCGACTCCAACGACGCCACCTGCAACGGCAATGACGCCAATAGCGAGCGCCTTCATGCGCATACCCAGCCTATGCGCCATCGCTACCGCAGGGCGCACCTTAGGGCGCTCAACGACACACGACCTCACCGACGGGCGAGCGAGCCCGTGGGTGGCACGTCGGGGGTGCGCCTCGACCGCACGGAGTTCTGGACGCCCAGCGTGGGCATGCGAGCGGCGGGAGGAAGTGCTCTTCATTGCGGTGGTCACGGCGACTCCTTACGGTACTTCAAACGTTTGTTCGATTAGATCGTAACCGATCTATGCGAGGTATGCAACACATGTTCGATAGAGTGCGTTTCCTCGACGCTGGAAACTTCACCAGAGACCTCTGACAAAACTGCCGAATCAACGACACGCCAACCGAAACCCGGCGTCGTTTTCGAACATGTGTAGGGTATGTGGCATGACGACCCCGAATAAGCCACGTGGCAGCGGACGCCCCTCGCGAGCCGACATCGAAGCGGAATTCGGCACCGAGGGGCCTGCTGAACCTGGCCTCACTCCCCGTGCATCCAAGCTCCTGGGCATCATCCGGGAGTCCATCAACCGCCACGGGTATCCCCCCAGCGTGCGCGAGATGGCGGAGCAAGCTGGGCTGTCCTCACCGTCGAGTGTCACCTACCAGCTGAAAGCGCTCGAGAAGGCCGGCTATCTCCGTCGCGACCCGAACCGCACCCGGGCCATGATGGTGATGGACCCCCTTACCGGCGAGCCCGAGGCCGCTGCGCCCGCAACAGACCCCGTCGAAACACCGGGCGCCGTCTCAACACCGCTTGTTGGGCGTATCGCAGCCGGCGGGCCCATCCTTGCCGAGCAACACATCGAAGACGTGTTTGCCCTGCCTGAACAGCTCGTCGGGCACGGTGAGTTCTTCATGCTCGAGGTGAAGGGCGACTCCATGATCGACGCCGCCATTTGCGAGGGCGACTGGGTGGTAGTCCGTCGCCAACCCACCGCCGTCAACGGCGACATCGTCGCAGCACTCCTCGACGACGAAGCCACCGTGAAAACCTTCAAGCGCGACGGCAACCAGGTGTGGCTACTTCCCCACAACGAGCGCTACTCCCCCATCGATGGCACCCACGCCACCATCATGGGCAAGATCGTCGCGGTCATGCGCCGCGTGTAGCCCCAAGCTCCCTATGCGTTCGCAGGAGCAGGGAGCTCAGCGACGAGACTGTTGGTCGAGTCCTTCGCGTCACCGAAGTACATCAGCGAGTTCTCCTTGAAGAACAACGGATTCTGCACACCGGCATAGCCCGCACTCATCGAGCGCTTGAACACCACGACGTGCTTCGCTTCCCACACCTTCAGCACGGGCATGCCCGAGATCGGCGAGCCCGGCTCATTCGCAGCGGGGTTAACCGTGTCGTTGGCGCCGATGACGAGCACGACATCTGCGGTGCCGAAGTCGTCATTGATCTCATCCATCTCGAACACGATGTCGTAGGGCACCTTGGCCTCCGCGAGCAGCACATTCATGTGCCCAGGCAGTCGGCCGGCGACCGGATGGATGGCGAACGCCACCTCCGTGCCATTGGCTTGCAGGCGCCGTGTCAGCTCCGCCACGGGGTACTGCGCTTGTGCCACCGCCATGCCGTAGCCGGGCGCGATCACGACCTTCTTCGCATCTCGCAGCAATCCCGCGACGTCCTCCGTCGTCGCGGTGGTGTACTCGCCCATCTCACCTTGCTCAGCAGGAGCAGCATCGCCGAACCCACCCAGAATCACCGACGTGAACGAACGGTTCATTGCCTTGCACATGATGTACGAGAGGATCGCGCCGGAGGCGCCTACCAGGGCACCGGTGATGATGAGGATCGACATGTCGAGCATGAAGCCCGACGCGGCAGCGGCCCAGCCTGAGTACGAGTTCAGCATCGAAATCACGACGGGCATGTCGGCGCCACCGATGGCCGCCACCAAGTGGAAGCCCAGGAACAGCGCGAGGACCGTCATGATGACGAGCGGGATGAACGACTGCGTGGTGCAGTACCAGAACCCCAACGCAACCATCACGACGACGTTGAGGAGGTTGAGCCAGTGCCTGCCAGGCAACATGAGCGGCTTCGAGGCGAGCTTGCCGTTGAGTTTGCCCCAAGCTACGAGCGAGCCGGTCAGCGTCACTGCGCCAATGAGCACGCCGAGGTAGACCTCAATCAGATGCAGTAGGTCTGCGCTTTCACCGAGAATGTGCACGTTGTACCCGACGAGCACCGCAGCGGCACCGACGAAGGAGTGAAGCAGCGCGATGAGTTCGGGCATGCCAGTCATCTCGACCTTGCGCGCTCGCCAAATGCCAATCAAGCCCCCGATCGCGATGGCGGCGTAGAGCGCCACCGCCGAGAGCCACTGGATGTGTTCGCCCACGATGTCGGTGTAGGCGATCGCAAAGTTCGTGGCGATGACAGCGAGCACCATTCCCATGACGCCGAACGCATTGCCGCGCTTGGCCGTTTCGTGTTTCGACAGCCCCGCCAGCGCGAGGATGAACATGATGCCGGAGAAGATGAATGTGGCGTTGATGAAGTTCGCGAGGTACATCGTCAGCCCTTCCTAAACATGTTCAACATCCGGTGCGTGACGGTGAAACCACCGAACACGTTGATCGATGCGATAAGCACCGCGATGAAGGCGAGGATCTTCACTGCGATGTTGTCGTGTGCGAGCTGCGTCATTGCGCCCACGATGATGATGCCGGACACCGCGTTGGTGACGCTCATCAGTGGAGTGTGCAGCGCGTGCGTGACGTTCCAGACGACGTAGTAACCGACGATGCACGCCAACGCGAACACACCGAACAGGGTGACGAACGAGCTGGGCGCGATGGTGAGCAGCGCGATCATCGCGGCAGACCCGAGCCCTACCACCGCGACGGGCATCCACCACGGTTTGGGCGGCTTCGACGGCGTGACCGGCGCTTCCGGCTCCACTGCGGGTGGCTGCGCCGCGGGCTGGGGCGCAGCCGACACCTGAATGGGCGGCGGTGGGAACGTGATTTCCCCATCGCGAGCGACGGTCATGGTGCGAACGACTTCGTCGTCGAAGTCGATCACGATCTGGCCGTCCTTGCCCGGCGTCATGAGCTGCAGGGCGTTGACGAGGTTCGTCGCGTAGAGCTGCGACGCCTGCCCCGGCAGCCGGGATGCCATGTCGGTGTACCCGATGATGGTGACGCCGCCGTCGGTGACGTAGCTCTCACCTCTACGGGTGAGTTCGCAGTTGCCACCGCCGAGTGCAGCCAGGTCGACGATCACTGAGCCCGGCTTCATCGACGCCACCATGTCTGCGGTGATGAGCCTCGGCGAAGGCTTACCCGGGATGGCGGCCGTCGTGATGATGATGTCCACCTCGGCGGCCTGCTGGGCATAGAGTTCCGCGGCGCGGGCCGCGTAATCAGCACTCGCTTCCTTGGCATAGCCGTCGGAGCTCACACCCTGGTCGGCGGCGACGTGTAGGAACTCGGCCCCCATGGATTCGACCTGCTCAGCCGTCTCCGGGCGGACGTCGGTGGCCCGCACGATGGCGCCCAGCGAGTTCGCGGCACCAATGGCAGCCAGGCCTGCGACGCCGGTGCCCGCGACAAGCACCTTCGCGGGCGGCACCTTGCCTGCCGCAGTCACCTGTCCGGTGAAGAACCTGCCGAAGGCATGCGCCGCTTCGATCACGGCGCGGTAGCCGGAGATATTCGCGAGCGAACTGAGCGCATCCAGCGCCTGGGCACGCGAGGTACGTGGCACCATGTCCATGCTCAGCGCCGTCACGCCAGCTGCCGCTAGTTGCTCGGTGAGCGTGATGTCTTGACGCGGGCCGAGGAAGGTAATCAGCACTGCACCTGGCCGCATCTGGCTGATCTGCTCCGGCGTGGGCGCATTCACGGCGACGACGATGTCGCAGTGCCAGGCGTCGTCGACGATCGATGCGCCGGCGTCGAGGTATGCGTGATCCTCAAACGATGCCAGTTGTCCGGCGCCTGATTCGACGAGCACGTTGTACCCGAGCTTGCGGAGGCCTTCCACGGATTTCGGTGTTGCCGCTACGCGCGCGTCACCCAGTTCCTTTGGTACACCAATATCCATGGCTCTAACCGTACCGACGAGCTCTCTGGCGCTGACACCGGGGCAGGATTGACGCAGTGTCAACCACTCATGGTGCGCCCCGCAGGCGGCGCAGCGCGTCGGATGCCACCTCAACATCATTGGTGACCCAAAACTCTGGCATCGAGCGCAAGAGGAAGGATCCGTAGCGAGCGGTGGCGAGTCGCGAATCGAGCACGGCGACCACACCCCGATCCGAAGAACGCCGGATCAAGCGTCCAGCACCCTGCGCCAGCAGCAAGGCCGCGTGCGTGGCAGCCACCGACATAAACCCGTTGCCACCGGCGTCGCTCACCGCCTTCTGCCGCGCCTGCATGAGCGGATCGTCGGGACGAGGGAAGGGAATCTTCTCGATGATGACCAACTGGCACGTCTCCCCCGGCACGTCCACGCCTTGCCACAGCGATAAGGTGCCGAACAGGCTCGTCTCTGGGTTGTCGATGAATCGGCGGGTGAGCTCTGACAACTGCGCGTCGCCCTGGCACAACACCGTAAACGACGGCAACACCTTGCGCACGTGATCGGCGGCCTGCTCCGCTGAACGTCGGGAGGCGAAGAGCCCGAGGGTTCGCCCACCTGCCGCCCAGACGAGTTCCGCGATCTGATCTTTCATGGCCTCGGACATACCGTCGCGGTCGGGTTTGGGCAGCGACTTCGCCACGTACAAGATGCCCTGTGTTCCGTAGTCGAACGGTGAACCGACGTCGACGCCTTTCCACTCCAAATCGGAAGGGATCAGTCCGACCGAGCGCGCCACCGAGTCGAAGTTGCCGCCGAGCGAGAGCGTCGCCGACGTCAGTACCGTCGTCGTTGCTCCGAACACGTGTTCGCGTAGTAACCCCGCGACGTTGAGCGGCGCGACGAACACCGCTCGCCCCATCACTTCTGATTCTGCAACCCACACCACGTCGGCGTCGGCGAGCGTGGCGATGCGGCCGGCGACGTCGTAGATCTCACGCACCGCGCCCAACACCTGAGATTTCTCGGCGTCGTCCTTCGCGGCACCCATGGCCGAAACCACCTTGCGTGCCACGTCGCGAACCAGCGCTGCAGCACGCGTGATCTCCTGGTCGGCGTCGAGGACGCGTCCCACGTCGGCGTCGGCGAGGGCCTCCCGGAATTCGTCGGCAACTTCGAGGAAATCGGCGCCCAGATCGTCATTGACATGGTCGAGTGCGCGCTTCGCGGCGCGTTCGATGATGCCTGGGGTGAGCTCGTCGGTGGCGGCGTTGGTGATCCGACTCACCAGTTCGTGTGCCTCGTCGATGATGACGGCGTCGTGCTCGGGCAGCGCAGTGCCGCCATGCATTGCGTTGATGGCCAGAAGCGCGTGATTAGTGACTACCAGATCGGCTTCACGGGCTTTTTCGCGCGACAGCTCGACACGGCACTCATCGATGAATGGGCACGAAGCACCCAAACACTCGCGGGTGGGGATAGAGACCTGCTGCCACGCGAGCGGCGTGTGCGCTGGGGCATCGTCGCGGTCAGCCAAGCCGCCAGATTCAACCTGCTCCTCCACCCACTCGCGCAGACGCAGCACTTCGGAGCCCGTGTCGCTCACCTGCACCGTCTCGGAGCCCAGTAGCGCCGACTGCTCTGGTTGCACACCGTCGCGCGCTC
The DNA here is from genome assembly GCA_023443125.1 of Actinomycetes bacterium. Lineage (GTDB taxonomy): Bacteria > Actinomycetota > Actinomycetes > Propionibacteriales > Propionibacteriaceae > Arachnia. The sequence continues at coordinate 50,580 of JAEZVO010000027.1, forward strand.
GATACAGGCACGCGTAATTGGTGCGCCCTTTCAGGATGGCGGTGCGCGGGCGTTCGCCCGTGGTGCGCTCCATGGCGGCAAGTGCCGTCGGAATGTCCTTCGTGGCCAGCTGCGCTTGGAGGGCGAGGGTGGCCGTCGCGACGACGATGCGCTCTCCCGTCTCAGCCGCACGGTGCAGCGCAGGGATCAGGTAGCCGAGCGATTTACCCGTACCCGTGCCCGCTTGCACGAGCAGATGCTCCTGGGTTTCGAGCGCGGAGCCCACCGCGTCGACCATCTCTTGCTGCCCAGCGCGCGTCTGCCCACCGAAGCTCTCGACTGCGGCCTCCAGAACGTCGAGAGAGCTAACCATGGCGCATCAGCTCGTCGGCGAGGTCGGGCTTCGCGAACCCGACGATGTGCGTGCCCTGCTCGACGTGCTCGATGCTGTGGATGAGGGCTTCCTTGTGGACGCGGTCGACGAGATCGCCTCGCGAGTACGGCACTACCACGTCGACGGGCACTTCCGGTTTCGGCAGACGTTCGGCGATCACATCGCGCAGCTCGTCGATGCCGTTACCGGTGCGGGCCGACGTGACCACGGCGTCCGGGTAGTTGGCACGCAACATCATCAAGGTGGTTGCATCCGCTCGGTCAGCCTTGTTGAACACGAGTTGTTCGGGCACCGAACTCGCACCAATCTCGCTCAGCACCGTGCGCACCGCGTCGATCTGGCCCTCCGGCGCGGGGTCTGAGGCGTCGACGACGTGCAGCAGTAGATCTGCATCGACGGCTTCTTCCAGGGTGGAGCGGAACGCCTCCACCAGGTCGTGTGGCAAGTGACGCACGAACCCGACGGTGTCCGTCAGCGTGAACACTCGCCCGTCGTCGGTTTGGGAGCGTCGCGTGGTGGGGTCGAGCGTGGCGAACAGGGCATTCTCGACGAGCACGCCGGCGCCGGTGATGCGGTTGAGCAGCGACGATTTCCCAGCGTTCGTGTATCCGACGATGGCGACGCTGGGCACAGCGTTGCGTTTACGCTCGGCCCGCTTCGATTCGCGCTGCTGCTCCATCTCGTTCAGCTTCCGGCGCAGCTGGGCGATGCGCACGCCGATACGCCGACGATCCGTCTCGATGCGGGTTTCACCCGGGCCGCGGCCACCGATACCCGCGCCACCTGCGGCACGCCCACCGGCCTGCCGCGACAGATTGCCACCCCAACCGCGCAACCGCTGCTTCAGATATCCCAGCTGCGCCATCTCCACCTGGGCCTTGCCCTCCGCAGATTTCGCGTGCTGCGCAAAGATGTCGAGGATCAGCCCAGTGCGGTCGACAACCTTGACCCCGATGCGATCCTCAAGGTTACGCAGCTGCGCCGCCTCGAGTTCGCCGTCGCAAATCACCGTGTCGGCCCCGGTAGCTTCCACGACCTCGCGAATCTCGGCCACCTTGCCACTGCCGACGTAGGTGGCCGGGTCAGGTGTAGAGCGGCGCTGGACGAGCGCGTCGAGCACCTGCGAGCCCGCGGTTTCACTGAGCAGTTTCAGCTCGGCCATGGCGTTGTCTGCGTCGGCTTGCGTGCCCGACGTCCACACACTTACCAGCACCACGCGCTCGAGCCGCAGCTGGCGATACTCGACCTCGGAGATGTCGCCCAGCTCGGTGGACATGCCAGCCACGCGCCTGAGCGCGTGGCGATCCGCAAGGTCTTCTTGGGCACCGTCGTAGGAGAACTCGTCGTAGGTCGTCATGATTGGCATATTCTCTCAGCCACCACTGACAGCTCCAAGCGGGCACGACGAACCTGTGGAAAACCCGGCTCAGTGCTCGTGAAAATCACCACTCGCGACGATCACCGCCGGGCCCGTGAGTACTGCCTCATCGGCGTTGAACTCAACGAGCAGTTGCCCACCGGGCACGGTCACTTGCACCGGCCCTTCGAAGTCGACGCGAGAACGGTATGCGGCTGCTGCCGCGACGACGCCCGTGCCGCAACTCTGCGTTTCGCCAATACCGCGCTCGTGCACCCGCATGGCCAGCTCGCCTGAGCCATCGACACGCACGAACTCGACGTTGACCCCGTCGGGAAACAGACTGTTTGGTTCCACCACAGGCGGTGTACGCAGGTCGAGCGCAGCGAGATCCTCGTCACCGATGAATGCCACGGCGTGGGGATTGCCGACGTTGACCGGCACGGCGTCGAATGTCGTATCACCGACGGTGACCCGAGCCGTGTCGTCACTTACCACCGCACGCCCGACACCCACCGCAACACCGCCAGGCACGAAACGCGCGTGCTTCACGCCGGCGCGCGTAGCCACGTCGAACTCTCGTTCGTTCAGCATCTGTTCGCTGCGCAGGAACTCGGCGAACACGCGAAGCCCGTTGCCGCACATCTCCGCGACGGTGCCGTCGGCATTCCAATAATCCATGAACCACAGGTCCGTGTCGCCTTCCCACCCATCGACGAGCCCGGCCCGCACCGCGCGGATCACCCCGTCGCCACCGATGCCTCCCCGCCGGTCCGCCAAGGCGCGAACGAGCTCAGGCGTCATCTCTCGCATGCCGCCCGGGTCTTTGAGCAGCACGAAGTCGTTGTGCGTGCCGTGTCCTTTACGGAAATGAATACCCATCCTGGCTCCTTCATGCCTGCAGCGCTTGAGCGACATCTGCGGCAATCGTCGACACGTTGCTGTCGTCGCCTGCCACCAACCAGCGTATGCGAGGATCCCTGCGGTACCAGCCCAGCTGTTTGCGGAAGAACTTCCTCGTGGCTCGCTTCACGGCGTTCTTCGCCTCGTCCTCGGTGAGTTCCCCGTCGAGCATCTGCACCACTTGCCGGTACCCGATGGCGCGCAGCGCAGTGCGCCCTTCTCGCAGGCCCACATCGAGCAGCGCGCGCACCTCGTCGACGAGCCCCGCCTCCCACATGCTGTCGACACGAGCATCAATCCGGGCATCGAGCACGTCGCGCGGCAGGTCGAGTCCGTACTGCTGAACTCCTTCTAGCTCGTACGTCCATTGCGGCAGCGTCGGTGTGTGACCGCCCGTAATTTCGTGAATCTCGAGCGCGCGCACGATGCGCCGACCATTGCCCGGCTCAATATTCTCCGCCGACGACGGCGCCACCTCGCGCAATCGCTCATGCAACGCTGGTGCCCCTACGCGGGCAAGCTCCGCTTCCCACTTCGCACGCACCTGCTCGTCGGAGCCCGGGAAGTGGAAGGCGTCGGTGATGGCGCGGGTGTACAGCGGCGATCCGCCGACGACGATCGGCACCCCACCTCGGCGTTGAATATCCGCGATTATCGCGCGTGCCTGTTCCTGAAACTCGGCCACGGAGGCCTGCTCAGTGACCTCCATGATGTCGATGAGGTGGTGCGGAATTCCCCGACGCTCCTCATGCGTGGGCTTGGCAGTGCCGATGTTCATTCCCCGGTAGACGAGCATGGAATCCGCGTTCACGATCTCCGCACGAATCCCCTCGTTCTGCAGCCGCACCGCGACGTCGACGGCGAGCGCAGACTTGCCGCTGGCCGTCGGGCCAATCAGAACAATCACGGGTTGAGTCATAGGGCAAGTGTGTCACCATGGAAGTACCAGGTTGGTATGGATTCGCTTTCAGCACTGATCTGGATACCACTCCACGAATTGTGAAAGGAAGCGACATGGGAATGTTCGACGACATTAAGAACAAGGTTGCTGGACAGGATCCGGACAAGCTTCGTGAAGGCGCAGAGCGCGCTGGCGACTTCGTCGACGAGAAGACCGACAGCAAGTACGCCGACAAGGTCGACAAGGCGCAGGACTTCGCCAACGACCAGATCGACAAGCTCGACGGCGGTAAGAACGACAACAAGTGAGCTGTGGCGGGCTGAGCCCCGCACCGTAGACGCTCATCCGAAGGCCGGGGCCTCCTGACTACGCGAACGCGTGGGTGCAGGTTAGGCTCCGGCCTTCGGCCGTAGTGTGGGCATGCCCAGGCCCACCCCAGCCGGACGCGCGGGGCCTTCCTCGCGCAGCTGCCAAGCGTCGCCGCCGCGGGTGCGACGCAGATCGCGGATGGGCTCGTCGGAGTTCAGGTGGTGCGGCGCGGCGTAGGTAATGCGCGCTGTCGCGATGTCGCCGGGGCGCGGGCGCTCGGCTGGATCATCGCTCACCGCGACGTGCACCAGTCGGTTGTCGCGAGCGCGTCCGCTCATGCGTTGCGTCTCGCCGTCCTTGCGCCCTTCGCCCACTGCGAACATGACCTCGACGTCGGCGCCCTCCAGCTTGCGGTTCTCCTCCCACGCAATCTGGTCGACGAGCTGCACGAGACGCTCGTACCGCTCCTGCACGACGGGCTTGGGCACCTGGTTCTCCATCTCGCCCGCCGGCGTGCCCGGACGGATCGAGTACTGGAACGTGAACGCCGCCGAGAACCGCGACTGCTCCACCACGCGCAGCGTGTCTTCAAAGTCCTCGTCGGTTTCGCCTGGGAAGCCCACGATGATGTCGGTGGTGATCGCCGCGTGCGGGATGGCATCGCGCACGTTCGCGAGGATGTCGAGGAAACGCTTGGAACGGTACGAGCGCCGCATGGACTTCAAGATGGCATCGGATCCGGACTGCAACGGCATGTGCAGGCTCGGCATCACATTGGGCGTTTCCGCCATGGCCGCGATCACGTCGTCGGTGAAATCCTTCGGATGCGGCGACGTGAACCGCACGCGCTCCAACCCGTCGATCTCCCCACACGCGCGCAGCAGCTTGGCGAAGGCCTGGCGGTCGCCGAATTCGACGCCGTAGGCGTTCACGTTTTGGCCGAGCAAGGTGATCTCCTGGACACCCTCGTCGACGAGCATGCGGATCTCGGCGAGAATGTCGCCAGGCCGACGGTCGGTCTCCTTCCCGCGCAACTGCGGGACGATGCAGAAGGTGCAGGTGTTGTTGCAGCCCACCGAGATGGACACCCACCCCGAGTACGGAGACTCGCGCCTGCTCGGCAGATTCGACGGGAACGTCTCCAGCGCTTCCTTGATCTCGACCTGCGCCTGCTGTTCCACGCGAGCGCGCTCCAACAGCGTCGGCAACGAACCGACATTGTGCGTACCGAACACGACGTCCACCCACGGCGCTCGCTTCACGATGGTGTCGCGGTCTTTCTGCGCCATACAGCCACCCACCGCAATCTGCATGCCGGGGTGCTGCTCCTTGACTCGCGCCATGTGCCCGAGGTTGCCGTAGAGCCGGTTGTCTGCGTTCTCGCGCACCGCGCAGGTGTTGAACACGACGACGTCCGCCCCGGCCGACGGGCCCTCCCCCTCGGCACGCACCATGCCCGCGTCTTCGAGGAGGCCGCTAATGCGTTCGGAGTCGTGCACGTTCATCTGGCACCCGTAGGTGATTACGTGGTAGCTGCGCTCAGTCATAACCGCACCAGGGTACCTGGCTGAGCGCGGCCGCCCCAACCGCGTCGGGGGTGTATCAAGCCCAGCTACCCTGGAACGCACAGCACACGGGAAGGACGAATGCCATGACCGCACCACAACTTCGCCAGTTTCCCTCCCTCGCAGGCGCGACGAGCGTCGTCGCGCAACGCAACCCCCTGAGCGCAGACCTTGCCATCGCCGAGGCGCCAGAGCGTCGTCGGTTCCACTTCCCCGGGGCTTGCCGCTTGCCCGACGGCACGTTGCTCGTCGTCGCTCGGCAGGGGAAAGAGCACGTCGATCCGACGGGTATCATCCAGCTCGTGCGCTCCACCGACGACGGGGCCACGTGGAGCGAGCCCGTCACCGTCTGGGACTCCGATCACGACGACCGCGACCCGATGGTGAGCGTCGGCCCCACCGGACGCGTGCATCTCATCTTCTTCACGCGGACAGAGCCGGAGCTGGGCGAGATCGAGGCCGCAGGAGTGCGTGTCATGTCGAGCGACGACGGCGGCTACAACTGGACCATGCCGACCCGGCTGGAGAACGCACGTCCAGGATGGTTGGCGTCGCACGGACAGGTGATGGAAACCGCGAATGGCACACTCGTCGCGCCGGTGTACGGCCGCGCGTGGTGCGGTATCTCCCGGTCGCTGGATGGCGGAGAATCATTCCCCGCATCCGAGCAGTACGTCTTCGATACGGAGGGCGTGACCATGAACGAGGTCACGTTGACGCTCATCGACGGGGTGCTCATCGCCTGGTTGCGCCCGGCGAAGGCCGGAACTCCGTCGCTGCTGTTCCGATCACACGACGACGGAGCAACGTGGGAAGGCCCCGAGCCCACCAGCATTATGCAGTCATCGGCAGCCGCCCAGCCTCTTCCTGACGGGCGTCTGCTACTGGCATGGGGCGACGTTTCCGGGCGCTACGGCGAGCGACGAGTCACCTGCGTCGGCATCATCCCTGATCCGCTCGCACCATGGACCGACGTGGCACCGCTCCCTGTATGGGACGCGCTCAATAACGATCAGGCTAATCCCGCGCTCACGTTACTCACCGACGGCACACCGCTCGTGATCGTCAACGACTACGCGTCACGTCAGCTCGTCGGAATCCACGTGCCCATCGCGACGATCGATTCCGCCGTGCGCGACGAGACACAGCTGGAAGGAAGCATCGATCTGCTCGCGATGGTGCGCGACGGCCATGCGACATTCGAGACGAACGCCACCGCACCGACTGGGGAGCCTGCCGCACCAGAACGCGTGCTCGACGGCAAGCTCGGCCTCGCCACTGCATTGCTGGGCGCCGAGGGACAGAAGGAACTGCATGCCACGCTGAGGTTTACACGCCCACAGGCAGTGCGCGAAGTGGGCGTCGCCCTGCGCCCCGGAGAATGGCAGAACGCTGAGGTCGAGGTGGAACGTCAAGACGGCGGTTGGCACGCCGTAGGCACACTCGAACATGGCTGGCGGTTGGGCGACGTCGACTGGCTGACGCTCGACGCTGGCGAGGTGCAGGCGGTGCGGGTCACGTCGCGCCTCAATCCGGCTGAACGCCCACGATGGAGTGGCGAGGAGTCGCCAACGATTGCCATCAGCCAGATCGCCCTGCGCTGATGCGCGCCAGCCTCCCGGCGCTGCACATGAGCCGATAGGCTTCAGCACATGAGTATCTCGCCGACAGGAACCCAGTACCGCATCACCAAGGGAGACTTCGCCGCAGTCATCGGCGAAGTGGGAGCCACCTTGCAGAGCCTCACTTGGCAAGGCACAGAAGTGTTCCAGTCGCTCCCGGAGGGCGAGCCGTTCATGCCGTGGTTCGGAACGTCGCTCGCGCCTTGGCCCAACCGCATCCGTGATGGGCGGTACGTCTTCGACGGCGAAACCCTCCAGTTGCCGATCAACGAGCCCGAACGCACTTGCGCCCTGCACGGGCTGGCATACGCACTGGAGTGGCGCCTCGTCGAACGCACCGACGCGCACGTCATCCTCAGCGCCACCATCTACCCTCAGGTTGGCTGGCCGGGCATCTGCCAGGTGGAGAGCCGCTTCGAGGTAGTCGACGAGGGCCTCCAGGTCACGTGGCGGGCGAAGAACGTCGGCACCGTGGCATTCCCGTTCGGCTACGGATCGCACGTATATTTCCGCTTTGACGACCTTGCCGAGGTGGTGCTCAACTCACCGTTCGAGCAAGAACTCTACGTCGACGAGCGGCTGCTGCCGACGGAACTCGGCGACGTCTCCCCCGAGCACGACTTCCGCACTGCTCGCCCACTGGGTGACGCGACCTTCGACACCGCCTTCACTGCGGCGCCCAGCGGGTGGGAAGTGACTGTGGAAGGCTGCGGGCGTACCGTCTCACTGTGGGGCGACGAGCACCACCCGTGGATTCAGGTGTTCACCCATCCCGACCTCCCCGCCATCGCCATCGAACCCATGACGTGCGGCCCCGACGCCTTCAACGAGGGCATCACCCACGACGACGCGCTCCGCCTCGAACCGGGCGAGGAAGCCAGCGGAACGTGGGGCATCCGGGTGCAGGGGTAATCCTGGTCAATGTGCCGTCGCGCTCGCTCGGGATTCGCGCACGACGGTGACGTGGATGAGACCTGGATACGTGAGCGCTTCTTCGATCTCTTGAGCGATGTCATGCGCCAGCACCTGGGCAGCAGCGTCGTCGACCTGCTCTGGGTGAACGAGCACCCGAACCTCGTGGCCGGATTGCATCGCGAATGCCTTGGCGACGCCGGGCTTCGCGGTGGCGATGCGCTCAAGCGCGTGCATGCGCTCGAGGTAGGCCTCGAGCGACTCTCGTCGGGCTCCAGGCCGTGACCCGGAGATGGCGTCAGCAGCTTGGGTGAGGAGTGCCTCGACGGTGCGGGGTTCTACTTCTCCATGGTGCGCTTCGACGGCATGCACGACGTCGTCGCTCTCCCCATGGGTTCTCAGCAGCTCTGCCCCGATCAGAGCGTGCGACCCTTCTCGCTCGTGGGTAAGGGCCTTGCCGATGTCGTGCAAGAACGCGGCGCGCTTGCAGCGCGCAACGTCGAGCCCCAGCTCCGCCGCCATCGTGCCAGCGAGGTGCGCGCACTCCACCAGGTGATCGAGCACGTTCTGGCCGTAACTCGTACGGAAAGCAAGCGTGCCAAGATACGGCAGCAACTCCGGGTCGAGGTCGGCGATGCCCACCTCAGCCAACGCGCGCTCAGCCACGTCTCGCATACGCTGATCCATGCTTCGCTTCGCTTTCGACACCACGTGTTCCACCCGCGCCGGATGGATGATGCCGTCTTCGATCAGCGATGCCAGCGCCAAGCGCGCGGTTTCACGTCGGACGGGATCGAAACAGCTGATGGTGACCGACTGCCCTTCGTCGATAAGCAGGTTGGCACCAGTGGCTTGCTCGAACGCCCGAATGTTGCGGCCTTCCTTGCCGATGATACGCCCCTTCATATCTTCGGAAGGAAGCCTGATTGACGTGACCACCGTTTCGGCAGTCTGCTCGGCGGCAACGCGTTGAATTGCGCCGACGATAACCATGCGCGCCTGCTGCTCGGCTTCTCGTCGTGCCTGCTGCTCGATTACTCGCGCCTCGCGTAGCGCGGATAGCTTCGCACGCTGCAGAACGTCGTCGATCACCTCTTGCTTCGCCTCTTGACGGGTGAGACCAGCGATGCGTTCCCGCTCTGCTCGAAGCTGGGCTCGCTCGTCGTCGAGTGCTTGGCGCTCCGACGAGCGTTCGTCGGTCCACTGCTTTCGCTCTGCCTCCAACTGGAGACGTGCTTCGGTGAGCTCCTCGCCTCGGCGATCAGGTTCCGGCTGCGGCGAGGGAGGTACGGATCGATTCTGCCGAGCGAGGACGACCACCACAGCTATGAGCGCCGCCACCGCGACGATCCACGGCAGCCAATCCATGCTCGGACCTCCTCACCAATCGTCGTCGTGCCAATCTACCAGCGACTCTTTCGTCACCTGCATCACGGTGCCCGGCCCGAAACCCCGTCGGGCAAGGGCTCCGGCTAGTCGACGCTTGGCCACATGGGGCTCGAGTCCAGACAAGCTGCGCAATTTCCGCTGAGCAACTGCGCGGGCGGCGTCGAGCTCTGCGTCATCGTCGAGCTCATCCAGAGCGGCCTGAGCTTGCTCGTCGGGCACGCCCTTATTCCGGAGCTCTTGCCGAATGCGACGCTTACCGTGGTGGGAGAACAACGAGCGACTCGACACCAGCATCGATGCGAACTGCGCGTCGTCCAGCAAACCCACCTCGGTGAAGCGGCCGCATAGTTCGTCGATGAGTTCGTCTGGCACGTTGCGCTTGGCCAATGCTGTGCGCAGTTCGGCCTCAGAGCGAGGCCGAACGCTCAGCAGGTCGAGTGCGATCTTGCGTGCGAACTCGATGTCAGAAATCGACTTCACCTGTTTCCGGGTCGACGCCCTCTGGCACTTCCTCGGAGCCGTCGATGCCGAGGTGGAGACGGATACGACGCTCGAGCTCTTCGGCTACGTCGGGGTGTTCCTTCAGGTAGTTACGGGCGTTTTCCTTGCCTTGGCCAAGCTGATCGGATTCGTAGGTGAACCAGGCGCCGGCCTTGCGCACGATGCCCGCGTCGACGCCCATATCGAGCAGGGAGCCTTCACGAGAAATGCCTTGGCCGTACATGATGTCGAATTCGGCCTGCTTGAACGGCGGAGCCACCTTGTTCTTGACCACTTTGACGCGGGTGCGGTTGCCCACCATCTCGGTGCCGTCTTTCAGCGTCTCGATGCGGCGCACGTCGAGGCGCACCGACGAGTAGAACTTGAGCGCCCGGCCGCCCGTGGTGGTTTCGGGGTTGCCGAACATGACACCGATCTTTTCGCGCAGTTGGTTGATGAAGATGGCCGTGGTGTGGGCGTTCTTGAGCGCGCCCGTCATTTTGCGCAGCGCCTGGCTCATGAGGCGGGCCTGGAGGCCTACGTGAGAATCGCCCATCTCGCCCTCGATTTCGGCGCGCGGGGTGAGCGCCGCCACCGAGTCGACGACGATGAGTGCCAGCGCGCCGGAACGCACGAGCGTGTCGGCAATCTCCAGCGCCTGTTCACCGTTATCTGGCTGGGACACGAGCAGCTCGTCGGTGTTCACCCCGAGCTTCTGCGCGTAATCGGGATCGAGGGCGTGCTCGGCGTCGATAAAGGCGCAGATGCCGCCCTCCCGCTGAGCATTCGCGATGGCGTGCAGCGCCACGGTGGTTTTACCGCTCGACTCGGGACCGTAGATTTCGACGATGCGTCCGCGGGGAAGCCCTCCGATGCCGAGCGCGACATCGAGTGCCACGGACCCGGTGGGGATCACGTCGACGGGCAGGCGCGTTTCTGCGCCTAGGCGCATGACGGAGCCTTTACCGTGGGCTTTCTCGATCTGGGCGAGTGCGTTTTGGAGCGCCTTCTCGCGATCTGCGACTGCTGCCATGGATGTTCCTCTTCTCAATTCAAAGACGGCGAAGCGTTACGTCCAGTACTTTGTCAGCGAGCACTGACAAATTTGCAACGACGCGTTGACCTGTGGATAACTATCTACACCTAGCGTACCGAACATCTGTTCGATTGCTTGCGCGACACGCGCTTTCCCACACATCACCGCAACCGTTGGGGAAGTTCGAGTTGCTCCCATACCGCGAGCCAGATGCGCTTGCTGTCGATGCCATCAGCGACGGCCTGCACGACCGTGCGGGAGCCCAGCTGCGCCAGCACCGTGTTCTCCGCCCACACGGGGGCGTAGTCGTGCCCCAGCACGTCATTCAACCTTGCCCACAACTCAACCTCACGCACCCGGCCAAGTATATTTCACTGCATGCATGGTGGCTCGTCGAAGAAGCGCTCCGACCGCCTCGTCGCACTGCTCGATATGGTGCACGAGCGCGGGGCGGTGTCGCTCGTCGAGCTCGCCGAACAGCTTGGTGCCTCTCCCGCCACGATCCGCCGCGATGTCACGCAGCTCGCATCGCAGGGGCTCGTGGAGCGCACGCATGGAGGTGTGCGCCCAGCAGCATCGGACGATGGAGAGCTGCCGTTCCATCTTCGCGATACGCGTCAGGTGGAGGTGAAACGCGCCATTGGGCGTCGTGCGGCGCTGGAAATCCCGGCAGGGCGACACGCCGTCGCGCTCACCGGCGGCAGCACGACGGCTGCGGTACTGCGGGAGCTGAGCGACCGAACAGATCTCACCATCATCACCAACTCGATCAGCATCGGGCTCCAGGCCGCCGAGCTCAGCATGGAGAAAGTACTCATCGCAGGCGGTGTGCTGCGCCCCAATTCGCTGGAATTGGGCGGCCCGCTCACTGAGTCCACGATGAATCTCGTGCACATTGACACCGCCGTCGTCGGAGCCGATGGGTGCACCGTCGAATGTGGCCTCACCACGCACGACGACATCGAGGCCCGCACGAACCGTGCCATGGTGCAGCGCGCAGCGCGGGTGATCGCCACGCTCGATTCGAGCAAAATCGGGCACGTTACGAAGGCGCCGATTCTCGAGATGCGCAACGTAGATGTACTCATCACCGACGACGGAGCGTCGATGAAAATGCTGCGTCACATTCGGGAGCTTGGCGTGGAGGTGATCGTCGTCGAGTAGCTCTGGGAATGTGCCTGACGGTGCATCAGGCCGCGATAGCGATACCTTCCTGCGCCATCTCGGCTGCGTGCACTTTCAAGGTCATGAGGCTCAGTACCTCGCTCAGCGGAACGTCCATGGCCTTGCAGATAGAGGCCAGCACCTCGCTGGAGGCTTCCTTATGCCCCCGCTCGATTTCCGAAAGGTACCCCAGTGACACCACCGAGGCGGTGGAGACTTGCCGGAGCGTCATTCCTGCATCACCGCGAAGCTCACGCAACGTCTGACCGATGATCTCTCGCAAGACAATGCCCTTCATAGTGACCTACCAAACTCGCAGGGCCGTCGCCTGCGTCTGGAGCTATAACGGCCGGGCTTAGCGAATTATTCCCGCCCGCTGACTTCGAGCAACAGCGTCAGCGCTGCGTCGACGGTGGCGCGGCGAATGGCGGCACGATCACCGTCGAAGAGGTAGCGTTGCGCGAAGGGTTTCACGCCCGGCCCAGTGATGCCGATCCACACCGTGCCCACGGGCTGGCCGTCCTGCATCGTCGGACCCGCAACCCCCGTCGTGGCGACGCCCCAGTGAGCCTCGCAGCGTCGACGAGCACCCTCGGCCATCTGCGCTGCCGTGCGCTCGTTGACGACACCATGCTGCGAAATCCATGTGGAGTCCACCTGGGCGAGTGTGGCTTTGAGATCGCTCGCGTACGTGATGAGCCCGCCGCGGTACACCGTCGACGCCCCGGGTACCGACGTGAGCGTGGCGCCGAGCATGCCGCCGGTGAGCGACTCGCAGGTCGCGAGTGTCCAGCCGCGCCCGGCCAGATGCTCAATCAGCGTCTTGGCCGCATCTGCCATCACTGATCCGGGGCCGCCCGACGCGGCGCGACGGGTCCCCCCTCCTCAGCGGACTGCTCCTCAGCGGGATCTTCGCCAGCAGGCTGCTCCTCACGCGTGGCAGTCCAGGCTGCGCGAACATAGTCGAAACCGGTGATTACGGTAAGTAGAAGCGCCGCCCACATGAGCACCCAGCCCACCACCTGCAGCCAGCCAGGTAGGTGGTGCAGGTTGAGCAGGAACAGCAGCAGCGCGGCGGTCTGCGTGACGGTCTTCGTCTTACCGCCCTTGTTCGCCGCCATGATGATGCCGCGCTTCTTCAACCGGCTGCGCAGGAGCGTGATGCCCCACTCGCGAATCAGAATGATGATGGTGAAGAACCACGGCAGCTCGGGCTGCCCGTCGCTGTGCGTCAGGATGCTCAGCGAGATGAAGGCCGCGCCGGTGAGCGCCTTGTCCGCAATCGGATCCCACAGCTTCCCGAAGTCGGTGATGAGGTTGTATTTTCGCGCGATCGTCCCGTCGAGGAAGTCGGTGATCATTGCGACAGCGAACACGGCCGTCGCAGCGATGCGCATGGCGGTGCTCGCGGGGTTGATGAACAGCAGCACCACCATCACCGGCACGAGGATGATGCGGACGACGGTGAGCACGTTGGGAACGTTCCAGTTGCTCACTGGCGCCTCTGCCCTAGCGGTTTTGTGCTCGGTCATGATGCCTCCGCGATGAGATCAATGCCTTCAACGTCGACGGCTACCGCGTCGACGAACGTGCCCACAGGGTACTCGCCGTCAAGGATGACGACGCCGTCGGTCTCCGGGCCCTGGTGTTCGGCGCGCCCAACCGCTTGCCCGTCCTCGTTCGATTCCACCAGAACGCGCAGTGGTTCGCCGATGCGTTCCGCCGCGCGATGTTCGGACACCTCAAGGGCAACGTCGGCGAGCATCGCGCGTCGCTGCTCGATGGTTTGTTCGTCGAGATGCCCGTCGAGGGTTGCGCCCTCCGTGCCTTCTTCGTCGGAGTAGCCGAACACGCCCATGACGTCGAGTTCTGCGTCGATGATGAACTGTTTGAGCAGTTCGACGTCGGCTTCGGTCTCGCCAGGGAACCCGGCGATGCAGTTGGAACGGATGCCCGCCTGCGGCGCGTAGTGGCGGATCTGCTCAATGAGGGCGAGAAAGCTGTCGGGGTCGCCGAACCGTCGCATCCTGCGCAGTAACCCCGGTGCCGCGTGCTGGAAGCTCAAGTCGAAGTAGGGCACCACCTTGTCGGTGTGCAGCAGGGCGTGCAGCATCGACGGGCGGATCTCCGCCGGCTGCAGGTAGCTGACGCGGATCCACTCGAGCCCATCGACCGTTGAGAGGTCGGCCACGAGGGTCTCGAGTCGTTCGTCGGCGCCGAGGTCTTTGCCGTAGCTGGAGGTGTTTTCGCTCACCAGGAACACTTCTTTGACGCCTTGTTCGACGAGCCACCTGGCCTCGGCGACGATCTCCTCGCTCGGGCGCGACAGGTACGAGCCGCGGAAGCTCGGAATCGCGCAGAACGCGCAGCGACGGTCGCATCCCGAGGCGATCTTCAGGCTCGACCATGGCGCATCCGAGAGTCGCCGACGGTGGGTCAGCCATGCGTGACCCGGCACAGCGAGGTCTCGGGCCGCGACCGGTCGGGCAGCCGGGGCCAGCGGCAGCAGCTTGCGGCGGTCTCTGGGCACATGAGAGGCCGGGCGTTCACCATCGAGGATGGAGCGTAGGCGATCGGCGATGTCGGTGTAGGAGTCGAAGCCCAGCACCGCGTCGGCTTCGGGCAGTTCCTCGGCCAACTCGACACCGTAGCGCTCCGCCATGCAGCCCACGGCGACGACGGATTTCACGGTGCCGTCGTGCTTCATATCGGACGCGGCGAGCAGCGTGTCGATCGAGTCTTTCTTCGCTTGTTCGACGAAGCCACAGGTGTTGACGACGACGGTCTCGGCCGACGCGGGGTCGTCGACGAGCTCGAAGCCCCCTGCTTCGAGACGGGCGGCGAGCTCCTCGGAGTCAACGTCGTTGCGGGCGCATCCGAGAGATGCGATGTGAACAGAGTGCACGGTCATGACCAGCTCAGTCTATCCCTCGGCGAGATTCGCGAGCACCTCGTCGAGGTCGTCCGGTTTGACGAGCACTTCGCGCGCCTTCGAGCCCTCCGACGGTCCGACGACGCCGCGCGACTCGAGAATGTCCATGAGCCGCCCTGCCTTGGCAAAGCCAACGCGCAGCTTGCGCTGCAGCATCGACGTCGAACCGAGCTGCAGTTCGACGACGAGCCGGCAGGCGTCCAGCACGAGCTCAAGATCGTCGCCGATGTCGTCGACGACCTTCTTCTCGGTGGCTGCGCCAGCCGTTACGTCCTCGCGGTACTCGGGCTGCAGCTGCTGGCTGATGTGGGCGACGACTTCGCGGATCTCGGACTCGTTCACCCACGCACCCTGCACACGAATGGGCTTGCCGGAGCCCATCGGGAGGAAGAGGCCGTCGCCCTTGCCGACGAGTTTTTCCGCGCCCGGCTGGTCCAAGATGACGCGTGAATCGGTCATCGAGGACGTGGCGAATGCGAGGCGCGATGGAACGTTGGCCTTGATGAGGCCGGTGACGACGTCGGTCGAGGGACGCTGCGTCGCGAGCACCAGATGGATGCCTGCGGCGCGGGCGAGCTGCGTGATACGCACGACGGAGTCCTCCACCTCGCGCGCGGCCACCATCATGAGGGCGGCGAGCTCGTCGACCACCACGAGCAGGTAAGGGTACGGTTCGAGCTTCCGCTCGGAACCCTCGGGTACCTTCACCTGACCGGCACGCACGGCCTTGTTGAAGTCGTCGACGTGACGGAACCCGAAGTTCGCCAGGTCGTCGTAGCGCATATCCATCTCACGCACCACCCACGCGAGCGCCTCCGACGCCTTCTTCGGGTTGGTGATGATGGGCGTATTGAGGTGCGGAATGCCCTCGTACTGGTTGAGCTCCACACGCTTCGGGTCGACGAGGATGAGGCGCACCTCGTCGGGGGTAGCTCGCATCATGATCGACGTGATGAGCGAGTTGATGAAGCTCGATTTACCGGATCCGGTGGCGCCGGCCACAAGCAGGTGCGGCATCTTCGCCATGTTCGCGACGACGAACCCACCGTCGACGTTCTTGCCCAGGCCGACGGTGAGCGGATGGTGGTCGCCTTGCGCCTTGGGCGAGCGGAGCACGTCGCCGAGTGAAACCACTTCCTTGTCAACGTTGGGGATCTCGATGCCGATGGCGGATTTACCGGGGATGGGCGTGAGAATGCGCAGCTCGTTGGAGCCGACGGCGTAGGCGATGTTGTCTTGCAGGCCAGTGATCTTAGAGACCTTCACCGCGGCGCCCAGCTCGATCTCGTAGCGGGTGACCGTCGGGCCTCGGGTGTAGCCGGTGACGGTGGCGTCCACCTCGAACTCGTTGAGCACGTCGGTGAGCTGGCGCACGATCCTGTCGCTGGCTTCGGTGCGGGCCTTCGGCTTCGAGCCGGGCGCGAGCAGCGACTGCTCCGGCAAGTGGTACACCACGTCGCCCGAGAGCATGAGCTGCTCGCCTCGCGGAGGTTCGACGGCGCTCGGCGACGGCGCAGATTCCACCTGCCCCACTTGCACGCCTGCCATCGGATCAGGCTGGCGCTTGCCCGCCGTGACGGGCTTCGACGGCGCCTCGTCGGTGTAGGCGGGCTGAACGCGCGTGGCTGGGGGCTCGTCGTCGACGCGCGGAGTGATCTGCGTCTCGGCCTCGAAGTCGTAGACGTCGTCGACTACCTCGGGGTCGTCCACTTCGTCTTCCAGCAGCGGCGTGTCGTAGGGTTTGTCGACGCCGAATTCCAGCTTGTCTTCGGCATCTCGCTGGCGGCGCTGTTCATCGCGCTTCGCCTTGCGTTCCTGGCGCTGTGCGATCTCTTCGTCGGAGCCTTCGACGAGGGTCGCGAAGACGGCGCGTACACCGTCGATGATCTCGACGAGGGGACGCCCGATGATGATGAGCGCGGCGAACAGGGTGACGAGTATGAGGATTGGCACCGCCACCCAGGCGGTCATGAGGTCGACGAGCAGTGACGAGGAGAGGAAGCCGAGGATGCCGCCGGCTTCGCGCAGCGCGTCCATGTTGTCGGGGCGCGGGAGCCCCTTGGAGATATTGAGCAGGCCCAGCACACCAAAGATGAGCAGTATCCACCCCAAGCCAAGCCGCGGCGCACGGTCCACGTCGCGCGGGTTGCGCAGCACACTCCAGGAGGCGTACAGCAGCACCGCCGGAACGGCGATGGCAAGGGAGCCGAACACCGTGGTGAGCCCGATGGATAGCCAGTGCGATACGCCGGGCAGGGAGAACCACACGCCTCCCATTGCGACGATGGCAAGGGCGAGCAGGAACAGGCCGAGGCCGTCGCGGCGGAGTTTCGGATCGATGTCTTTCGCAGAGCCGCCGATGGAGCGAGCGAGCCAACCGACGCCGCTCGCGAGCGCCCCGAAGGTTTTTCCGATGCCTTTGAGTATGGCAGTGCCCACACCGGGGCCTTGGCTTGCCTTGGGTGTGGGTGCCTTGGTGCGCGTCGAGGAACGAGCCGAGCCCTTCGAGGATCTCGACTTGGAGCCGCTCCGCGACGAGGAAGAAACGCGGGACGCCATGGGCCCAACTCTAGAGGCAGGTTCGCAGGTGGCTAGGTTCCCACGCCCGGAGCATGCCCTTTTCCCGTCAATTGCGCGCCGACGACGAGAGTGCCGGCGTCAGGCGAAGTGGTTCCAGCCGCTGAGCTCGCAGGGCGCTCCGTCGACGGTGACACCCTCACCCGATGTCACGCGGCCGATGATCCGCCACTCATCGGGCACATGGTTGGCGTCGGGGAAGGTCGCCACCAGCGCGTAATCCTCTCCCCCACCGAGCACGAAGGTGAGTGGGTCTTTCCCCGTCGCTGCGCCCACGCGAGTCATGGGGTCTGTGACCTCGAGCGCCTCAGTGTCGACGTCGATGGCCACTGCGGAGCTGGCGGCGATGTGGCCGAGGTCTTGGAGGAGCCCATCGGAGATATCCATCATGGCGGTGGCACCCGCCGCAGAGGCGATGATGCCCTGGCCGTAGGCCACCTCGGGTTGCAGCGCGAGACGCACCACGTCCTTGGGCGAACGGAAGCCGCGCGACAAGGCCGCATGGCCAGCCGCAGCCCAGCCGAGCTTGCCGAATGTGGCGACGACATCCCCTGGTTTCGCGCCCGAACGTGTCACGGGTTCGCGCGGCCCGAGGTCGCCGATAGCTGTGGCGGAGCAGACGATGAGGTCGGATCGGGAGAGGTCGCCGCCGACGAGCGACACGCCAGCGAGCTCGCACTCGGCGCGCACGCCGTCGGCAAAACTCTGGAGCCAGCCCTCGTCCAGGTCTTGAGGAAACGCCAACGCGACGACGACCGCCACCGGCAGCGCCCCCATGGCCTCGATGTCCGAAACGTTGACCGCGACGACTTTCCTACCCACCTGCTCAGGGGTGCTCCAGGCGCTCTTGAAATGCACGTTCTCGACAAGGATGTCCGTGCTGACGACGGCGTTTCCATCAAAGCGCAGGGCCGCGGCGTCGTCGCCGGGCCCAAGCACGACGTGCTCGTTGGTGGAGAGATCGCGGGTGAGGTTCGCGATGCGCTCGAACTCGTCGCTCATCGAAGGCCCACCTTGCGCTCCGCTGCCAGGTCGATGATGCGCCCGACGAGTTCCGCGTAGCTCATGCCAGTGGACTGCCACAGCGATGGGAACATGGAAATTTGCGTGAATCCAGGCATCGTGTTCGCCTCGTTGAGGAGTACCTCGCCGTCGTCGGTCAGGAAGAAGTCGATGCGCGCCAACCCTTCGCAGTCCAGTGCGTTGAAGGCCTGCCTTGCGAGCTCTTGAATCCGGCTCACGAGCGGCTCGTCGACCTTGGCGGGAATGTCGAGCGCGGCGCCCTTCTCGTCAAAGTACTTCGTCTCGTAGTCGTAGAACCCACTTTCGTCGAGCACGCGCACCTCGCCCAGCGGGGACGCCTCGCAGCCGTCAGGAAGGTTGGGGTTGGCGAGGACCGCACACTCGATCTCGCGCCCGCGCACCCCCTCCTCAACGATGACCTTGGGATCGAACTCGCGGGCGTGTTCAATGGCTTCCACCAGCCCAGCGGGATCGTCAACCTTACTGATGCCCAACGACGAGCCACCGCGACACGGCTTCACGAACAGCGGATAGCTGAGGGCATTGCATTCGGCGATCACGGCGTCGCGATGATGGCGCCAGCGGCGGTCAGTGGCGACGACGTACGGCCCGACGGCGAGCCCCGCGGCCTCGAATGTCTGCCGCATGAAGTGCTTGTCCATGCCGACCGCGCTCGATGTGACGCCGCAGCCAACGTAGCGGATGCCCATCATCTCGAAGAGCCCCTGAATGGTGCCGTCCTCACCGAACGGGCCGTGCAGCAGCGCGAAGGCGACGTCGACGTCGTTCACGTCGATCAGGTGCTCGCCGCTACGAGTGGCGATCTGGCAGCCGTCTACGGTGCTTATCCACACGGCGTCCTCGTCGGGCTCGGCCACCTCGGGGGCTACCCCGTCGATGATGGCGTAGGCGGCCAGCACGTCGAGCGGCACCTGCGTCCAGCGCCCCGATTTCGCGATGCCAATGCCGACGACGTCGTACCGCGTCCGGTCAATGGCGCCGAGCACGCTCGCGGCGGTTAGGCATGAGATGGAGTGTTCGGGCGAGACGCCGCCGAACACCAGGGCCACCTTGGTGCGTTCCGACATGGTGATGCCTCCTCAACAACTGCGCCCGCCATCCTACAGTGGGCTGCATGGAACCCATCGCGACGATCCGCACCGATTTTCCTGAAAAGTTCGGCGTGCCTCGACAGGCCGGTTTGGTGCCTGAGCTCGAGGGACGCGTGATCTTCGAGCCTGCATTCCGTTCATCCGACGCGGTGCGCGGACTGGAGGGGTTCTCACATATCTGGTTGGTGTGGCTGTTCTCGAAATCGCCTGCCGAATGGTCGCCGACGGTGCGTCCACCCAGGCTCGGCGGCAACGAGCGCATGGGCGTGTTCGCAACCCGCGCGCCCGTTCGCCCGAACCCCATCGGGCTGTCCTGCGTGCGCCTGGTGCGCGTCGATCCCGGCCCGGAGCTCGTCGTCACGGGCGCTGACCTCGTCGACGCAACACCGATCCTCGATATCAAGCCGTACGTGCCAGCTGATGCACAACTCGACGCCCGCTACGGGTTTCTCTCCAGAAATGCCAGCTACCGGCTCGAAGTGCAGATTCCCGACGAGCTCCTCACCCAGGTGCCCGATGCGAAGCGCAAGGCGCTCGTCGGGTTACTGAGCGAAGACCCCCGGCCGGCGTACCAGCGCGACGGGCGTGCTTACGGTGTTGCGTTCGCGGGCTACAACGTGCGATTTCACGTGGAGGACGAAACGCTCGTCGTCGATGCCATCACTCAGCTCGGCTGACGTATTCCTCTTTCCAGCTGTTCCAGATCAGCTTGGGCGCGGGCTCTCCGCGCACGGATGCGTACACGTTCGTGAGCGCCTCGGTGATACGACGGCTGGCCTCGCGGATATCATCGTCGCTCGGCGCGTCGGAGAGGAGATCAGACAGCTCGACGGGCTCCCCCACTGCCAGCGAGATGGGCCGCCTGCGCAACGAGAACAGCTTGCGCAGCCGTAGATACCGTCCACCGAGCACCTCCTGGCACCCTTCTTGAGCGATGGGAAGCACCGGCACCCCCGTCGTGAGGGCCAGGCGCGCGGCGCCATTGCGTGCCACCATGGGCCAGCCTTGCGGGTCGCGCGTGATCGTCCCTTCGGGAAAAATGGCGACGCAGTCGCCCTGCTCGAGGGCAGCTGTGGCGTGCCGCAACGAGTCTTTGGCCCGAGAGGTGTGCCGCTCCACCGGGATCTGCCGGCATTGCACAGCCAGCCATCCGAGCACCGGCACCTTCCAAATCTCGGACTTGCCCAAGAACCTCGGCCAGCGCCCGGCCGCGACGAGCGCGTCGCCCAACATGACGGTGTCGAAGTTTGAGGTGTGGTTACTAACGACGAGCACCCCGCCCTGCTTGGGAACGCGATGCAGGCCTCGCCATTTCCTCGTCACCAGCATCGGAAGGAGGCACCGCACGAGCCCTACCAGGCTTCGGTATACGATGGGCGCAGATTCGGGCTTCGGCATGGGGCCACTGTACTGCCCTAGCCCCGCCCTACTCGACCGTGGGCGCCGAGGATGCATCCACGTCCGGCTCGTAGATTGCTGCGATTTTTTTCGACCATACCCTTTGTTTTCAAACATTTGTTCGGTATGATGGGTGGTGTTGAAGGAGAACAATGATGTCCGACGCAGCACCTCTCGCATTCGCCGCCATGGTCCACGCACGCAATGCCGCGCGCGCCGCCGAAGTTGCAGAAATCGTCGCGCTCCTCGAAGCGTCCGACACCTACGTGCTCGAAGAAGACATGACGCTACCCAAGGCCCTCCGCATCAAACGCCTCTCCTCCGGGCGCGACGGTGTGCGCGGCCCGTCGGAAGCGTTCGTCCTCGAAGCGAGCGCCGCTACCGGCATGAGCTTTTCCGGCATGCGCGAGCGCATCTCCCAGGCACTCAGCATTCGCGCTCGGCATCCGCGCATCTGGCAGCTGTTTATCTCCGGCAGTATTCAGTGGTGGATGGCCCTCAAGGTTGAGGAAGCCACCCAGAAGCTCCCTTGCTCGGCGGCCATGGACGTCGATCGCAGGGCCTCGCACTGGCTGGGAATCAACTCGGTGTGGACGCTGTTCGAGCAGCTGCCCGCATGGGTTACCGAAGCCGACGTCGAGGGTGCTCAGCGTCGGGCCCGCATCGCGGCCCAAGAGCGCTTCGTGCACGTTGGGCGCTTCGAAGACGAGCACGTCGGCATCTTCGGGAAGGTCGCGGCCGCCGACGGCGTGTTGTTCGATCAGGCTCTCGATCAGATCGCCGCCACGCTCCCCGAGCCCGAAGTTCCCGACGAACTCGAAGCGCACGAGCGTGCTTCCTTCATCCGTGGCCAGCGCCGTGCTGCCGCCTTCGGCATCTTCGCTCAGCAGGCTGTCGGGCAAGAGTCGTTGATGAGCGTTGAGATAGTGGTCCATGTCCCCGCGGAGCACTCCGCCGACGCACTTGTTCCGGCAGCCGACGGCCAGGCCCCACTCGGGTCGGCGGCCTACGTCGAAGGTTGGGGCCACCTACTCACCTCGACGCTGCCGGAGTTCCTCTCTGGCTCCAGCGTCACGGTACAGCCCGTACTGGATCCGAACCTCATTCCTGATGCACCCGGCAGCACGCCGAGCAGCCGTCAGTTCTGCACCTTGCAGGTTCGCAATCCGCGTTCGGTGTTTCCGTTCTCCGCCACCAAGGCGAAGCATTGCGACATCGACCACACCGTCGCCTACTCCCCCAGCCACGACGCGGGTGCCACGAGCATGGGCAATCTCGGCCCCCTCGACAGGCGTGCACACCGTATGAAAACCGCTGGCCACTGGCATCTGCAGCAGCCCGAACCCGGTGTCTATCACTGGATATCGCCGCTGGGTTACCAGTATCTGGTGAATGGCCGGGGCAGCGTCTGCACCCAAGTGCCCGACGTACCCATCGCACCCATCCCCGAGCTGCCGCCGCAGCCACCCGTCGACGAACCCCCACCCGACTGGGCTCGCGCCGCGTAACGCCCACTCACCCACACCGGTACCCCGCACTCCTGCCGGAGTCGCGGGGTACCCGTGCTGCGTTCCTGCTCATCGAGCCCAGTTCAGCAAGCTCCCGCCCCGCACCACTATGCCTTGTCAGCCTGGATGATCCCGCAGATCTCGTCGGTGGTGATCTGCGCGTACGAGCGCCCGTCGGGGCCGTGTTCTCGTCGTCCTAGGTACCCTTTCGCGCCCGCGTGCTCCATGGGGCCGATTGTGCGGCGCTCGAACCGGTCCGAGCGCCGAATGCGCCCGTATGGCGAGAGCGGCGCCGTGACCCAGCGCCCTGGGAATGCGACGTTGCCGATGTAGTGGAGTCGGTCGCCGGTGCCGGTGAGGTGCCATACTTGCTGCATCTTGTCGAGGCCGGGATCGTCGCCGAAGATGCCTCCTATGGAGATGAGGTTGACGGGGATACCGAAGCGGTCGAGGAACCAGCCGGCACCGAGCGCCATCTGCGCCCCACCGGAGAACCCGATGAGTGTGACGGGCACGCCGCTACCCCGGACGTAACCTTTGTGTTGGAGTGAACGCCAGATCTCCTGCGCCAGACCGATATTCAACGTTGGGCCGTAGCGCGGGTCGGCGGAGACGAGCACTTGTGCCACGTTGCGCAGATTGATCAGCATCGGCAACACCAGTGGGAATCGTCCGCGGCGTAGCTTATCGAGAGTCCCCCACAGCCAGGCTGTGGTGCGTTGCAGCAGACCTTGGTTGTTCACCGCATAGGGGAACACGTCGTCGACGATACGCACGCCTGGCATCCGCCGCGCCAACTCATCCAGCCACGCTTGTTCTCGACGAGACAGCTCGCCGCCCAGCGTTCCCACTCCAGATAGGTAGACCAGGTAGTGCTCGGAAGAAGGTTCCGGGGACGTCTCCAGCGCGAGCTGTTCCATCGTTTGCTGCACTTCGCGTTCGCCGCGATCGGCCCACCAGTTCAGCGATTCCAGCGGGGACAACAGTACGAACAGCACCACGACCAGTACCGCGCCCCAGATCAGCGAGCTCATCATCGTGTGAGCTCCTTATGCTGCCCCACGGGAACCATGGGCGTGCCGGCGAGGATGTCGCGCGAGCGAACGAAGGTTGGTCTGCCGGATGCGAGCGTCCACAGCCGCCCCAGTACCCGGTTGAGCGGTTCGGCGAGCAACCTGGACAGAATTTGCATGACGAGCCAGCCAGCGATGGTGATGGCCAGCGCCGACCAACGCCCTAGGCTGAACGCGTGCAGGGTGCCCACCCAGATGATGAGGTAGCTCCAGACCTCGAGCAGACGCCCAATCCCCAGCCCGATATGCGGCATGGCAGTGATGAATGCGAACACGTGTGGCGCAAGCGCTAGGAGCGCCACTTCGATGAGCGGTATCAGCGGCATGGCGCGCATTAGCACCAGCGATCCGATACACCAGATCATCGTCGCTTGAATCACGTAGAGGGAGACGAGCAGCAGAGCATTCACGAGCACACTCGTGAGGAGTCTGAGGCCAGCAATGTGGTTGATCTTCAGTACCGCGACGTGCCCGAGCATTGATGACAGGCCGGCAAGAAGCGCCACCCACGCGGCGATCTGCCAGGTGAGGCTGTCGGGCTGATGGAAAATGGTCGGGTCCAGTCGCAACGCAGCAGCCAACGTCGCGAGCACTTCCAGCACGCACTCGAGTCTAACCCCCGCGTCCAGACACAGCTGGCGGAGTATCAGGAGCGCGGGTAGCGATGCGGCACGCGCAGTTGCTGCAGGGCTTCTGCGACGGCGTGTTCCAGGTTGCGGGCGCCTTCGGCGAGCGCGGTGTCGAGGTCTGTCGCAGGGTCGACGATGGGCACGGCGGCGAGCACACCGTCGGGCAGTG
>JAEZVO010000056.1 GCA_023443125.1 Actinomycetes bacterium
GTCCACATGAGGACGCGCCGCCTTCGTGATCGCTGGCAGCTGGCTTAGAACCTCGGCGTGATGTTCCAGATGCGCTGCATGTAGTCGCGCATGGAACGGTCGGAGGTGAAGTAGCCGCAGCGGGCGACGTTCAAGATCGCGGAGCGCGTCCAGGCGTCGGTGTCGGCGTACTTCGCTTCCACCTCGGCCTGCTTGTCCATGTAGGAGGCGAAGTCGGCGAACAGCATGAAGCGGTCGTGGTAGAGCCAGCTGGAGGCCAGCGACTCGAAGGTGGTGCGGTCGCCGTCGGAGAAGGCCCCCGACGAGATCAGGTCGACGGCTGCCTTGAGCTGCGGGTTCTTCGAGTAGTACTCGCCCGGCTCGTAGCCCTGCTGCTGCAGCTCAGCGACTTCCGGCTCGGTCATGCCGAACAGGAAGAAGTTGTCGTCGCCCACGAACTTGCGGATTTCGACGTTGGCTCCGTCGTCCGTGCCGATTGTGAGTGCGCCGTTCAGCGCGAACTTCATGTTGCCCGTACCGGATGCCTCCATGCCCGCGAGTGAGATCTGCTCCGAGAGGTCGGCCGCGGGGATGAGCTTCTCTGCGAGGGTGACGTTGTAGTTCGCAGGGAAGGCCACCTTGAGGCGCCCCTCGAGACGCTCGTCGGCGTTGACCACTTCCGCCACCTTGTTGATGAGGTGGATGGTGTCTTTCGCAAGACGGTAGCCGGGGGCAGCCTTCGCGCCGAACACGACGGTGCGCGGCGTGATGTCCGAGGCTTGGAGCTTGCCGGAGATCACCTGCTCGTACAGCGAGACGATGTGCATGAGCTTCAGCGACTGACGCTTGTACTCGTGCAGGCGCTTCACCATCACGTCGAGGAGGTGCCCGTTGGGGAGCTCGATGCCGTCGCGCTTGGCGAGGAGGTTCGTCAGGCGTGTCTTGTTGAACGCCTTGGCTTCGCGGAAGCGGGCGCGGAACTCGTCGTCTTCTGCGAAGGGCTCCAGTTCGCGCAGGCGTTCGAGGTCGTTCACCCAACCCTTGCCGATGGTGTCGCTAATGAGATCCGAGAGCTTGTAGTTCGCCATGCGGATGAAGCGACGGGGCGTGATGCCGTTCGTGACGTTCGTGAACTTGTCGGGCCACAGCTCGGCGAAGTCCTTGAGCACCTTGTCGCGCAGCAACTGGGAGTGGAGCTCCGCGACGCCGTTGATCTTGATGCCGGCGATCGCCGCGAGGTGCGCCATGCGCACGGAACGCTCGGGGTACTCGGCGATGATGGACATGCGCCCGACGCGCACCTCGTCACCCGGGAACGCGGAACGCACCTCGTCGAGGAACTCCTCGTTGATGCGGTAGATGATCTCCAGGTGGCGGGGGAGCAGGCGGCCGAGCAGCTCCGTCGGCCATACTTCGAGGGCTTCTGGCAGCAGCGTGTGGCAGGTGTAGGCGAAGCACTTCGAGGTGACTTCCCAGGCCTCGTCCCACTCGAAGCCTTCCTCATCGATGAGCACGCGCATGAGCTCGGGCACGCCGATGACGGGGTGGGTGTCGTTGAGCTGGAAGACGATGCGCTCGTGGAGGTTGTGTAGGTCGAAGTCGTCCTCGAGGCTGCGGATGAAGTCGCGGATCGACGCGGCCACGAAGAAGTACTGCTGCTGCAGGCGGAGTTCCTTGCCCTGCGGGGTGGAGTCCTCGGGGTAGAGCACCTTGGAGATGTTCTCTGCGAAGGTCTGGGCGCGCACCGCTTGTGCGTAGTCGCCGGCGTTGAAGATCTGGAGGTCGAACGCGCGCGTCGCCTCAGCCGACCACAGCCGAAGGGTGTTCACGCAGCCGTTCTTGAAGCCCGGCACCATGTAGTTGTAGGGCACCGCTTGCACGTCCCACGCGGGGACCCAGCGGGTGCGCTCGCGGCCGTTGTCGTCGGTGTAGCGCTCGGTGTGGCCGCCGAAGTTCACCTTGACGGAGGCCTCGGGGTGCGGGAACTCCCACGGGGAGCCGAGCGTGAGCCAGGTGTCGGGCTGCTCGACCTGGCGTCCGTCGACGAAGGTCTGGCGGAAGATGCCGTACTCGTAGCGGATGCCGTAGCCGATGCAGGCCACGTTCATCGTCGCGAGCGAATCGATGAAGCAGGCGGCGAGTCGGCCGAGGCCTCCGTTGCCGAGGCCTGGTTCGACTTCCTGTGCCCGCAGACGCCACAGCTCAATGCCGCACTGCTTGAGGCCTTCCTCTGCGATCTCGCTGAGATCGGAAGCCTGCAATGCGTTACCGAGCTGGCGGCCGAGGAGGTACTCGGCGGAGAGGTAGCCGACGGTCTTGCTGTGGTTTCGCTGGTTGGCCTTGGTGGTCTCCAGCCAGCGGGCCATCAGATAGTTGCGGACGGTGAGCGCCAACGCCATGTACTGGTCGTTGATGCTGGCCGTCTCGAGAGTCACACCCTGCGTGGTGTTCAGCTCGTGCAGGAACTCCTTCACGAAGCCGTCGACCGTGTGCGGGGGAGTAGCGATGGGGGCGATTGCCAACGCGTGGGTGGGCTCGCTTGAAGGACCAAATACCCGATGATCAACGTTGGGTGTCTCGTCGGCCTGGAAGGTGCCGTTCGAATGCGCAGTTTCAGCCATGCCTGCATCGTACCGACCGATGGTGGGACCTGTCGACGGGTGTTGCATTCGTTTCGCAACGTTGCGCAACGTCTTGCATGAAGTGCGTAAGAACTGTGCCGGGCCAGGGTCTGCGTACTGGCCCGGCACAGCGGGCATTACTTAGGTTCCAGTGGAGGGTAGTCCGATGAGTGGCCTGTCGGGATCGGGTGGCGCCGGTAGTGAAGGCTCAGCTTGGATCCAAGTGCTGCCTGGGCGGCCAGCAGCGTGCCAGCAGATGGTTGGACCGAGCGAATTGTCCACAGCGTGACTCTGCGCTGCCCTGCTCGCGTCGATGTTGTGTGTGACAAAGAGACGGTGTTCGTGTATGTCGATGAGTCGTTCGATGACCAGGAGTTCTGGGTGACTGGGCTGATCGTCCCCGAAGGGCAAGCAATCGCCTTGGAGTCGGCTCTCGATGCCGTGGTCCAGAAGGCCGCTGATGCCTACGAGGTGAGCCCTCGGGCGGAGCTGCACGGTAACGACCTCATGCACGGCAAGAAGGACTGGCGGGCTCTCAACGGTAGGTTCCGAGCGCGCTTCAAAGTGTTCTTAGACGCGCTGGAAGCCATCGCCGCGATTTCCGGCATCCAAGCGTTCGCTCGCGGACTCGATCGAGAGGCACACGCGCGAAGGTATACTAATCCACATCCGCCGAGAGATCTCCTCATCGGCTACTTGGCCCAACGCTGTCATGGGCTGCTAAGTGAGGGCGAGACCCTGGCACTGTTCGTGGACGAGAGTCCGAAGCAGAGTGATATTCGAGCTCTGGTCCGTCGGTTCAAGCTCATCGGTACCGGGTCTAAGTACAACGGCCATCCTTTGAAGAACATCCTTGACACGGTGTACTTCGCTCCGTCCCACGAAAGCCGCCTTCTTCAAGCCGCCGATCTTGTCTCGTACGCTCACTTCCGCGCTCGGATGACATCCGAAACATCTAGGAGCTACGCGGCGGGGCAGCAGGCATGGGGAATTGTGAAAGGCTTGTGTGGTTGCTACTTCTGGTCTCCCTAGACGCACATCAGCCCCGGGCTGGGCCGGGGCTGTGGCGGATGGGACTCGTGAAGAGAACCCGTTAATTTCAGCGTACATGGCTGCCCCGTCCACGGCAAGACAGAACTGCATACCGGTAGACAGTTGAGGGCAAGAGTGGGGGTCTTGCGTAACCACACTTGCTCAGCCCTCTAGACATACTTGCCCGGGGTGCACCGCGGACGAGGCTGGTTCCACCTGGAAGGTTGCGTGGCGGATGTTGAAGTGGCGCGCGGTGCAGTCCTGTGCCGCCAGCACGACCTCGGCGGCGTGGCCGTCGTGGAAGCACTCGTCGTCGACGACGATGTGTCCGGTGACGATGGGCAGGCCGGTGGCGATGGTGGAGGCGTGCAGGTCATGGACCCCTTTGACCTGCTCGAGCGCCAGGAGGTGAGCTTGCACGTCGTCGAGGTCTAGGGCTTCGGGGGTCTGCTCCATCAGGACCCGCAGCGTGCCGCGCAGGATGATCATCGCGCGGGGCACGATGAGCGCTGCGATGAGCAGGCTCGCGATCGCGTCGGCCTGTTGGAATCCCGTCGTGGCGATCAGGATGCCTGCGACGATCACGCCTAGTGAACCGAGGGCGTCACCCAGCACCTCCAGGAAAGCGGCACGCATGTTGAAGTTGACGTCGCGGCTTGAATGCAGCACCGCGATGGATGCGAGGTTGGCGATCAGCCCGACGACGCCGAAGGCCATCACGAGAGGGCCATGCAGTTGCGGGGGATCGAAGAGGCGTCGCATCCCTTCGACAGCCGCGTAGCACCCGACGACGATCAGCACCGTGGCTTGGGCGAGGGCGGCAAGCACCTCGGCGCGGCGGAAACCCCAGGTCCTGCTTGTATCGGCGGGCCGGCGCATGAGGGTCGCAGCGCTGAGCGCGAGCACGAGTCCAGACGCGTCCACGACGACGTGCACAGTGTCGGTGAGCAGCGCGAGGCTGCCTGTGATGATCGACCCCGCCAACTGCGCGACGACGACCGTCGATGTGATCGCCAACGTTATCCAAAGCTTCCGACGATGCACGTCGGCCCCTTGGGCATGTGTGTGTCCAGCACCCATGTGACTCAGCTCCTCGTGGGGGCGGAGTCGTCGTCTGAGGAGCTATGGAGGTGGCTGCACAGCTGGGCGGCATGGCCTGTGGAGTGGAGCATCTGCTCGGCGGCTGCGACGAGGATCTTCAGCAGCGCAGGCTCCGCGAGCGCGTACCAAGTGGCGCGCCCCTCAGGGCGTGCTGTGAGCAGGCCGCATTCCATGAGAAATGAGATGTGCTTACTCACCGTGGACTGTGCGAGCTCCATGTGCTCGACGAGGTCACGGACCCGGTGCTCGCCGGATGCGAGGTGCTGCAGGATCGCCAGCCGGGCAGGCTCGGCGAGCGCCTGAAACAGGTGCGCGTAGGCCTCGGTTGCGTGGTTGTCGACGACCACCTCACTATTAATCGCCATAGAGCGATGATAGCACTGGTGGGCGATGCTGCAAACGGGGTTCGGTAGTGGTCAAACTGACGGCGCCCTCCCCGGTTGTGTTGGGGAGGGCGCCGTCAGTGAATGTGGGTGACGTCAGAGCGCGTCGATGACGGCGTTCATCGTCGTGGACGGACGCATCACCTGCGCCGCCTTGTCCGGGTTGGGGCGGTAGTAGCCGCCGATGTCCGCCGGGTTGCCTTGCACGCCGACGAGCTCGTCGATGATCTGCGTCTCGCCGTCCACAAGGGCCTTCGCCACGGGTGCGAACTTCTCAGCGAGGGCCGGGTCGTCGGTTTGCTTCGCGAGCTCCTCGGCCCAGTAGCGGGCGAGCCAGTAGTGCGAGCCGCGGTTGTCGATGCCGCCGAGGCGACGCGTCGGCGACTTGTCATTGAGCAGGAACGACGTGTTCGCGGCGTCGAGTGCCTTTGCGAGCACGCGGGCGCCGGCGTTGTCGTTCGCCTGGCCGAACTGCTCGAGGGACGCAGCCAGCGCTAAGAACTCGCCCAGCGAATCCCAACGGAGGTAGTTCTCCTCGACGAGCTGCTGCACGTGCTTCGGCGCAGAACCGCCCGCGCCGGTCTCGAACAGGCCGCCACCTGCCATCAGCGGAACGATGGAGAGCATCTTCGCCGAGGTGCCGAGCTCGAGGATGGGGAAGAGGTCGGTCAGGTAGTCGCGCAGCACGTTGCCGGTGACGCTGATGGTGTTCTCGCCGCGACGGATGCGCTCGACGGAGAACTTCGTCGCCTCGACCGGCGACATGATGCGGATGTCGAGCCCGTCGGTGTCGTGGTCTTGGAGGTAGCGCTCCACCTTCTCCTTGACGTTGCGGTCGTGAGCGCGGGCGTCGTCGAGCCAGAAGACGGCCGGCCAACCGGTGGCGCGAGCGCGGGTGACGGCGAGCTTCACCCAGTCCTGCAGCGGGAGGTCCTTCGTCTGGCAGGCGCGCCAGATGTCGCCCGCCTCAACATCGTGCGAGAGCAGCACGTCTCCGGCGGCGTTCACCACTTCGACGCGGCCATCCGAGGCGATCTCGAAGGTCTTGTCGTGTGAGCCGTACTCCTCCGCTTTCTGCGCCATGAGCCCGACGTTCGGGACGGTGCCCATCGTCGTCGGATCGAACGCGCCGTTGGCCTGGCAGTCCTCAATCACTGCCTGGTACACGCCGGCGTACGAGGAATCGGGCAGCACAGCCAGGGTGTCGTGCTCCTCGCCGTCGGCACCCCACATGTGGCCCGAGGTGCGGATCATCGCCGGCATCGAAGCATCGACGATCACGTCGGAAGGCACGTGCAGGTTGGTGATGCCCTTGTCGGAGTTCACCATGGCCAGCGCGGGGCCGTTCGCCATCGCCTCGTCGAAGGCGGCGCGAATCTCGGCTCCACCCTCGAGCTGCTCGAGACCAGCGAAGATCGAGCCGAGCCCGTCGTTGGCGCTCAGACCTGCGGCGGCCAGCTGGTCGCCGTACTTGGCGAACACGTCGGCGAAGTAGGCGCGGATCACGTGGCCGAAGAGGATCGGGTCGGAGACCTTCATCATGGTGGCCTTGAGGTGGGTCGAGAACAGGACGCCCTGCTCCTTCGCCTTGGCAACCTGCTCCAGCAAGAACGCGTCGAGTGCCTTCGCGCTCATCACCGTGCCGTCGACGATCTCGTCGGCGAGCACCTTGAGGCCGCTCTTCAGGACGGTCTCGGTGCCGTCGGCGGCCACGTGCTTGATGGTGAGAACATCGTCGGAAGGAAGCACGACGGACTGCTCATTCGAGCGGAAATCGCCGCCGGACATGGTGGCGACGGAGGTCTTCGAATCCTTGCTCCACTCACCCATGCGGTGTGGGTTGTTGCGGGCGTACATCTTCACCGATTCGGGTGCGCGGCGGTCGGAGTTGCCCTCGCGCAGCACCGGGTTCACCGCGGAGCCCTTGACCTTGTCGTACTTGGCGCGAATCTCGCGCTCCTCGTCGGTCTGCGGGTCCTCTGGGTAGTTGGGAACGTCGTGGCCCTGCGCTTGCAGCTCGGCAATCGCAGCTTTCAGCTGCGGCACCGACGCGGAGATGTTAGGAAGCTTGATGATGTTTGCCTCGGGCTGCTGGGCCAGCTCTCCCAGCTCGGTCAGCGCATCGTGCTCGTCGGTGAACTGGCACAGAATGCGAGAAGCGACCGAGATGTCACGCGTGTCGACATCGACGCCAGCCTGCGCGGCGAATGCCTTCACAATCGGAAGGAAGGAGTACGTGGCGAGCAGCGGCGCCTCGTCGGTGAGGGTGTAAATGATCTTGGCCATGGCCTTGTGGCGCTCCTATCTCGTGGGATGCAATACGAGGTTCAGCTTAGCTTTGCCACACCGAACTCGTGTCACCTTTGGTCTTGTGCGGAAACTTGGGTAGCCTTATCGGCACGAGAAACTGAAAGATTCCGCGGCAAGCCGCGAGGGACAGAGCAAGGGGGTCGACCCATATGGGGCGCGGCCGTGCAAAGGCAAAGCAGACGAGGGTCGCACGCGACCTGAAGTACCGTTCCGTCGAAACCGATTTCGCATCGCTGGAGCGAGAGCTCCAAGGGAAGCCTCCCGTCGACGAGCATGACGACATCCCCGATCAGTACGCAGACCTCGCGGCACAGTACGACGATTACGTCGACGACTACGACGACGAAGACGAGGAAGAGCGTCGGGCATGAGCTCCCCCTGGGTGGCAGATACGCTGCTACCCGGATACCTCTCGCGCACCATCGCGTTGCCCGACGAGAGCACCTACGCCCTCGAGCCGTCGGGCTCACTCGTTGCAACACTCATCCGACGAGGCGAGCCGACGCGTCGGCGTGCGGTGCTGTACATCCACGGGTGGTCTGACTACTTCTTCCAAGCGCACCTGGGGGATGCCTTCGACACGCTCGGCATCGATTTCTACGCCATCGACCTGCGTCGCTACGGGCGGTCGCTGCGCGACGGGCAACTCGCCGGGTACATCCCTGACATGCGCGATTACTGGACGGAACTCGATGAGGCCGTGCAGCTCATCCGCGACGACGGCCA
The DNA here is from genome assembly GCA_023443125.1 of Actinomycetes bacterium. Classification (GTDB taxonomy): domain Bacteria; phylum Actinomycetota; class Actinomycetes; order Propionibacteriales; family Propionibacteriaceae; genus Arachnia. The sequence goes on from JAEZVO010000056.1 coordinate 8,153, forward strand.
CGACGTAATCGACTTGTGCGGCCACTCCACTGGTGGGCTGATCGCAGCGCTCTATGCCGACGAGCGCCCCGGCACGTTCGCGACTGTGCTGCTGAACTCTCCTTGGATTGAGATTCAAAGCTCGCCCGTCGTGCGGTACTCACTCCACCCCATCATGCGCAGCTTTTCTGCGGTCGCTCCCACCACGGTGCTCCCCATGGCTGACAACGGCTTCTACCTGCGCTCCATCAGCGCCGACGAGGACGGCGAGTGGGAGTTCGACCGGCACCTGAAGGGCGACGAAGCGTTTTGGATTCGTGTCGGCTGGGTGAAGGCCGTGCTGTCCGGCCAAGCGCGCGTGGAGAAGGGGCTCGACATCGACGCCCCCATCCTGGTGTTCACGTCCAGCCGCAGCGTGGGTGGCTTCGTCGGGGGCCAGTGGAACGACGACTACCACCACGCCGACGGTGTGCTCGACGTCCGCCGCATCGCTGAGCGGTCGCACTACCTCGGGAAGCATGTCACCCTGGTGCGTCTCGAGGGCGCCCTCCATGACATCGCCTTGTCGGCTGAGCCAGTGCGCCGCCGCGCGTTCGACGAGTTGCAGCGCTTCCTGAGCGCGTACGGAGCCGCATGACGCCAGTTATCACTGGCTTCGGCATGATCGCGTTCGCGATCTTCGTCGGGTGGTTGTTAGGACGCCGAGGCATCGTCAAGCCGGAAGACCGCTTCTCGCTGAACAAGGTCGCGTTCTACGCGGCCAGCCCCGCGCTGCTGTTCACCGTGTTGGCGAAGGCCGATCTCGCCCAGATTTTCTCGATCTCCCTTGCGACGCATGTTGTCGGCGTGGTCATCGTGTGCGGCGGGTGTTTGGTTGTGATGCGCGCGCTGGGTACCCGCGACGTTCGGCAGCTGATGGTTGCCTCCTACTGTGGGGTGTACTCCAACGCCAACAACATTGGCCTGCCCATTGCCGTATATGTGATTGGCGACGGTAGTCAGGTGGCGCCGCTCCTGGTGCTGCAGATGGTTGTGCTGGCACCGATCCTCATGGGCGTGCTCGATGCGTCGGGAGAGGACGGACTTGATCTTCGTCGACTCTTGCTGCAGCCGGTGATTAACCCCATTGTGCTGGGTTCCGCGCTGGGTGTGGTGTTCTCTGCGTTTTCGCTTCCGCAGCCGGCGTGGCTCATGCGGCCCCTGGAGCTCGTCGGCGGGGCAGCGGTGCCGCTGATGCTGATTGCGTTCGGTATTTCTCTCGTGGGGCAGAAACCGCTCCAGCCGGGCACGGGGCGGCGTGACGTGCTGATCGCGACGGTGGCGAAAACAGCGGTGCTTCCTCTCGTCGTGTACGGGCTGGGGCGCTGGGTATTTGGTCTCGATGCGCAGCACCTCTTCGCCGCGACGGTGCTCGCCACGCTCCCGACCGCGCAGAACATGTACCAGTACGCGCTGCGCTACGAGTCTGGGGAAGTGATTGCGCGCGACACCGTCGCCGTGACGACGGGGCTCTCTCTGCCGATCTCGCTCGCCGTTTCCATGCTGTTGCGCCCTTGAGCGCCCCGATTGCGCTGCCCGCAGTGGAGTGCGCTACCGTACAAGATTGGCTGAATAAGAAGCTGAACGATTGATGCGCCCGGATTTGGGCCGACGATGCAAGGAGATGACGCTGATGCGCAAGGCCAGCAAGTTTGGCATTGCAATGCTGGGAACTGTAGTGATGGGGCTGTCGATGACCGGCTGCGCTTCCCAGGACGAGGCCTCGAGCGGCGAGGCGAATTCGGGCAGCGACGCCAAAGCGTCGGCGCCCGCAGCGTCGGCCGAGGAGTCGAAGGCTGAAGAGGCCAGTAGCGACAAAGACCCGAAGTCGGTCGACTCGATCGACATGATGGTCGAAAAAATGAAGAAGAAGAACTACGCCTGCCAGGACTGGAAGCAAACCGACGACGTTGATGGCGCCGACGCCTCTGGCACCTGCAACGGTGAAGACCAGATCATGTGGTTCGAGGATGCTTCGAAGGTGGATGCCAAGGCCAAGGAACTCGACGACGCCGGCACGAAGTACGTCGTGGGCGAGAACTGGATCGTCGCGAACACCGTCACTCCGACGCTCGTGCGCAACGCGCTGGGTGGCACCGCCGTTTCTGACAAGTAATCCGGCCCTCCCAGCGGTTGAGTAGCCGACCTCGTCCGCCGATGGGTGAGTAGCGAGCGGAGCTCGCGTATCGAAACCTCGCTGCATCTCGATACGCGGCTGCGCCGCTACTCGATGGTCGGGTGTTGGGTGTGTTGCAATCCACCCTCCCGGTGGTTGAGCTGCAGCCTCTTGCACCGGTGGTTGAGTAGCGAGCGGAGCTCGCGTATCGAAACCACAACCCCAAACATTTTTTCGAAAAAAATCTCCCCAAAACCCTTGGTTATAGAACAGCTGTTCGATATACTGGTGGTGTCTCAGAGAGGAGATGCCAATGGGTGATCAGGCGGCGTTGTCGTTCGCGGCTATGGTGCATGCTCGGCGATCCGCGCATGCTGCAGAGATCGCCGAGGTCGTGGCGCTCTTGGAGGCTTCCGACGCCTATGTCATCGACGACGACCCGCAGCTCCCTGAACCCCTGCGAGTGAAGCGAGTGAGTTCTGGCCGTGATGGTGTGCTCGGTCCCACCGAAGCCTTTCTCCTGGAAGCCGCTGCCGCGACAGGCATGAGCTTCGGGGGAATGCGGGAGCGCACGTCGCAGGCACTCAGCGTCCGGGTTCGGCATCCCAGAGTATGGGAGCTGTTCATCTCAGGCGGCGTTCAATGGTGGGTGGTGCGCAGCATCGAGGAGGCGTGCCAAGCGCTGTCGCTCGAGGCGGCGCTGGAGGTTGATCGCCGGGCCTCACACTGGGTGAGTATGCACCCGGTGTGGAGCGTGCTGGACCAACTCTCCCGTTGGGTGATGGAAGCAGATCCCGACGAAGCGCACCGCAAAGCAGCCCTGTCCAGAAAAGGCCGGTTCGTGCATGTCGGGCGTTTTGAAGACGATCACGTGGGGCTGTTCGGGCGCGTCGATGCCGCAGACGGCGTGATATTCGACCAAGCGCTAGACCAGATTGCCGCCACACTGCCGGCGCCTGAAGTCCCGGAAGAGCTCGAGCCCGAGGAGCGGGCATGGTTTATTCGTGGGCAGCGGCGCGCTGCTGCGTTCGGGGTGTTTGCTCGCCAAGCCATTGGTCAAGACAGCCTGATGGACGTCGAGATGGTCGTCCATGTTCCCGCTGAGCCTGCGTCAGTAGATGGCCACGCGCAGGAGGCCGGGGCGCCGCTGGGCTCGGTGGCGTACGTCGAAGGCTGGGGCAACCTGCTCACCGCCACGATGCCTGAATTCTTGCAGGGCGCGAACGTCACGGTTCGGCCAGTGCTTGACCCGAACATGATCCCCAGCCCCAGTGGAAAAGAACCCACCGCTGATCAACGACGAGCCCTCATAGTGAGGAACCCCCGTTCGGTGTTCCCGTTTGCCACCACGAAGGCAACAGACTGCGACGTCGACCACACGGTGAACTTCTGTCCAGCTGGCGGAGGCGGGGCCACGTCGATGGCGAACATGGGCCCTCTTGACCGAAGAGCGCACCGGGCAAAGACGGCCGGTTACTGGCGGCTTGTCCAGCCCGAGCCCGGGGTGTTCCACTGGGTGTCGCCGCTGGGGTACGAGTACCTGGTTACTGGGCAAGGCAGTGTCATGACACGCCTGCCCGACGTGCCGGTTGCGCCCATCGCAGAGGTGCCGCCTCAGCCCCCTCCGGAGTACGAGCCACCTCCCGACTTCGTACGAGCTGCATAGTTCCACCCGACGATAACCCTGCCACCCCGTATACCGTTATGGTTGCGGGGTAGCAGTGCTGCGCTGGGGGTAGTTTTCGGCGAAGGCGTGGTTTCGATACGCGGCCTGCGGCGGCTACTCAACCAGCGGTGCTGGGGCGCTCGGCCACTGGTCGTCGAGTAGTCCCCGCCTACCCCACTCCCGATCGTCGAGTAGGGCCGAAGGCCCGTATCGAGACGTGCCGACAGAAAAACTTCACAATCCGTACGCAGATTGACCTAACGCCCCAAAGCCGGGCTCTTCATCTCATCTGCGTACGGATTTTGAAGTTTCGTGGTGGGTGGTTTCGATACGCGCCAACGGCGCTACTCAACCACCGTCGATACGCGCCCTTCGGGCGCTACTCAACCACCGTCGATACGCGCCCTTCGGGCGCTACTCAATCACCAGAACGGCGTGGTTTCGATACGCAGGCTTCGCCTGCTACTCAACCACCGAAGGGGGAGAGCTACTCAACCATCGAGGCGGCACTCGTCCATCGAGTAGCGCCGCAGGCGCGTATCGAGATGCAGTAAGGAAGGAGGAGTGAACTGGTGGCCAGGGCCGGGGTCGAACCGGCGACCTTTCACTTTTCAGGCGAACGCTGCTACCAACTGAGCTACCTGGCCGGGCGGCCTGACTTCAGACCTAGCGACCCCGACGGGACTCGAACCCGCGACCTCCGCCGTGACAGGGCGGCGCGCTAACCAACTGCGCTACGGGGCCAATTTCTTGACCTGCTGGCGTGAGCCAACTCGGCAACTATAGCCATGCTTGCGTCGTTATGGGAAATCGACGTGGTGTGGCACTTCGTCGCAACTTCCCTTGCGGGAAGTTTCGCATCCCCAACGGGATTCGAACCCGTGTTGCCGCCGTGAAAGGGCGGAGTCCTAGACCGCTAGACGATGGGGACCAGCTCGGAAGACTGTACCGGATATCAGCCCGTTCACACAAAGCGGCGCCGATATACAGCGCGTAACCCCAGGAACACGGCTCGCCACCTGCGGCCCGGATGACCTTCGTCGGCATTACAGTGCTGCGCAGTCGACGACCCCGTGATGCTGGACGCGTTCGCGATGGAAAGGGGATAGCCCATGACACTGCACCGACGATGCGCCCGCGGCCTCCTCGTGCCTCTCGCCGCAGCGCTCACGCTGGGTGCCTGCTCGTCGGGTGAAGAGCCAGACCCGACGCCAAGCCCCACTCCAAACGCCTCGAGTGCATCCGAGGCCCAGCAGCCAACGGGAGCTCCGAGTGAGTCGTCGTCGGAAGCAGCGTCGACTGAACCGAAACCGACGGAGGAATCTGCGACGCCAGCCGGGTCTGGGGAGAAGGTCTCGCAGGAGCAGATCCAAGCGGCCATCGATGCGTTCGTGAAGAAGCATGAGGGTGCCCAGGAGATCCCGGGAAGCGACATTACGCCGAGTGAGCTCGCTGAGGGTTCGGAAGATGTGAAGGTCGAGCCCAAGGAATGCAGGGACGTCTACCTCGGTTTGCAGGACTCGGATTTGCCGGAGGGGGGGGTAGGACGCACGTCGCCATGCATCGAAACACCGGCTTGGGGAATGTGGTCTGGTTGAGCATCCAGGAGTACGAGACCGCAGAGGATGCACGGCAGATGGTGACCGACGGGGACGAACCTGGCCCGCCCCAGTGCAAAACGATGAAGATCGAAACCAACGGCCTCGCCATGACACTCGAGTACACACAGCTCGATCCGCCAACATTCGACAACGTCGACATGGCAAGCGCCATGCACATGGTGCAAACCATCCCAGGGGGAGCGTCCACCACCACGAACTCCGTGCTCGCTTTGAAGGGCAACGTGGTGGTCTCTTCCTCGCTGCACTCGGTGGAAGACTCATTCACGCCAGAGGATGCCGACGCTATCGTCCGGGACGCCTTGGAAGCCATGGAGCAGTAACGCACAGCGCAGGGCGCTCCTTGTCTCGGAGTGCCCTGCGCTGCACGACTGGGATGTCAGTTTGAGCTGATGTGCACGTGGTCGTAGTGGTTCGCGGTGTCGCTACCGCGGTTTGCCATCGGGCGCCACCCTTCCTTGCTGCGCGCAACGCTCCAGATCTTCTGGTCCCAGATGATGTACTTGATGTTCAGCTCGCGCGCGTACTTCTGGTAGTAGCGGGCGACTTGCCAACCCAGCTGGTTGTTCTTCTTGTAGTTGGGGATCATGAGGTCGACGGCGCGCCCAGCCGGGTGGTCCGGGGTCACGTCGCGACGCCACCCGTAGTGGGTCTTGATCTGCGGGAAGCGCGCCCAGGCGTCGGCGGAGATGCGCTGGATGTAGGGGTTCGTCCGGTGCATGCCCGACGAATATCCCTTGTTGAGGGCCTTGCCTCGGGGTCCGCCGGTGATGGGTGTGGCCGGAAGCTTGCCGGAGCCGCTCCAAGAATCGGGTGCGGGCTTGGAGGGCGCGGTCGAGGTGGTGTAGCGCGACGTCACCCAGCGCAGTGCGCCCTTGTGCACGATCTCGGCGCGCCCGTTCGCGACCTTGCCGGTAATGGCGATCTCGGACCCCTTGGGGATCTCGCCGTTGTACCGCGATCCGGTGCTGGCGTACCAAATGTTGAGGTCCGCGGTAGCCCAGCGCTTCGTCGTCGACGGCAGCTTGGTGTTGTCGCTCGGCTTGGTGGAGGACCCCGCGACGCTCCGCAGCCAGTTCGTCGCCGCCCAGCGCTTGCTGCCCTGGTAGATCACCTCGGTGAAGCCGCCGTTCGTGCGGCCCGTGGTGGGTAGCAGGCTGCCCTTCTTGGCCGTCGCGACTCGGCGGTACTTGGTGCCAGGCCCGGTGCGTACATTGAGGTTCTCGGTGGTCTGCACGGTAGCTGTGCCGCTGGAGGATACCGACGGTGCAGGTGCAGACCCCGTCGTCGGGGACGTCAAGTACCTGGTGGCCACCCATCGAGGGGTACCCTTCCAGCTGATCTGCGTGTAGTCGCCGGAACGCTTGCCGGTGAGGCTCACGACGGTGCCCTTCGTTGCGAGCGACACGCGGCGATGCTTGATGGACGGGCCAGTCCGGACGATGAGGTTCACCGTCGTGCGGGACTTTCCGGATGCCGACGACGAGGTCACGGGGGCAGCCGACTGCGTCGTCGTTGTGAGGTACTTCGAGTAGACGTACGCGACGCGCCCGTTCCAGGTAACCTTCGTCCAGCCGTTCACGGTGCCGGAGGCCTTGACCTTCGCTCCGGGATTCAGGATCGTAAGGGACTTGCTGCTCGTCGTGGGTTGCGTACGGACATGCACTCGCGTCGTCGCCTGCACGGTGCCGGAATGCGCGTCTGCGCCTGGCCCGGTGGCCAGGGAGCCGAACAGTTGAACTCCGAGCGCCAAGGAGGCAGCAGCCGCAGTCATGCGCAGTCCTTGGATAGCCCTCACGGTGTCTCCTCACGTTGTGGATACGAGTGTCCGGATGCACCGCTTCCCCGGAATCCTGAGACTCCCGGCACATCCGGTCTCGAGGACAGTAGGACGCCCAATTGGGCGCGGACAAGGCTGCTTGAGGGTTGGTTGAGGTTCGAATGCAAGGAGACGCGCCGACAATTCGCCAAAAATCACAAGCGTGTAATTTTTGAGGCTACCCGCGTCTGGCTAGGGGTTACGCCGAATACGACGGAAAACACGGTCGGGCCCCAAGGCTGAATAAAACCTGAGTTCAACTCTCAGTAAATCAGTTGAAGTACAGCTTGAGGTTCAGGGTTTGCCTGGTTGAGGTTGAGGTGCGGGCGCATCGCGCCAGGGCGTGCATCGGGGGCTTGAATATGCGATGCGGGGAGATGCGTCGTCGTGATGGTGCCCCCAGCGGGGATCGAACCCGCGACCCATGGATTAAAAGTCCACTGCTCTGCCAACTGAGCTATAGGGGCTATGACAGTCTAGAGCATCGACGCCAAACTGCCACTTCGGGGTTGGCTCCTCTGGCACAGTGAAGGCATGGAATGGCTGTGGCTCATCGGCGCGGTGGCGCTTGGCCTGGCCTTGTTGTGCGTGGCTGTGGTGACTGATCGCCGCGTGCTTCGACGCGCTCAGCGCGAGGCCGTCGTCGTGCCACCCAGGGGCAACGACACTGTCGACGCCTACGTGCCCACCTACGTCACCCAAGCGGAGATCGACGCACTCCCTGACATCGAGGGGCGGCGTGAGGCTCCCGTCGGACAACGGTTCGACGCCAACGTCGCCCATCGCGTGCTCCTGCCGGTCCGTGGGCGCGCCCGCCTCGAGTCGCCACGCGTGCTGATCGTCGACGGGACGATCGCCAGCATCCGGCAGCTGCTTCCTGCCCTCGACGCCAGCAACGCGCTGGTGATCGTCACGGACGGCGTGCACGACGAGGTGGCGCGCACGGTGCAAGCCAACCGCAAGCACTCCGCGATGCCGCTACTGCTGCTCACTGCAGGAGCGAAGGAACGCGCGCGAATCGCAGACCACGTGTACGCCCAGCTGCTCACCGCCGACGACCTTCGGGCAGGCTACGTGCCCGACGAAGCGTACGGCAGCGCGGCGTCAGTGGAGGCCGACGCTCACCATGCCTGGATCGACGTCAGCTAGGCGTTTACCACCAGGGGCGCGACTCGATTGCCACGGGGTGTTCCTCGAACGTGCGCGCCCACGAACCGGCGTCTGGTGGCAGCGCGTCGGCGCGCGCTTCCTCCACCAGCGCCCGCAGCGCCCGTTTCGCGCTGACGATGTCGTCGCGCCGCTGTTGCAGCTCCGGCTCCTCCAGCCATGCCTGCTCCAGACGTAGGCACTGCACGCGCTGTTCGATGATCCGACGATGTCTGCGGCGATGCGATGCATCAAGGCCGAGGTGCACTTCGGCTGCCCGAAACCAGCCGTGGGCGGCGTTGATGCGCGTCAGGCCAGGGTGCACGGTCATCGCGTCATGCACCGGCACGTCGGGATAGATGTTGATGGCATTCGCGGAGATCGCGTACTCGAGCTCGTCGCGCCCGGCTTCGTCGATGAGAATGTCCGTGGCGCGCATCACCACGTCGAAGATTGACGCGTCGGCCATATTCGGCCGCGGAGTGACGCCGCCGGTGTGGCTCGACAGCACGTAGTTGCGCGACGCTCCCATGAGCCCAATAGCGAGCTCGGCGGGCAGATTTTCTCGGGTTCCGCCGTCGACGTATGTCTCATTTTCGATGGGTACGGCGCGGAACACGCCGGGGATAGAGCACGAAGCGAGCAGGCCGTGGACGAGATCGTGATCGGTGTCGTCCCAAGGCTCGTTGTTGCGGTCGACGAGCTTGCCTTCCTCGGTCATGTAGCGCAGCTCGCCCGACTCGAGCGCGACGAGCGCAATCCTGAGGCGCATTCCCGACGACGCCACTCGCGCAGGCTGGAAGAAGGCAGGCTCCAGGAGGTCTTGCAGCACCGGACCGGGGCGGTACATCGACTGGGTCTGCTCCAAGCCCGACCAAATGGCCGACATGTCTGTGCCGATGCGCGGAATCTGCCCGATGTGGCTGGCGATGGCGGAGAGATGTTCCAGCGACCATTGCGGCTGGATCTCACCGTCGGGCGTGAGGGCCATCTCGACGGGGTCCAGCGGCGAATCTGGAGAGCTGGGTGTGGCGGGTGAATCTTGGTCGCGGCGGGAGAAGAAGTTGGGCAGCGCGAGGCGCGGCGGCGCCTTCTTCGGCTTGGGTGGCGCGGGCGGAGGCTGCACAATCTCCATCCACGCCGGGCCCTCGTCGCGGAGCTTACGGAACCAATTGCGCGGCGTGAACATCTCCTCGGAGCTGCGCATGCTGAACCACAGCTCGCCCAGGCGGTCGATCCACTCGGACTGTTCGTGGCGGCTCGCGTACTGAGCGAGCCCTGACGCCACGATCGCGCCCGCAGATGCGCCGACGAACACCGTCGGGGTGAACTGTTCGTCGTGGCGGTAGAGGTACTGCAGGGCGCCGATCTGAAAACTCGCGCGTGACCCGCCGCCCGAAATCGTGCACGACACCACCGCCGGCTCCGGATGTTTACCGAACAGCGGCAAACCAAACCATCCGCTTCGCATACCATCCAGCATACGTTGACCTTTGAACATGAACGGGGAACACTCATGGGTTGTGCAACGTGCCGATCTTTCCAAGTATGCGTGGCTGTCCATCGCTGCCGCGCTTGCCACGCTCCTGCTGAAAACCGGGGCGTGGTGGATCACCGGCTCGGTGGGCTTGCTGTCGGACGCAGCCGAATCGACGGTGAACCTCGTCGCTGCCATCGTGGCGCTCATCGCGCTGAAGCTCGCCGCAAAACCCGCCGATGATGCCTTCCACTATGGGCGAAGCAAGGCCGAATATTTCTCCGCCGCCGTCGAAGGCGTGATGATCTTCATCGCGGCCATGGTCATCATCGGCTTCTCCGTCGAAAGGCTCATCAACCCGCAGCCACTCGAAGAAGTGGGTATCGGGCTGCTCATTTCGGTGCTCGCATCGCTCATCAACGGCGCCGTAGCCCTGGTGCTCATTCGCGCTGGCAAGGCCCACCGCTCCATCACGCTGCGCGCCGACGGCCAGCACCTCATGACCGACGTGGTCACCTCCGCTGGGGTGCTCGTCGGGGTAGGGCTCGTGTGGCTGACCGGCTGGATCTGGCTCGACCCGGTTGTGGCGCTGCTCGTCGGGCTGAATATCCTCTGGACGGGATGGAAACTGCTCGCTGAATCCTCGCGCGGCCTGCTCGATGAGGCGCTGCCGGAGGAGGACCGCCGTCAGATCGCGACGATCATGGAAGGCTCGGTGGGTGAGGAAGTGGAATTCCACGCGGTGCGCACCCGCGTGTCCGGGGCGAGATCGTTCCTCGAGTTCCACATGCTCGTGCCCGGCAAGTGGAGCGTGCAGTACGGCCACGACCTCATGGAAGACCTGATAGACGAGCTCGTCACCGAGTTCCCTGGCCTGCAGGTGCTCGGCCACCTCGAGCCCATTGAAGACCCACGCAGCTACGACGACATCGAACTCGACGTCGAGCGCACGCCGCGCAATACGTGACGCGTCGCGCTCGCTACGAGAGCTTGTGGGCCGGTGCGCTGGGCTGGGTGATGATGAACTCCGGGTTGGTATCCGGGAACTCGGCGCGGTAGCGCTCGCCCCAACGCGCAGCGAACTGCTCGGCCTCGTCCTTGCGGGCCAGCGCCCACGTCGAGCCGCCAAATCCGGCGCCGAACGCCGACGCGGCAGGGGCACCGAGCTCGCGAGCGAGCTCCACCAAACGGTTCGTTTCAGGAATCTGGTTGCCCAGACGTTCATCCGCGTTGCGGTGCGACCTCAATGCAGCTTCTCCGAACGCCTCAACATCGCCTGCTTCGAGTGCCTTGAAGGCCTGCGGGATACACCGCGTCACTTCTTCGACGAATGCCTCCAGGCGGCGGGTGAGGGCCTCATCATCAGCGACGATCTCGCGCAGGCCAGCAACCCCGTCTTCGACACCCAGGATGTCGTTGAGGATGACGTCGTCTCGGCCGGTGGCGTCGTTCCAGCGCTCGAGCAGCTCCTTCGTGCTACTCGAGAGATAGTTGTAGCGCTCTTTCACCGCGCCGGACTTCTCCGCGCGCACTCCTGATACGCCGACGACGAAGCACCAGCCATCGGGGAGGGCGCATGATCCGTAGCGGCGGCTGGGGATGTAGGAAAACTCAGTGATCTCGCCTTCGCGGCAGGCGATCATGGCCGTCTGGTCTTGCGCTCCAGCCAAGGTTCCCACGCCGGCGCTGCCGGGGAGGCCGGGGTAGTCATAGCCGTTCTCAACGCAGGAGCAGTAGCTGGCCAGCTCGAGCTCGTCGTGGATGTAGTCAGTCCATCTAGGCGACTCGAGGAGACCAGCATGATCAACGAGGGCGAGCACGGCGGCGCACACCAGCGCTGACGACGAACTCATGCCGCTGGCCGCAGGGAGCGTCGAAGAAATCTCGAAGCGCACGGGCTCGAGAGGCCCAAAGTTCAGCGTGAGGCGGTCCAGCACCACCTGCAGGTAGTGGCCCCAGTGCCCAGGGCCCGCCTGTAGCGGCTGCCCGGGGATCAGCTCGATGGTCTCGTCGGGGAATGCATCTGAGGTGGCGCGGAACACGTCGTCAGATGCGACGGCGACCGTCACTCCGCGGTCGACTGCGGCGAGGAGCGAGTGCCCGCCGGCATAGTCGGTGTGTTTGCCGAATACCTCGATGCGTCCGGGCACGAACCAGCTAGTCACGAGTGATCTCCAGAGGTGTGAGGGGCGTCATTGTTCGCACTGAGGAACGCCGCTTGGCGGGCGGTGATCTCGAACAGCAGGGCCATGGACGCGGCGCCTGGGTCGACGTGGCCGACGCTGCGTTCACCCAACAGCGCTGCGCGTCCGCGTTGGGCGAGCATGTCGCGGGTGGCTTCGGAGGCCTGCTTGGCCGCGTCCGCGGCGCGGGAGAGCGCGTCGGAGGTGGACGCGTCGGACGGAGCTGCGTTGAGGCTGCGTACCGCGGCATCGAGGGAATCAGCCATCGTTTTGTCGCCGATCTCGGCGCGCCCTCTGGCCTGCACTGCATCGCGAGCGGATCCGAACGCGTGCGCCAGCGTCACTGCGCTCAGCTCGGAGGGCCAGGAGGCCGACAGGGTGAGGAAGAACGTGCCGTAGAGCGCACCCGATGCGCCACCGATGGTGCCCAGGAGCTGCATGCCGATCTGACGAAGCGCCAGCTTCGGCGTGTTGTTCATCACAAAGTCGACGTTGACCGCGGCGTCAAAGCCACGCGACATGTTGGTGCCATGGTCGCCGTCGCCAATCGCAGTGTCGAGGTCGTCAAGCATCTGCATGTTCGCGTGAAACGTGGTCCTCGCATCACCGAGCCATGCCTGCATTGCACCGAGTCCGAATCCCATGTCTGCCATTCTTGCGCTTCGGGCGTTGCCCTACCTAATTCCGCGCAGGAAGTCTTCGTCGTCGTCGGGCGCACGGTTGGGGAGCGGCTTGCGCGGCGCGTTCGTGGGGCGCCCCAACGCCAGCCAGCTGACGGGGCCAACCACCGGAACGCAAATCACGGCGAAGGCCCACAACCATTTCGGCAGCCGCCGCACGCGGGCGCTTCGAGCCTGCGCAACTTCGATGACGCAGTAGAGCGTCAACATGATGATCGCGACGATGAGCAGCACCCTAGGCATAGGAACCAGTCTAGCTTGCGCTCAGAAGACGTCACGTATGGGATTCGGAGGGCTACAGGTAGCGGCGATAGCATGACGCGCATGACCAGCCCCACCGTCGACGATGTGCAACGCATGCTCTCCGGAGGCCCAGGGCTGTGGCTGGCGTCGGGAGAACCTCCGGAACTGCCCTCGGATATCGGTGTGGTGTTGGAGACCTCAGGATCGACGGGGACCCCGCAGCGCGTGGCGCTCACCCGTGAACAACTCGTCGCTGCCGCCCGGGCCAATCGAGAGTATTTCGGCTGGGATGCGACGTGGCACCTCGCCCTGCCCAGCCACTACGTGGCCGGGCTGATGGTGCTCGTTCGAGGCGTCTTGGGCACAGGCGTGGGGGTGTGCTCGTCGGATCTCACCGACGCCGCACCCGCACCCGGCCGCAACTGCCTCTCCATCGTCCCCACCCAGCTCATCCGCGCCCTCGATCAGCGCCTGCCGCTCGACGGCTTCGACGCGGTGCTCGTCGGGGGAGCGCCGCTGCGCCAGGACGTGCGGGAGCGCGCTGAGGAGTCCGGCGTACGCGTGGTGGAGACGTACGGAATGAGCGAGACCTGCGGTGGCGTGGTCTACGACGGCGTGCCGCTGCCCGGCGTCGAGGTGACTATCGAGCGCGGCCTCATTCGACTGAGCGGGCCGATGGTCAGCGGTGGGTCGCTGCTGACGAAGGACCGCGGCGAATGGGCCAATAGGCGCCTCCGCGTGCTCGGACGTGCGGATGACATCGTCATCACCGGCGGCCTCAAAGCCGACCTTGCCGCCGTGCGGGCCGCCGTCGCATCCCTCGATGCCGACGCCTGGGTGCTCGCCGTCGACGATGACGAATGGGGGCAGCGGATCGTACTGTTCGCCACGGCAGGCACCCTCGACGAATGGCGAGCGCGGCTGCGCCCGGCGCTTCCGAAGCACGCCCTCCCGCGCCAGCTGTGCGTCGTCGATGAGCTGCCGCGAACGCCGGGCGGCAAGCCAGACCGCGAAAAGCTCCTAAGATGGCTGACGCAATGACAAGCTTCAACATCTGGGTCGAAGGCGCTCGCCCCCGGACGCTGCCCGCCGCTGTCGCCCCCGTCCTCGCCGGCGCTGCCGCCGCCATGTACGCCGGGCGCGTCGACCTCCTCCTCACGGTGCTCGCGCTGCTGGTGGCCGTCGCGCTGCAGGTGGGCGTGAACTACGCCAACGACTACTCCGATGGTGTTCGCGGCACCGACGAAGACCGCGCCGGGCCGTTGCGCCTCACCGCATCCGGGCTGGCTGAGCCTGCCCAGGTGCGACGTGCCGCCTTCGTGAGCTTCGGGGTAGCAGCGCTGGTTGGCCTCGTCATCGTGTGGCTGACGGCGCAATGGTGGCTGCTCCTCGTCGGCGCACTGTGCATTCTGGCGGCGTGGTACTACACCGGCGGCAAGCACCCGTACGGCTACATCGGGCTTGGTGAGGTGTTCGTCTTCATTTTCTTCGGGCTGGTCGCCACCGTCGGCACCACCTACATCAACGTGCTCGCCGCGCCCTGGTACGCGTGGTGTGCTGGCGCCGCCGTCGGCGCGATGGCGTGCGGGGTGCTCGTCGGCAACAACCTGCGCGACATCCCCACTGACGAGGAGGTGGGGAAGCGCACCCTCGCCGTGCGCCTTGGCGACCAAGGCACCCGATGGTTCTACGCTGCCCTAGTGCTGCTCGCTGCCGCGTCGGTGGTGGCCTTCGCGGCGGGCACTACGTGGTGGGCGCTCATCGCCCTCCTGGGGCTTGGCGTGTGCGTCGCCCCGCTGAAACTTGTGCTCGGCGGAGCCACTGGCAGTGCGCTCATCCCCGTGATCCAGGGCACCGGTATGGCGGGCATCGGCATCGGGTTCGGGCTCGTCGTGGGGGTGTTCCTCGCGTGATCGTCTACGACATCGCCATGCGCGTCCCGTTCCGCGGGCTGCGCAGACGTCAAGGCGTACTGCTGGAGGGCAAGGCCGGCTGGGCCGAGTGGAGCCCGTTCCCCGAATATGGCGACGAGGAAGCTGCGACGTGGCTGCTCGCCGCGCTGGACATCGCCGAACACGGGTTCCCCGGCCCGTTCCGCGACCAGGTTCCCGTCAACGGCATCGTGCCCGCACTCGCGCCCGACGATGCGGTGCGGCGGGCGAGAGAAACAGGCTGCCGCACCATCAAGATCAAGGTGGCCGGTGAAACCTCCCTCGACGATGACCTCGCCCGCGTGCGCGCCGTGCGCGAGGCGCTCCCGGAGGCCCAACTGCGCGTCGACGCCAACGGCGGCTGGAGCCTCGATGAGGCCAACCGCGCGCTGAGCGCGCTGGCGCCCCTGCAGCTGCAGTACGCCGAACAGCCATGCGCCAGCGTCGACGATCTCGCCCGCCTGCGCTCCCTGGGGCTGGGCGTGCCCATCGTCGCCGACGAGTCCATCCGCAAAGCCGACGACCCGTACCGCGTGGCGGAACTGGATGCCGCCGACGGCATCGTGCTCAAGGTGCAGCCACTCGGCGGCATCCGCCGCTGCCTGGCGCTGGCCAAGGAGCTGAGGATGCCGTGCGTGGTGTCGTCGGCGGTGGAAACCTCCGTCGGCATCGCTGCGGGGGTGGCCCTGGCCGCGGCCTTGCCGGAACTGCCGTGGGCGTGCGGGCTCGAGACCGTGCGGCTGTTGGAGGACGATGTGGTCAAGCGCCCCCTGCTGCCGGAAGACGGGTGGCTGACACCGCCGATCGTCGGCTTGGAACCGACGCTGGCGTCGCGGCACCTGGCCGACGAGGAGACGACTAGGTGGTGGCAGGCGCGGTTCGAGCGGGCGCAGCGCGTGCTCGAGGAATCGGGGCAGCTGTGATGCCGCACTGCGGGAAGGATCGAGCATGAGCAGTGTGGAGCTGGGCGCAGTGGTGGCGCACACGCTGGCGCGGATGGGTGTTGCCGGCGTGGTTAGCGGTGCGGGGTCGCGCAACGCCCCGCTGTCCATGGCGTTCCATCGTCTCGACGCCGACGGTGCGCTCTCGCTGCACGTCGTCGTCGACGAGCGTTCCGCCGCCTTCCGTGCTCTCGGACTGGCCAAAGCGACGGAAAAGCTCGCCGTGGTGGCAGTCACCAGCGGATCCGCCGTCGCGAACCTACACCCTGCCGTACTAGAAGCCCGGCACGCCGGGGTGCCGATGCTCGTGCTCACCGCCGACCGCCCCATGGAGCTCGTCGGCTCCGGTGCCAGCCAAACCGCCGACCAGGTCGGCATCTTCGGCCCATCTGTGCTGGGCACGGTGCGGCTCTCCTCGCAATCCGGCGGCCCTGCGGCGTGGAGCGCCGCGGTGCAGCGCGCCGCCCACCTTGCGCTCGGCACCCGCACCCGCGAGCCCGGGCCCGTGCAGCTCAATCTCGAATTCACGCCGCCGCTCGTGGGGCAGACGCCCACCCCCGACGTGCACGTCACGCATGTCGCGGCGAGCCGGGGCGGCGATGTCGTCGAGCTCGTGGGAACCAAACGCACCGTCGTGGTGGCAGGCGAGGCCGGGCCCGCCGTTGGCGCGGAGGCTCGGGCGCTTGCCGAGCACGCCGGCGTGCCGCTGCTGGCTGAACCCGCGTCGAACGCCCGGGCCGGCCGTTGCGCCATCGCGAACTACCGCCGGCTGCTGAACCAGGAACTCGCCCATGACGTGGAGCGGGCCATCGTCTTCGGGCATCCCACCTTGTCACGGCCGCAACTGGCGCTGCTCGCACGTGGCGACGTTGAGGTCGTCGTCGTGACGCCGCGCGCCACCTGGCCTGACACCGGGCACCGCGCGAGCATCGTCGCCGAACGAGTCACCCTCGGGCAGCAAGACCCAGGGTGGCTCGCGCGCTGGCGCGAAGCCGACGCCGCCATCGAGGGCAACGCCGCGTGGAACGGGCGGGCCGTCGCCGACGCTGTGCTCGCCGCCACCGGGCCGGAGGAGAACCTCGTCTTCGGCGCCAGCAACCTCATCCGCGACGCCGACCTCGCACTGATCCGGGCCACCCCGCCCACCACCTGGGCCAGTCGCGGGCAGGCCGGTATCGACGGCACCATCGCCACCGCCGCCGGCATCGCGCTCGGCAGCGGGCGCGGCACCACCGTTCTCCTGGGCGACCTCACCGCCCAGCACGACATCGGCTCGCTCGCCCGCCCCAAGTCGGAGCCGCGCGCCCGCTTGCGCATCGTGATCGGCGACGACAACGGCGGCTCGCTCTTCCACAAGCTCGAACAGGGCCAGCCGGACTACGCCGACGCGTTCGAACGCGTCTTTGGCACACCGCAAGACGTGGATCTCGCTGCGGTGGCCGGGGCCTTCGGTTGGAATACGACGGTGGCTACCTCCCGCACCGAACTGGAGGTCGCACTTGCGAGCGACGCCGAGTGCATCGTCGCGAGGTACTCGAGGCCCTAGCTGTACTAACCGGAGACATGGATCGACCTCACTGAGGACCCTCCGGCACCCTCCCCACTTTCGTTCCTAACTGTTGACACATATGCTAGGTGTGTATACGGATAGGAGGTGAGTGGGGTGACGGTGATAGATCTGAGATCGGTGTTCACACTCGAGCAGGCCCGTGTGGCAGGTCTGCGCAAGGACGAGGTTTACGACCTGCTCGCGGCTGAGGAAATTGAGCGCGTCGGACGTGGTGTGTACCTGCGGCCAGGCGTGATCGATGAGCGCTTTGTTTCTCTCGCCGCCGCGACCGCTGTGCGATCGGAGGCGACGTTATGCCTCACCAGCGCGCTCGCGCATCATGACCTCACCGACGTGATTCCGTTCGGCACCGACATCGCCCTGCCGCGCGGCACCAGGCACCCGGCTGGGTTCGACCACGTGGCATGGCACAGTTTCGCCACCGACACCTTTACCCTCGGACGCGAAACACGCCAGGTCGCTCCGGGTGCGTCGATAGCGATCTACTCGCCCGAGCGGACCATCATCGACTGCTTCCGGCTCATGCATCAGGAGGGGAGCGAGACCGCTCATGAGGCACTCCGGCGATGGCTGCGCCACAAAGGCTCAACGCCGGCGAGATTGCTGCGCATGGCCGATGCCTTCCCCAAGGCGAAGCCGCGGCTGCGTCTGGCGTTGGAGGTGTTGCTATGACTCCGGCACCGGGCCGTGACACCCGTGCCGGCCAGGCGTACAACGACTTGCGCAACATCGCCCGCGCCCACCGTCGAGATCCGGCAGAGTACCTCACCTTGTATGCGCTCGAGGGATTCCTCTTCCGCCTCGCCGCATCACAGGCTTCAGAGGACTTCGTGCTCAAAGGTGGTGTGCTCATGGCTGCGTTTGCCGCGCGGCGGCCCACCCGAGACATCGACCTTGCTGCCACAGGGTTCCCCAACGACATCCCCGCCGTCGAGGCTCGTGTCCGCGAGATCATCTCTCAACAGCTCGACGACGGCCTGGTCTTCGAATCAGACTCCCTGACGGGCGAGGAGATCCGGGACGACGCCGACTATGCCGGCGTCCGCGTCAAGCTCATCGCTCGCCTGGCCACGGCACGCATTGCCATGCACGTCGATGTGAACTTCGGCGATCCGATCTGGCCCGCCCCTGCTGAACAGGAACTCCCGCGTCTGCTTGGCGGAACGCTTCGCCTGCGCGGATACGCCGACCACATAGTCCTCGCCGAGAAGATCGTCACCGCTCTTGACCGCGGCGAGGCCAACACCCGCTGGCGCGATTTCGTCGACATCGCCTGGATCACCCGCTCGCGCCGCATCACCTACGCCGACCAGCGCACCGCCCTCGAGACCGTCGCAGGCCACCGCCACACGCAGCTCGACTCGATGCGCCCGCTGCTGGAGTCTATGCCCGACCCTGCCGAGCGGAGGTGGCAGACCTGGCGCCGTAAGCAGCGCCTCGAAGCCACCTCGCCAGAGCATTTCGCCGAACTCCTCATTGAGTGCCTCGCATACGCCGAACCCGTACTGGATCGCAGTGCAGCGGGTGCAACCTGGGACCCGCGGTCGCGGTGCTGGGAAAGCCCCCAATAGGGTCTCTCCAAGCGGTCACGCCAGGCGCTATCAGCCGGGTGACTCCTCGTCGGAATCCAAGCGCGCGAGCCAGTGGCGCAACTGCAGCGTGGCGCGCACGTCGTCCTCGTTGTATTCCAGCACCCGCACCCGCGAGGCGTCGTCGTGGTCGTCGACGGCGTTCGCGAACCACGTCTGCGATTGCAGACCGCCCGGCTCCTCGTCGCGCCAGGCAAAGCCCGCTCCGCGGGTGGCGACCACTTTCAGCCCCAGCCCGTCGACGCCGACGAAGTTGTCTTTGACGTACTGGTAGAGGTCGACGAAATGCTCGCCGACGAGCGCCAACGCCGCTTGGAGCGCCGGATGGTTGGAGCGCTGGGCAAGGCGCCGGATGTGCACCACCTCGTAGTCGGAGTAGTGGTACACGCGCATGCCGGGATACCGCTCAGCCATCTGTATCAGCCACTGAAAAAACTCCACCGCGAGCGCCAACTCGGCGTCGGCGTCGAGGTGCTCGAACCGCACGAACGGCACGTACTCGGGCTCATCGCCCACCCCGCTCACCAGGCAGCCCCACAGATACACCGACCCGTCACCCGCAGTCTCGATGTCGAAATCGATCTCCACCTCAGCGCGCGGCACGCCGATCGGATCGACGCTCACTCGCTCCAGCGCGACCCCGCGCGCCATCATCTGCGCCCGACGATGCGCCTGACGCAGGCGGGCTTCCGAACGGTCGCGGTGCTGGGTCAGCGGCAGATACTGCGGCAAAATCTCCTCGATATCGGCCTCCGCGAGCTGCGCGACCGTCTTGATCCCAAGCCCCAACAAGGTCTGCAGCTCCCGCACATCCAACGGCGCCTTGGCAATGCGCAGCGAGAGATCGTCGTCGTCCATCTTCGTGCGACAGCGCTCCCACCAGGCGCAATACTCGCACTCCTTCACCCGAATGGGGCGCACCAGCGGCTCCGGGTCATCCGTACCGGTGCGGGCGCTGGCAGCCTCGGCAACGTGCAGGCGAAACCCGTGCTCGTGGTCGTAGCGCTCCAGCGGGCTCCGCAGCTTGTACCCACTCGTGCGCGAGAAGGTGCGGATGAACTTGTGTGTCAGGTCAACCCAAACGATCACCGGGTCGGTGCCGTCGCCGGCGTCGCCCACGACGCCCACCCGCCGCGCTTCACTGGCCCAGCCGGCGGCGTCGAGGATGCGCCACGCGTGCGCGAGCTCCAGCAGCGCGCCCTCGCGGTAGGTGCGGTAGCGACGGTCGGCGAGTACCGTCCGCTGCGTGGGAGAGCGCAGTGTCGAGACCTCCAGGTCGTTTCCGCGCATCTGCTTTTCGACGATGCGGTACGGCTTGGTTTTCATCGGCCAGTAGCGCGGCTCGCTCGCATCTTGGTCGCGGATGAGGGCGTCGGGGGACCCGCGACGGTGGCCATTCTCGTCGTGGGGGAGTCGGGGGCCGACGATCACCGTCGCGCCCGATTTGACCGCAGCCCGCGTCGCCTCGACACCAGGGCTCTCCCGCAGATCCACCGCGCCAGGAGACGTTGCCAACACGTCGAGCACAGACTTGCGGAAATCGGCGCCGCCTTGGAACGCTTCGTGCAGTGCCTCATCGAGCACGGGTGCTTCCTGCGTGGGATCGAACGCGTTGAACGTCTTCACCGGGCAGGAGCGCGCGGCGTAGGGGTCGAGCAGAATCACGGGCGGCGCCCTCGGTGCAGCGCGACGATGCCGCCGGTGAGGTTGCGCCATTCGACGCTCGTCCAGCCCGCCTGCGTCATGAGCTCGGCCAATGCGCGCTGATCCGGCCAGTCCATGATGGAGTCCGCGAGGTAGCTGTAGGCAACGGGATTGGGTGAGATCTTCGCCAGGGGAGGCAGGGCGCGCAGCAGGTAGTCCTTGTACACCCTCCGAAAGGCCGGGTTGGTGGGGGTGGAGAACTCATTTACGACGATGCGCCCGCCGCGGCGTGTCACCCGCAGCATCTCCTGGAGGGCCTCGAGGGTGTGCTCGACGTTGCGCAGGCCGTAGCTGATGGTGACGGCGTCGAAGGTCTCGTCGGGGAAGGGGAGCTGGAGCGCGTCGGCGTTGATGAACGAGAGCGCCGGGTACTGCTTGCGCCCCTGATGGAGCATTCCGAACGACAGATCTGCGGGCACCACCGTCGCGCCCGACTCGGCCAGCGCCTGCGACGAGGTGCCGGTGCCGGCCGCCAGGTCGAGAATCAATTGGCGTGGCTGGGGCTCGACGGCCTTGATCGTTTCGCGTCGCCACCCGCGGTCTTGGCCGAGCGAGAGCACGTCGTTCAGGAGGTCGTAGCGTGGGGCGATGTTGTCGAACATGTTGGCCACATCGTCGCGACGTTTGTCTAGCGTGGCACGGATCCCCTCACGCGGCTGCCGTTGAGCATTCATTGTTCCAGACTAGCCCCACTTTGACACGCCTGAGACAATGGCGGGCGTGGCTAAGAAAGACGTGGTGTTGAAGGCCGAAGGGCTCAAGAAAGCGTACGGTCCCGTGACGATCGTGGAAGGGTTCAACCTCCAAGTGCGGGAAGGTGAGGCCGTCGCGCTCGTCGGACGCAACGGCGCCGGAAAATCGACGGTGCTGCGCTGCCTGGTGGGTGCTGATCGTCCTGACGAGGGCACGGTCACCATCTGCGGCAACCGCATGTCAGAGACGAACCCGCAGATCCGCCGCGACCTCGCCACCGTCATCGACGACCTCGATTTCTTCCCCGACCTCGCCGTCGTGGAACACCTCGACCTGCTCGCCCGAGCCCACGGTATCGACTTCCCCGACGACCTCGTCGACGATGTGCTGGAAGAAGTGCAGCTCGTGCAGCAGGCGGGACAGCTGCCGGCCACGCTCTCGTCGGGACAGCGCCGACGCTTGGCGCTGGCTACCGCATTCGTGCGCCCCAGGCGCGTGCTCGTGCTCGACGAGCCGGAGCAGAGGCTCGACGTCGAGGGCGTCGAGTGGCTCGGCAGAAGGTTGAAAGACGACATGCGCGACGGGTTGGCCGTCGTGCTGGCGAGCCACGAGCCATCCCTGGTGGAGGCTATTGGTGCCCGTGAAGTACGGCTGGGAGAACAGCGTTGAGCGCAGATGCATTGAACGCCCGCTTCGAGCCCATCGGAGTACCCGACGAACGCGCCATCAAGCAGCTGATGGGCGACTGGCGCAACGGCCGCGCCGACCGCACGTTCTGGGCTGCGGTGGCTGATTCCTATGTGATGGTCTTCTCCGTCGTCGTGCTCGGCGCGATGATCGGTTCTGCCATCCTCGATGCCCAGCGCTCCGCGTCGAGCTGTGATTCCGCCGGCTGCCTCGCAGGCCGCGGACTCCTACCCTGGGCAGCTGCAGCCGGAATTCTCGCGCTCACGTTGGTGTTCAGCCGCATGTTCGGGCCGGTTCTGGCGAGCTCAGCCGAAGGCTTCTGGCTCATGGATTCGCCCATGGACCGACGGCGTCTTCTGCGTGGGCGGTTCGCAGTTGCCATCATCCTCTCGGGATTGATCAGCGCCGTGGTGGCTGCGCTGGTGTCCGCGCTCAGCGGGCAGACACTGACGAACGTCGGCGTTTGGTCGCTGTCCGCGGGCCTGGGTGCCGCCGGACTCACTGCCTTCGCCGGCATGGAGCAGACCTACGAGCGACGGTGGCTCGTCATTACCGTGCAGTGGCTACTCGGGCTCTCAGCGGCAGCGGCCCTGGGTGCCCTCGTCGCTGCCGCGGCGGGATGGATCGACGTGCCGCCCAGCGTGTCGTCGGATCTGGCGCTCATCGTGGGCGGCGTCGGCCTCGTGCTGCTCATCGCATGCGGGGCAAGCGGGTTCCTCCGGCTGCGCAACATTCGACGCCAGCGGCTCACGTCGGGCGGATCGTTGCTGAGCGGTCTGCAGGGCGCCGCGTTCGCGCTGGAGTTCGCGCTCATCCGCGACATCCTCGTCGAGAACAAGTGCAAAGAGAAGGGGCATGTACGGCCCACTCGCGGTTCCGGTTCTGGCACGCGCGCACTGATGCTGCGCGACGTGCAGCGTCTCCTGCGCAGTCCGCTGAACCTGGTGGTGCTGCTCATCACCATGGTTGTGCCCTACGCGGTGCTCGCACTCGGGTTGCAGGCGCTCAACGTCGCGATCTCAGGCATCGTGCTCATGGCCGCGCTGATCCCGTTCATGAACTCCCTGCGCGTGGTTTCGAGAACCAAGGGACTCGCGCGCGCCTTCCCGTTCGCGCCCGCCCAGCTGCGCCGGTCCCTCATGGTGGTGCCCGGCATTCTTGCACTGGTGTGGGCCGCGGGCACGCTGCCCGCCTTCGCCGGAGTGACTGCCGACAAGCAGTTCTCCCTGGTCGATGGCCTTACGCCCACGCTCGTCGCCGCTATCGCGGGATTTCTCGGCGCGGTGCGGTGGGTCTCTGCGAAACCGGCGAACTACAACGGGCCGCTGGTCGCCACCGGTACCGGCGCCATGCCGCCGGGGCTCATGTTCTCGATGATCCGCGGCTTCGACATGATCGCGCTGGTCACGTTCCCGCTGCTGTTCGGTTTGCCCGCCTGGGTGTCGATGGTGATCGCCGCCATCGCATTCTTCTTCCTCAGCTCCGGCCTGGACCAGGAGGGGCTCATGGAGCAGTCGAAGGAGCAGCAGCGGCTCCTCGAGGAGGAGAAGGCCAAGGCGCGCGGATCGAAGGAAAAGATCCGCGTGCAGCGCGGCAAGCGCTAGCTGGTGTTACTCCAGGCCGAAGGCCTGCAGCATCGGCAGGAACTTCGCCCTGGTCTCTTCGAGCTCGAGGCGCGGATCTGAATCAGCGACGATGCCCGCGCCGGCAAAGATGCGGATCTCGTTGGGCGCTTCAGGGCGCACGTGGCCGCCTCGAAGCGCGATGGCCCACTCACCGTCGCCGTGCATATCGACCCACCCGACGGGGCCCGCGTAGCGCCCGCGATCCATGGGTTCCAGGTCGGCGATCATGTCGCGAGCCAGGTGCGTCGGCGTGCCGCATACGGCTGCCGAGGGGTGAAGGGCGGCGGCCAGCCGCAGTGAGCTTGAGCCCTCCTCGACGACGCCGGTGATGTCAGTGGAGAGGTGCAGCACGTTGGGTAGTGGCAGCACCGACGGGGTCTCGGGCACGTTCATTGCCTTGCAGAACGGCCTGAGCGCTTCGGCGACGGAGTCGACTGCGAACGCGTGCTCGCCCAGGTCTTTCTCGCTGCCTACCAGCTGCATCGCTTTGGCGAGCGGGTCGGTGTGGTCCGGATCGACGGAGACCGTGCCCGCGAGTACTCGTGAGGTGGCGAGCCCGTCGGACACCCGAACCAGAAGCTCCGGTGTGGCGCCGATCATGCCGTCGACGAGGTACGTCCACGTCATCGGGTAGCGCTCAGCCAGGCGCGCCAGGAGCGCCCGCAGATCGATAGCCTCGGCAGATTTCGCGATGAGGTCTCGTGCCAGCACTACTTTGTGCACGTCGCCGCGACGGATGTGCTTCACGCACTGCGCGACGATGTCTGCCCACGCGTCTTGGGTGATGGTGCCGGTGTCGAGCGTGAGCGCGGGGGTGTTCAGCGGCTCGCCGGGGTCGGGTAACAGCATCTCGCGGTGGTCGCCCAGCTTCGTGAGCCACGCGTGCTCTCCACGCCGGGCCAGAATGACTCGTGGCACTGTCAGTACGGAGCGGTAGGCAGAACGATCGGGGTCGAAGGCGAAGGAACCGAAGGCGAGCGGGCCAACGCCGCTGACTCCGGGCAGCTCGGAGTCATGGTCGATCTGTGAGGCAATCTCGCCCCACCACACGTCGGCGGTATCGATGTAGTCGGTCTCGAACCGGGCCACTTCGCCAATACCGATGAATCCTTCGCCCCTGCGCAGGAATGCGGCAGCAGGTTCCGATGCCGGAAGAAAGCGTTCCAGCGGCCCCGGGTCGTCAATAGCGACCGTGGTTGCCCGCATCCGAGCGGTCCCAAAATCCAGCATCACCCGACCGAGCATAGCGAGGTTGGTTGGGTTGCTCGACTGCACGTCGTGCTGCGTTGGTTGTGTGATGTGCCGCGCAGCGCCATTTCTGCTAGCGAGAGCGTCTTTCGTCGACTTCAAGCAGCGGTGCGACGCGCTCGCCCTCGACGCTCGTCTCATCCTGTACACACCTCGGAATCGCCCCAACATTTCGCAAGCCAATAGTCACCTAATTGGCGACGGTGTGGCCAGCTGGCACCAATCGTCGGGCAGGCCTAGACTGACCCGGGAATAACCAACGCTGGATAGATGTTTGAGGTGGCAGGAATGGCTCAACCCGCTTGTGAAGCGGACGTCATCGTCGTCGGCGCCGGGCCAGCCGGTTCCACCGCTGCCACCTACCTAGCCCGCCACGGTCTGAACGTCACGCTGCTCGAAAAGTCTCGTTTCCCCCGCGACAAGGTCTGTGGCGACGGGCTCACGCCTCGCGCCACAAGGGCACTCATCCGTCTCGGCGTGGACGTGTCAGAGGGCAACGGCTGGCTCCATAACCACGGCCTCAGGGTGTACGCCGGCCGAAAAGAGCCATACCTCTTCCCGTGGCCCGAGCTGCACGACTTCCCAAGCTTCGGCCTCACCCGGCCGCGCGCCGATTTCGACGACATGCTCGCCAAGATTGCGGTCGCCAGCGGGGCGAGCCTCATTGAGGGTGCGAACGTGTCCGCGCCCATCCTCGACGAGCGCACTGGGCGTATCGCCGGCGTGCGAACCAAGGCAGGCGACGAATACCACGCGCCGCTCGTCGTTGCCGCAGACGGCAACTCGGCCCGCCTCGCCATCGCGATGGGCGTCAACAAACGTGAAGACCGCCCGATGGGCGTGGCGGTGCGCACCTACTACAAGAGCCCGCTCCACGACGACGACCACCTCGAGAGCTGGCTCGAACTCTGGGACGGTGAGCCCGGCAACTCCAACTTGCTTCCCGGCTACGGCTGGGTGTTCCCCATGGGCGACGGCACGGTCAACGTCGGGCTTGGTGTCACGAGCACGTCGAAGGGGTTCGGTAAAACCGACTACCGGGCGATGCTGAAGCGCTGGCTCGACAACACTCCCGAAGAGTGGGGCTACCGCGACGAGAACCAGGTGGGCAAGGTGCAAGGCGCCGCGTTGCCCATGGCCTTCAACCGCCAGCCGCACTATGGCCGAGGGCTGCTCCTCGTCGGCGACTCAGGCGGCATGGTGAGCCCCTTCAACGGTGAGGGCATCGCGTACGCGATGGAGGCCGCCGAATGGGCCGCCGACGCCTGCGCTGACGCGTTCGCGCGCGGCATCGGCACGCCTGCCGCAGAGCGCGCGCTCCAGGGTTACCCCATCAAACTGAGGGCGGAGCTAGGCGGCTATTACCGACTCGGTACCATCTTCGCGAAGCTCATCGGTAACCCGACGATCATGCGTTTGTGCACGAAGTATGGCCTTCCGCGGAAGCACCTCATGCACCTCGTCATGAAATTGCTCGCAGACCTGCGTGATGCCCATGATGGCGATTGGGCTGATCACATCATCAATGTGCTCTCGAAGGCGGCGCCGTCGGCATGAGCAACAACAATCGAGTGAAGGAGTCCGCATGAACCCCTACATCCCCATTGTGGGAATGATGGTGTTGGCCACGGGATTCGTGGTGGTATCCATGCTGCTCAGCGCAGTGGTAGGCCCGAAGCGCTACAACCGCTCCAAGCATGATGCGTTCGAGTGTGGCATCCAGCCCACCCCGCAGCCTGCCGGCGGTGGCCGCTTCCCGGTGCAGTACTACATCACGGCCATGCTATTCATCGTGTTCGACATCGAGGTGGTATTCCTGTACCCCTTCGCGGTGTCACGCAACCAGATGGACTTCTTCGTCGTCATCCAGATGGTGATCTTCATCGCGCTGGTGTTCGTCGCATTCTTCTACGTCTTGCGCCGCAAGGGCCTGGACTGGGACTGATCAGATAAAGGAAGTTGTGCAATGGGTCTCGAAGATAAGATTCCGGCAGGCGTCCTGCTGACGTCGGTGGAAGCCATCGCAGGATGGATGCGTAAGACGTCGTGGTGGCCCGCGACGATGGGTCTGGCATGCTGCGCCATTGAGATGATGGCCTTCGGTACGCCGAGGTTCGACGCCGGCCGCTGGGGGCAGGAAGTGTTCCGCTCGCCACGCCAGTCCGACCTCCTCATCATCTCTGGACGTGTCAGCCAGAAGATGGCTCCGGTGCTGCGCCAGATCTACGACCAGATGCCCAACCCCAAGTGGGTGATCTCCATGGGCGCCTGCGCCAGCTCGGGCGGCATGTTCAACAACTACGCCATCATCCAGGGCGCCGACCACTTCCTTCCCGTAGACATGTACATCCCCGGTTGCCCGCCCCGTCCCGATCAGCTGATCGACGGCATCTTCAAACTCCGTGAAGAGGTATGGAAGAACACGAAGATGGGTGCCCACCGCGCGGCGGAAATCGAAGAACTTGAGCAGGCCGCGTTGGCTGCGCCTGCCAAGGTGGAGCAGAAGGGACTCATGCGATGAGCGAGGAGCACATCCCGCAGCGCGCACAGGAGCCCGCGAAGGGCGCGCCCGTATTCGAGACGAAACAGGGCATGTGGTCGCGCGGCTCGGGCGACACGTCGGGCTACGGCGGCATAGTGCGAGAAATCTCCATGCCGGGCATCCCCACCCCGCCCTTTGACGATGCGGACGCCGACGAGATGTACCGTCGCGCCGTCGACGCACTGCCCGAGGCCGAGCACTTCCCGATGCTCTACCACAACGGCGAACTCACCATCTACGTGCCGCGAGAGCAGCTCACCAAGGTGGCTCGCACGTTCCGCGACGACCCCTGGCTGCGCTTCGAGGTCATCATGAGCATCTCGGGCGTGCACTACCCGCAGCAGACCGGCGCAGAACTGCACGCCGTCTACCACCTGCTCAGCTACACGCACAACCGTCGCGTCCGGCTCGAAGTGAGCTGTCCCGACGGCGACCCCCACATCCCCTCGGTGTGCGCCACCTACCCGATGGCCGACTACGACGAGCGCGAGACGTGGGACATGTTCGGCATCATCTTCGACGGCCACCCCGGCCTCACCCGCATCCTGATGCCTGACGATTGGGAGGGCCACCCGCAGCGCAAGGATTACCCGCTGGGCGGCATCGACGTCGAATACAAGGGCGCCAAGGTTCCGGCGCCGGATACGCGAAGGAGCTACTCGTGAGCCAGGACGTTTACGCGGCCCCCGGCGAGAAACCAGCCGATCACGCCTACTACGCCCAGGGAGGCGACTGGGAAGAGATCGTCGCAGAACAGGCCGAGCGCAGCGACGAGACCATCGTCATCAACATGGGCCCCTCGCACCCGTCCACCCACGGTGTGCTGCGCCTCCTGCTGGAGATGGAGGGCGAGACCGTCACCTCGATCCGCCCCGGCATCGGCTTCCTCCACACCGGCATCGAAAAGAACGCCGAGTTTAAGACGTGGACCCAGGCCGTCACGTACATGACGCGCATGGACTACGTCGCCCCGCTGTTCAACGAAGCCGTGTACTGCATGGCAGTCGAGAAGCTGCTGGACATCACCGACGACATCCCCGAGCGCGCGCAAGTGATTCGCGTGCTCGTGATGGAGCTGTGCCGTATCGCATCGCACCTCGTGGCCATCGGTACAGGCGGCATGGAGATTGGCTCGACGACGGTCATGTCCATCGGGTTCCGCGAGCGCGAAGTGATCCTCGACTTCTTCGAAGCGCTCACCGGTCTGCGCATGAACCACGCGTTCATCCGCCCCGGCGGCGTCGCAAACGACCTGCCTGAGGGCGGGCTCGACCACCTTCGCAGCGTCATCGACTGGCTGCACAAGCACCTGCCCGAGTACGCGGGCTTCTGCAACGAGAACCCCATCTTCATCGGCCGCATGAAGGACATCGCGCGCATCGACCTGACCGGCGCGATGATGCTCGGCGTCACCGGTCCGCGTCTGCGCGCCACTGGCTACGAATGGGACCTGCGCAAGAAGCAGCCCTACTGCGGCTACGAAACCTACGACTTCGACGTGGTCACCTGGACGGGGGACGACTCCTACGGCGCCTTCCGCGTCCGTCTCGACGAAACCTGGCAGTCGCTCAAGATCGTCGAACAGTGCCTTGAGCGTCTGGAGAAGACGCAAGGCCAGCCCGTGATGGTGGAAGACAAGAAGATCGCCTGGCCCGCGCAGCTCAGCATCGGAGCCGACGGCCAGGGCAACTCGAACGAGCACATCAAGCACATCATGACGGGCTCGATGGAAGCGCTCATTCACCACTTCAAGATCGTCACCGAGGGCTTCAAGGTGCCCGCTGGCCAGGCATACATGGCTGTCGAATCCCCCAAGGGCGAACTCGGCTGCCACGTCGTCTCCGACGGCGGGCCCAAACCCTACCGCGTGCACATGCGCGACCCCGGATTCCACCACCTGCAATCCATCCCCTACATGTGCGAGGGCGGCATGATGTCCGACGTCGTCGTCGCCCTGGCAAGCATCGACCCAGTTCTTGGAGGTGTTGACCGATGAGTGGTGAGTTCAAGACGCACTTCGCGGATTCGGGCACGATTGACTACTCCGACACGTCAACGAACATCGACGACGTCACCATGCACGAGCTGCAGGAGATCGCCGACCGCTACCCCGAGCCCCGCTCGGCGCTCCTGCCGATGCTGCACCTCGTGCAGTCGGTTGACGGTCGCATCAGCCCCCGCGGCATCGAAGCGTGTGCCGAGGTGCTCGGCATCTCCGCAGCACAGGTATCTGGTGTGGCCACCTTCTACACCATGTACAAGCGCCGCCCAGCCGGGAAGCACCACCTCGGTGTGTGCACCACGTCGCTGTGCGCGGTAATGGGCGGCGACATCCTGCTCGAGCAGGTGAAGGACACCCTCGGCATCGACGAGGGCCAGACCACCGAAGACGGCCAGATCTCGCTCGAGCGCCTGGAATGCAACGCGGCGTGTGACTACGCGCCGGTCATGATGGTCAACTGGGAATTCTTCGACAACATGGACCCGGAGAAAACCGCAGAGCTGCTCGACGCACTGAGCAACGACAAGCCCATTTGCTCCTCGCGCGGCGCGGCCATCACCTGTTGGAAGGACACCGAGCGCGTGCTTGCCGGATTCCCCGATGGGCGCGTCGACGAAGGGCCCTCCGCTGGCCACGCGTCGCTGCGCGGCGTCGAGATCGCTCGGGAGCGCGGCTGGACCGCCCCCGACCCGAACAATCTGCCTGAGCCGCCCGCAGCTGAGGAGGACGCGAAGTGACCGACACACTCACCCCGGTACTCTCCGCCCACTGGGGCAAGGAGCGGTCGTGGAAGCTTGCCGAGTACGAGTCGACGGGCGGCTACCAGGCCGCTCGCAAGGCGCTGGGCATGCAGCCCGCCGACATCATCACCCTGGTGAAGGACGCGGGCCTGCGCGGCCGTGGCGGCGCTGGCTTCCCCACGGGCATGAAGTGGAGCTTCGTGCCGCAGGACAACCCGAACCCGAAGTACCTCGTCGTCAACGCCGACGAGTCGGAACCCGGCACCTGCAAGGACATGCCACTGCTGATGGCCTCCCCGCACACCCTGGTGGAGGGCATCATCATCTCCTGCTTCGCCTTCAACTCGCACCAGGCATTCATCTACTGCCGCGGCGAGGTGGTGCACATCATCCGTCGCCTGCAGGCCGCCGTGCAGGAAGCCTACGACGCGGGCTACCTCGGCAAGAACATCTTCGGTAGCGGCTACGACCTGGACATCATCGTCCACGCCGGAGCCGGAGCCTACATCTGCGGTGAGGAAACCGCGCTGCTGGATTCGCTCGAGGGCCGACGCGGCCAGCCGCGACTTCGCCCACCGTTCCCCGCCGTCGCAGGCCTATACGCGTCGCCGACGGTGGTGAACAACGTCGAATCCATCGCCTCGGTGCCGTCCATTATCGCCAACGGCAAGGAATGGTTCCAGGCCATGGGCACAGAGAAGTCGAAGGGCTTCACGCTGTACTCCGTGTCCGGGCACGTCACCCATCCGGGCCAGTACGAAGCACCCATGGGCATCACCATGCGGGAGCTCATCGAACTCTCCGGAGGTATCCGCCAGGGCCACAAGCTGAAGTTCTTCACTCCGGGTGGTTCTTCCACGCCCATCCTCACCGACGAGCACCTCGACCTCCCGCTCGATTACGAGGGCATGGCTGGTGCCGGCACCATGCTCGGCACCAAGGCGTTGCAGGTGTTCGACGACACCGTCTCGATCGTGCGCACCACGCTGCGCTTTGTCGAGTTCTACAAGCACGAAAGCTGCGGCAAGTGCACCCCGTGCCGTGAGGGCACCTGGTGGCTCGTGCAGCTGCTGATGGCGTTCGAGCGCGGCGAAGCCCAGGAAGGCGATGTCGACAAGCTGCTCGACATCTGCGAGAACATCGGCGGCCGCTCGTTCTGCGCACTCGCCGACGGCGCCGTCGCAGCCGTTCGCAGCGCAGTCACGCACTTCCGTGAGGAGTTCGAGCAGGGCTACCACACGTCTGCACGGGAACTCTTCCCCTACGAGAAGAGCGCCATCTTCGCCAAGGAAGGAGCCACGCGATGAGCGTCGACGCCAAGAGCGCAGCCCAGGTGTTGCCGCCGGAGGAACTCACCACGTGCACCATCGACGGTGTGTCGGTCAGCGTGCCGAAGGGAACCCTCATCATCCGCGCGGCGGAGAGCATCGGCACGAACATCCCTCGCTTCTGCGACCACCCGCTGCTCGATCCGGCAGGCGCCTGCCGCCAGTGCCTCGTCGATATTCCGGACGCCGGCAATGGCCGCGGCTTCCCGAAGCCCCAGCCCGCCTGCACCATGCCGGTGGCCGAGGGCATGGTGGTAAAGACGCAGGTCACCTCCGCCGTCGCCGAGAAGGCGCAGCAGGGGCAGATGGAATTCCTGCTCATCAACCACCCGCTCGACTGCCCTATCTGTGACAAGGGCGGCGAGTGCCCCCTGCAGAACCAGTCGCTGAGCCACGGCACAGGGGAGTCGCGCTACGGCCTCGCCAAGCGCACCTATCCGAAGCCCATCAACCTCTCCGCCCAGATCTTGCTGGACCGCGAGCGCTGCATTCTCTGTCAGCGCTGCACCCGCTTCGCAGACCAGATTGCGGGCGACCCGCTCATCCACCTCTCCGAGCGCGGAGCGGTCAGCCAGATCGCCATCGACGACACCAAGCCGTTCGATTCCTACTTCTCTGGCAACGTGGTGCAGATCTGCCCGGTTGGCGCGCTCACCTCGGCGGCATACCGCTTCCAGGCTCGCCCGTTCGATCTCGTGTCGACGACGAGCACCTGCGAGCACTGCGCTGCCGGTTGTGAACTGCGTGTCGACCACCGTCACCACCAGGTGAAGCGTCGCCTTGCCGGGGACAACCCGCAGATCAACGAGGAATGGAGCTGCGATAAGGGCCGCTTCGGCTTCGTCTACGCCCGTGAGGATCGCCTCACCCACCCGCTCGTGCGTGAGAACGGGGTGCTGCGTCCCGCCTCGTGGCCTGAAGCCATCGATGCTGCGGTGGCAGGCCTCAAGCAGGCCGGCGACGCCGTCGGTGTACAAACCGGTGGACGTCTCAGCGTTGAAAATGCGCTCGGCTACTCGCGCTTCGCGCGCGCCGTGCTGGGCACGAACAACATCGACTTCCGCTCCCGCCCCGCATCCGACGAGGAAGCCGTATTCCTGGCAGCCCGCGTCGCTGGGCGCACCCAGGTCAGCTGGGCCGACGTGGAACAGGCGAGCACCGTGATCCTCGTCGCCTTCGAGCCCGAGGATGAGATGCCCATCGCCTTCCTGCGGTTGCGTAAGGCGGTGCGCAAGCAGAACCTCAAGGTACAGGTGATCGCGCCGTTCGCGTCGAAGGGCTCCGAGAAGCTGTCCGCGACGTTGATCCCGACCGCCCCCGGCGACGAGATCGCAGCGCTGGAGGCGCTGGAGAACCTCGACGACAGCACCATCATCATGGTGGGGGAGCGGGCGGCCACTGTGCCTGGCCTGCTCAGCACCGCTACCCGGATCGCCGACGCAACCGGCGCCCATCTGGCGTGGATGCCGCGGCGTGCAGGCGACCGAGGCGCGCTCGATGCAGGCTGTCTGCCCGGTTTGCTGCCGGGCGGTAGGCAGGTCTCCGACGCGGGAGCCCGCGTCGACGTCGCTGCCGCCTGGGGCGTCGACTCGCTGCCGGAAGCCGAGGGACTGAACGCGCAGCAGCAGTTCGACGCTGTGCAGCAGGGCACGCTGAAGGCGCTCGTCGTGGCTGGTGTTGAGCCGGGCGACATGGCCCATCCGGCCGCCGCCCTCGCGGCGCTCGAAGCCGCGGAGTTCGTCGTGAGCATCGAGCAGCGCCCCTCCGAGGTGACGGAGCGCGCCGACGTCGTGTTCCCCGCCGCCTTGGTGGAAGAGCAGAGCGGCCACTTCCTGAACTGGGAAGGCCGCGAGCTGCCGATCGGACTGGTGACGTCGTCGACGCACTCACCGATGACCGACCTGCGCATCCTCGCCGCATTGTCGGACGCACTGGGCTCCGACCTGGGCATTCGCACGACTGCATCCGCCTGGGAGAGCTTCCAGGAACTGCAGGACTGGGAAGGCGCTCGCGCCTCCGCCCCGCAGTGCGGTGCCGCCACGAAGGCCGACGGCGTCCTGTTCGCCGGCTGGCGTGAGCTGCTGGATGCTTCGCGCGGTAACGACCACGAGGTCGCGCTGCGCAAGACCGCCCGCCCCGCCGTCGCACGCGTCTCCGCTGCCACGGCTGAGCGCCTCGGCCTCACCACCCATGCCCGCCTTGAATGCGACGGGCGCGAGCAGGTGCTGCCCGTCGAGGTGGTGCGTGGCATGGTCGACGACGTCGTGTGGGCGCCGCTGAATCCGGGAGGTAGCCGCCTTGCGGCGCTGCCCGGCACACCCGTGACGGTAACCGCCGTCACGATCAACGAGGGAGCAATGGCATGAATCCCGTCTTCTTCCACGATCCGTTCTGGTTGACCGTGGTCAAGATCCTGCTGCTGTTCGTAGTGCTGCTGGTCTGGACCATTTTCAACGTGTGGTATGAGCGGCGCCTGCTGGGCAAGATGCAGAACCGCATCGGCCCAGTGATGAACGGCCCGTTCGGTTTGGGGCAGGCGCTCGGCGATGGCGCCAAGCTGATTTTCAAGGAAGACTACCGTCCGGCAAACACCGACGCGTTCATCTTCAATCTGGCGCCGATCCTCGCAGGCTTTGCCTGTTTCACCGGCTGGGCCGTGATTCCCTTCGCCGGTGAGGTCACGATGTTCGGCGTCGAGACGAGGCTCCAGCTCACCGACCTTCCGGTGGCGGCGCTGTTCGTCATGGCGATCGCGTCTATCGGTATCTACGGCATTGTGCTCGCGGGTTGGGCGTCGTCGAACTCCTACTCGTTCCTCGGCTCGATCCGCTCGGCAGCGCAGATGATCTCCTATGAACTCGCGATGGGTCTGGCGATCGTCGGTGTGCTGATGCGCTCCGGTTCGATGTCCACGTGGGAGATCGTCGAGGCGCAGAACGAGCCGATTCCCTTCGCGATTCCGTTCACCAACCAGCTGTTCATGGATGGCAACCACCACATCACCGGCTGGTACTTCTTCCTGCTGTTCCCGTGCTTCGTGGTGTACGTGATCTCCATGGTGGGCGAGACCAACCGAGCACCGTTCGACCTGCCCGAATGTGAGTCCGAGCTGGTGTCGGGGTTCATGACCGACTACTCCGGCTTCCGCTACGCGATGTTCTTCCTCGCGGAGTACATCAACATGCTCACGGTGTCGGCGATGTGCGTCACGCTCTTCCTGGGCGGCTATCTCATTCCGTGGCCGCTCAACCTCATCCCGGGCCTCGCTGATCCGGGCTGGTGGGGCGTGCTCTCGTTCGTCATCAAGGTACAGCTCGTATTCAGCTTCTTCATGTGGCTGCGCGGCGCAACCTGGCGTTTCCGGTACGACCAGTTCATGAACCTCGGCTGGAAGTACCTCATCGAGATCGTGCTGGTCTACCTCGTGCTCGTGATGCTCTTCCCGCAGGCTTCCGCGCTCACCGGCGTGCTGGTCGCTATCGGCGGGTTCTGGCTCCTCGCCTCGAAGCGTCGCGACGATCTCGAGCCGACACCCGAGCCTGAACCGGAGCACCCCGAGGTATTTGATCCGTTCGCGGGCGGCTATCCTGTGCCTCCGCGCAAGGGCCAGGTGTTGCCTGAGCTCGCGGGTGTCGTCGTCGGGGCCACCGACGACGAGGACGACGCAGACACCGAGACGACTGGGAAGGACGCCTGATGGGATTCACCGATGAGTGGGCCGGATTTGGCATCACATTCAAGACGATCTTCCGCAAGACCTTCACCCAGGACTACCCGCACAAGGATCCTGAAAAGGTACTGCAGCCGCGCTTCCACGGTCGTCACCAGCTGAACCGCTGGCCCGACGGGCTGGAGAAGTGCGTCGGCTGTGAGCTGTGCGCCTGGGCGTGCCCCGCAGACGCCATCTATGTCGAAGGTGCAGACAACACGGAAGACGAGCGGTTCTCGCCCGGTGAACGGTACGGGCACGTCTACCAGATCAACTACCTACGCTGCATTTTCTGCGGCCTGTGCATCGAGGCATGCCCCACCCGGGCGCTGACCATGACGAACACGTGGAAGCTCGCCGACAAGACGCGCGAGAGCCTCATCTACGAGAAGCACCAGCTGCTCGCACCGCTGCTGCCCGGTATGGAAGAGCCGCCGCACCCGCGTCGACTCGGCGATGACGAGGACGACTACTACGCCGGACTCCCCGCCACCGGAGAGCTGGATACCCGCAGCGCCACCACCCAAGGAGCGGTTGAATGACGACCTTCATTCCCTTGGCCACGGCATCGGATGTGGCCTTCTGGATCGCAGCGCCGATCATGGTGGCCTGCGCTCTGGGATTCATTGTCTCCCGCAAACCAGTGCACTCGGCAGTGTGCATGGCCGGCGTCATGATCGGGCTTGCGGTGCTCTACGGTGCGCTAGACGCTCCCTTCCTGTTCGTGGCGCAGATCATCGTCTACACGGGCGCCATTTTGATGCTGTTCGTGTTCGTCGTGATGATCATCGGCGTGCACAGCACCGACTCGCTGGTGGAAACCATCAAGGGCCACCGGGCTGCGTCGATCGTCGCCTCGCTCGGGTTCGGCATCCTGATCATCGTGGTAGTTGGGCAGCTGGCAACCTTCGGGGAACCCGCTGGGCTGGCGACCGCCAACCAGATCGGCAACGTTGGGGGCCTCGCCAAGCTCGTCTTCCACGACTACGTGATCGTCTTCGAGCTCGCGGCCGCGCTGCTCATCGTCGCACCAATGGGCGCAATCATCCTGACCCACGGCGACGAACTGAAGAAGAAGGTCAGCCAGTGGGGCTCCGCTACCGAGCGCACCAAGGCCTATGCCGAGGAAGGTGCTCACCCCGGGCCCCGACCCAGCTCTGGTGTGTACGCGCGCCACAATTCGATTGCGTCCCCGGCATTGCTGCCTGACGGCTCCGTCGCCGAGACCTCGCTCTCGCAGACGCTGCTCGACCGCGGCATCGCCGTCGACGTCGACCAGCTGCGCGCACCCACCGACGAGACCCGCAAGGCCATCGAATCCGCTCGCGCCGACATCGAAGGAGGCCAGGCATGACCACCGCATCACTGCTCGTGCTTTCCGCGATTTTGTTCACGGTCGGAGTAGCAGGATTCCTGCTGCGCCGTAACGCGATCATCGCGTTCATGTCGATCGAGCTCATGCTGAACGCCGCGAACCTCGCGTTCGTCGCGTTTGCCCGCCAGCACGGCGGCCTCGAGGGGCAGATGGCGGCCTTCTTCGTGATGGTCGTTGCTGCCGCTGAGGTCGTGGTTGGCCTCGCCATCATCGTTGCCGTCTATAGGACGCGTCGCTCGGCTTCGGTCGATGACGCGAACCTCATGAAGTTCTGAGAGGCGAAACCGTGATTCTTCTCGAAACCCTGGAAGCGAACGTGGCCGTCGGCCTCTTTGCGCTCGCTCCGTTGATGATCGCGATTCCGCTTGCGACGTCGTTCTTGCTCTTGCTGCTCGGCAAAGTGTCGGACAGCTGGGGGCACTGGCTGGCGACGTTGGCGCCCATCGCCTCCTTCGTCATCGGCCTGCTGCTGTTCCTGCAGATGCTGGAGCAGCCCGAAGCCGTGAACATTCAGGTGTACGAGTGGCTCGCCACCGGCTCGTGGAGCGTGAACATCGCTCTGCTGGTCGACCAGCTGTCCATCCTGTTCGTGCTGCTCATCACGGGCGTGGGCTCGCTCATCCACATCTACTCCATCGGGTACATGGCCGAAGATCCCCGTCGTCGACGTTTCTTCGCCTACCTGAACCTCTTCATCGCCGCGATGCTGACGCTGGTGCTGGCCAACAACTACCTCATGCTGTTCATCGGCTGGGAAGGCGTGGGCCTCGCTTCCTACCTGCTCATCTCGTTCTGGGCTCACCGTGAGTCCGCTGCAGCGGCTGGTAACAAGGCGTTCATCGTCAACCGCGTGGGTGACCTCGGCATGGCCACCGCGATCTTCACCATGTTCGCGCTCATCGGCTCCGTCGACTTCCAGGCGGTCAACGAGGCGGCACCGAACATGGGCGGCTGGGCCACCCTGCTCGGCTTCCTGCTCCTGCTCGCCGCGTGCGGTAAGTCGGCGCAGGTTCCGCTGCAGTCCTGGCTGCTCGACGCCATGGAAGGCCCCACGCCGGTCTCCGCGCTCATTCACGCGGCGACGATGGTCACCGCCGGCGTCTACCTCGTGATCCGCTCGAACGCGATCTACGCGGTAAGCTCCGAGGCGACGCTGGCCGTCGCGATCGTCGGTACCGTCACGCTGCTGGCTGGTGCCTGGATCGGCTCCAGCAAGGACGACATCAAGAAGGTGCTCGCCGGCTCGACCATGTCGCAGATTGGCTACATGATGCTCGCGGCCGGCCTCGGCCCGATCGGCGCCGCGTTCGCGATCTTCCACCTCATCACGCACGGCTTCTTCAAGGCCAACATGTTCCTGGGCGCCGGCTCCGTCATGCACGGCATGAACGACGACGTCAACATGCGCAACTTCGGTGGGCTGTCGAAGGCGATGCGAATCACCTTCCTCACCTTCGCGATGGGGTACCTCGCCATCATTGGCTTCCCCTTCACCTCGGGCTTCTACTCGAAGGACCACATCATCGAAGCTGCCTTCGACACCAACATGGTGTTGGGCATCCTCGCCCTGGTGGGCGCGGGCATCACCGCGTTCTACATGACGCGACTGATGATGATGACGTTCTTCGGCCAGGAGCGCTGGGACAAGGACGTGCATCCGCACGAGTCACCGCTGACCATGACGATCCCGCTCATCATCCTCGCGGTGCTGTCGCTCGTGGCTGGCCTGTTCATGAACGGCTGGATTCAGGAATGGCTCGCTGTTCCCACCGGCCACGAGGTCCACGAGACCGGGCTGCTGCACATCACGCCGATCGGATGGCTCACCATGGCCACGGTTGCCGTGGGCGTGCTCGTCGGGTGGTTCATGTTCAAGGACAACATTCCGAAGGAAGCCCCCGCTACGAAGAACCCGCTGCTGCTCGCCGGCCGCGCGGATCTCTACGGTGACCAATTCAACAAGTACGCCGTCATTCAGCCGGTCAAGGGCATCGCGTCGGGCTTCGCATGGTTCGACCGCACGACGCTCGACGGGATCCCCGAGGGCGGCGCGTCGGTGGCGGCAGGCCTCGGCGGTGCGTTGCGGAAGACCCAGAACGGGTACTCCCGCAGCTACGGACTCACCCTCGTCGGCGGTGTCGTCGTGTTGCTGCTCGTCGTCGTACTGGGACAGCTGGGCTAAGGAGATTTGAAACTATGTTGTTGACCATCCTCGCCCTGCTACCGATCGTTGGTTCGGTGGTCGTCGCCCTGCTCAAGGGGCAGACCGCCAAGC
This sequence comes from Actinomycetes bacterium, assembly GCA_023443125.1. Taxonomy (GTDB): domain Bacteria; phylum Actinomycetota; class Actinomycetes; order Propionibacteriales; family Propionibacteriaceae; genus Arachnia. Next base: position 47,079 of record JAEZVO010000056.1, read on the forward strand.
TGATCGGCATGGGCTTCGCGCTGACCACGCTGGTGCTCGGCGTCGTGACTGCCGCGATGAGCATTTCGGGCACGACGTCGCTCGCCATCTCGGTGCCGTGGATTCGCCCGATTGGTGCGTTCTACGCCCTCGACATGACCCGTATGGACGCGGTGCTCGTGCTGCTGACCGTCATCCTCGTGCCGGTCGTGCTGCTCGCTGAGTGGCGCATCGACGAACGCAGCGACGTGCGCGGGACAGCGTCGGGTTTCTTCTCGCTCGCGCTGCTCATGCAGGGCCTAGCCCTGTTCGTGTTCCTCGCGGGCGACCTGCTGCTGTTCTACCTGGCCTTCGAAGCCACGCTCATTCCGATCTACTTCATGATCGGACGCTTCGGCGGCGAGGGCAGGCAGCGCGCTGCAGTGAAGTTCCTGCTCTTCTCCCTGGCCGGCGGACTTGTGCTGCTGGTGGGCATCGTCGGGCTCTACGCCGTGTCTGTCTCGCAGGGTCAGCCGAGCCTGCTGATTCAGGATCTCGGCTCGCTGGAGATGGCGACGTCGACCGCGCACTGGCTGTTCATCGCGGTGTTCTTCGCGTTCGCCGTGAAGGCGCCGCTCGTGGGCGTGCACTCCTGGTTGCCCGACGCTGCCGCGGCCGCGTCCCCAGGCACCTCGACGTTGCTCGTCGGTGTGCTGGACAAGATCGGCACCTTCGGCATCATCAAGATCTGCTTGGTGATCTTCCCTGAGTCGGTGCAGTGGGCCGCCCCCGTGGTGATCATCTGGGCCATCGTCTCGATGTTCTTCGGCGCGCTGATGGCGCTGAACGCCACCGACATGCTGCGTCTGGTGAGCTACACCTCCATCAGCCACTTCGGCTTCATGGTGGTGGGCATCTTCGCGCTCACGACGCAGTCGATGACCGGCTCGATCTTCTACATGCTGAACCACGGGTTCTCGACGGCGGCGCTGTTCCTCGTCGTTGGATTCCTCGTCGCCCGTCGCGGCAGCCAGGACATCAACGACTTCGGCGGCGTGCAGAAGGTGGCCCCCGTGCTGGCTGGCTTCTTCCTGCTGTCTGGCCTGTCGGCGCTGGCGCTGCCTGGCATGTCGAGCTTCGTTTCGGAATTCCTGGTGATGGCCGGCACGTGGCAGCGGTACCCCGTGCACGTCGCCTTCCTGGTGGTGGGCATGGTGCTGGCTGCCAGCTACGTGCTGCGCCTGTACAAGACCACCATGACCGGCCCCGTCACCGAGCAAGTTGAGGAGAAGGTGAGCAAGGATCTGAGCCTTCGCGAGAAGGCGGCGGTGTTCCCGCTGATCGTGCTGCTCCTTGTCCTGGGCTTCCTGCCCAAGCCGGCACTGCAGATCATTGATGAAGCCTCGACGGGCTTCCTCACGGTTGCAGGTGTCTCGGATCCCGCCCCACAGATGAAGGAAGGCGGACGCTGATGAACGTCCTGGAGATTACGGCACCCACTATCGAGTGGGCGTTGCTCGCACCGCTGCTCGTGGTGTTTGGCGGCGCCGTGCTCGCCGTCGTGGTCGAGGCATTCGCGCCGCGTAGCTCACGCTACGTCGTGCAGACCAGCCTCGCGTCGCTCACCATCCTGGGCGCTGGCGCGGCCCTCGCGCTGCAGCTCGGCGACTTCGAGCCGCAGAAGCTTGCTATGGACACGATCTCGTACGACGGTCCGACGCTGGTGTTCTGGGTGCTCCTGCTTGTGTTTGGGCTGGGCGGCGTCGCGCTGTTCGCTGAGCGCAGCGTCTCCGACGGCCAGTCGGCGTTCGCGCCGTCGGCTTCGGCCGCCCCTGGTTCCCCTCTCGAACGTGAGGCGGTGCGCCTTCGTCGCGAGCACACCGAAGTATTCCCGCTGCTGCTGTTCACGTTGCTGGGCATGATGCTGTTCGCCTCCGCCAACGACTTCATCTTGATGTTCGTGGCGCTCGAAGTGTTCTCGCTGCCGCTGTACCTGCTGTCGTCGATGGCGCGACGCCGTCGCCTGCTGTCGCAGGAGTCTGGTCTGAAGTACTTCCTGCTCGGATCGCTCGCCTCGGGCATCTTCCTTTACGGCGTGGCCATGCTGTACGGCTACTCGGGCTCGCTGAAGCTCACTGGCCTCGAGGAGGCTGTGAAGTCGCAGACCGACAACTACTGGCTGTTGCTGCTCGGCCTCGTGCTGGTATCCGTCGGCTTGCTGTTCAAGATTGGCGCGGTGCCGTTCCACTCGTGGACGCCCGACGTCTACATGGGCGCGCCGACCCCGGTCACCGGGTTCATGGCCATTGCGACGAAGTCCGCTGCGGTTGCTGCGCTGGTGCGCGTGCTGTTCGTCGGCTTGGGTGGCGCTCGATGGGACTGGCAGCCGTTCATCGCGGTCGTCGCGGTGTTGTCGATGGTCGTCGGTGCGGTGATCGCGCTGTGGCAGACCGACATCAAGCGCCTCCTCGCGTACTCGGCCATCACGCACGCCGGTTTCATCCTCGTGGGTGTCGTTGGCGCGGTCGTGCTCGACAAGGACGTGCTTGTGACGTCCCTGGGCGCGGTGGCCTTCTACCTGCTCACCTACGGCGTGGCGACGCTGGGCGCGTTCGGCCTGGTGATGTGCGTGCGCCGGGCAGGTGGCGAGGCCACTTCCCTCGACGATTGGAAGGGCATCGGCAAGAGCAACCCGTTGCTGGCTGGTGTGATGACGCTGTTCTTCCTGAGCTTCGCTGGCATCCCGCTCACCGCAGGATTCGTCGGCAAGCTGGCTGTGTTCGCGGCGGCCTTCCAGGGCGGCTACGCGTGGCTGGTGATCGTCGCGATCATCATGAGCGTGGTGGCGGCATACTTCTACCTCAAGGTCACGGTCGCGATGTGGTTCGACTCTGCCGACGAGGATTCCGAAGTAGTCGTGGCTACTCCGTCGCTGTGGGTGTGGAGCCTCGTGGTGATCTCTGCGCTCGCGACGGTGATCCTCGGCCTGGTGCCCGGCGGCATCCTTGACCTGTTCGGACAATTCTCGGAGTTCATCCGCTGATGACTGCATCATTTGACGCACGGATCCAGAAGCGGCTCGACGAGCTCGAGCCGCTTCTGGCCGATGCGGCCGTGGCGAACACCCCGTACGTCACGCAGGCAGCCCGCCATGTGATCGAAGCAGGGGGTAAACGATTCCGCCCTATGTTGGTGTTCTTGGCGAGCGAGTTCGGTGAGGTGAGCGACGAGCAGCGTCTCCAGGATGCCGCAATGGTGATGGAGTTGACGCACGTCGCGAGCTTGTATCACGACGACGTCATGGACGAGGCAGACGTGCGGCGAGGAGCGCCGTCGGCAAACCGGTTCTATGGCAACTCGGTAGCGATCCTCGTCGGTGATTTCCTGTTCTCGCAGGCCTCTGACAAGGTGGCCGGCCTCGGCACGGAGTTCGTGCGGCTGCAGTCCAGGACGTTCGCCAGGCTCGTGCAGGGGCAGATTGCGGAGACGATTGGCCCGTCAGACGAAGATGATCCCCTCGAGCACTACCTGCAGGTGATTGCCGACAAGACGGGCTCACTTATCGCGGCGTCGGCGTGCTTCGGCGCGATGGCTGCGGATGCGAGCGCCGAGCATATTGAGGCCCTGCGCAGCTTCGGTGAGGAGATCGGGGTGGTGTTCCAGCTGTCCGACGACCTCATCGACATCACCTCCGAGCAGACCGGCAAGACGCCCGGCACCGATCTGCGCGAGGGCGTGCCCACGCTGCCGGTGCTGATGCTGCGCAAGAAGAACGACCCGGCTGACGCTGAGCTGCTGGCGCTCATCGACGGTGACCTCACCGACGACGCCACGCTGGCGGAGGTGCTCACGCAGCTCCGCGCCCACCCGATCATGGACGAGGCGAAGGCCGAGGTAGAGCGCCACGCTGCGCTCGCCTGTCAGAGGCTCGCTCCGCTCCCGGACGGCGACGCCAAGACCGCGCTGCTCGAAATCTGCGATGAGCTCGTGCGCCGCGAGCACTGAGCCATAGATCTTCGGTGGTTGAGTAGCCCGCGGAGCGGGCGTATCGAAACCACGTCCGGGTGATTTCGATACGCGCCTGCGGCGCTACTCAATTATCGATTCAAGCGCCCGCGGTGGTTGAGTGCCTGCTGGGCTCGGTGGTTGAGTAGCCCGCGCAGCGGGCGTATCGAAACCACATCGGGGATGATTTCGATACGCGCCTGCGGCGCTACTCAATCATCGATTCAAGCGCCCCCGGTGGTTGAGTAGCCGCCGTAGGCGGCGTATCGAAACCACTTCTGCCGGGATGATTTCGACTCGCCGCTTGCAGCGGCGGCTCAATCATCGAGGTGCGTGAGCCCGCAGCCGCGATCACCAGATGCTGACGCGCTCCTGAGGGTCGAGCCAGAGGCCATCGCCAGGGGCGGTGCCGAAGGCGTCGTGGAAGGCGTCGACGTTCTTCACGATCTGGTTCACGCGGAACTCGGCGGGGGAGTGCGGGTCGACGCTGAGCAGCATCTTCGCCATCTCCGGGCGGCGCTTTGACTGCCACACCTGCGCGTACGAGAGGAAAAACCGCTGCGCGGGAGTGAACCCGTCGATCGGCTCCCCGTCGGGGCGCCCTCCCGCGATCAACCATGCCTTGTACGCGATTCCGACGCCGCCGAGGTCACCGATGTTCTCACCGAGGGTGAGCTTGCCGTTGACGTGCCCGTCGACGCCCTCGGGGGAGAGCCCGTCGTACTGGCTGACGAGCCGGGCCGTGGCTTGCTCAAACGCGGCCTTGTCGTCGGCGGTCCACCAGTCACGGATCTTGCCCTCGGCATCGGTGGTGGAGCCCTTGTCGTCGAAGCCGTGCCCAATCTCGTGCCCGATGACCGCCCCGATGGCGCCGTAGTTGACGGCATCGTCGGCGTCGATGTTGAAGAACGGCGGCTGCAGAATCGCCGCGGGGAACACGATCTCGTTGCGCAGCGGGTGGTAGTACGCATTCACCGTCTGGGGCAGCATGGCCCAGTCGGATTCCTGCACCGGGCCGAGCACACGCGACAGCGAGTACTCGAAGTCAAACTCGTTGCTGGCAAGCACGTTCGCGAGCAGGTCGTCGTCCACCTCCAGCGCAGAGTAGTCACGCCAGCGGGAAGGGTAGCCGATCTTCGGCGTGAACCCCCTGAGCTTCTCGAGCGCCTGCTCCTTCGTCGTCTCGGACATCCACGTGAGCTCGCGGATGGACTGGTCGTACGCCTTGATGAGGTTGCCGACGAGCGCATCCATGGCGGCCTTGGCCTCGGGCTTGAAGTGCTTCGCCACGTACAGCTTGCCGATGGCCTCACCAATCACACCCTCGACGAACGCGATGCCGCGCTTCCACCTGGGACGCAACTCCTGCGTGCCGGAAAGCGTGCATCCGTAGAAGTCGAAGTTGGCTTCGACGAACTGCGACGACAGGTAGGGCGCGACGCTCGAGATCACGTGCCAGCGCGCCCACGCGCGCCACGCATCGGCAGGTTCCTCCTCGACGAGCCGGGCGAGCGCCTCCACGAACGACGGCTGCTCGACGACGACGTACTCCAGCTTCTCGACGGGGATGCCGGCCGCGTCGCGGAACCGCTCCCAGGCGAATCCAGGCGCAAAGCTCTGCAGCTCCTCCCACGACTTCGGGTTGAACATCGCGACGATGTCCCTACAGCGCACCTTGTTCCAATGCTGCGCGGCGATCTTGGTTTCGAGCGCCAGCACGGCGTCAGCCTGATCGGCGGCGTCGGAAACACCGCCGAGAGCGAGCATGCGCTCGACGTGCGCACGGTACGCACCCCGGATCTCGGCGTGTTCCTCGAGTCGGTAGTACTCTTCATCCGGCAGCCCCAGGCCGCTCTGCGCGATGAACAAGACGTAGCGCGACGGATCCCCCGGGTCAGTCTCCTCGCCGAAGTGGACGAGGCTCAGCAACCCCAGACGTGCCGCGTCACCCAGGTAGCTGGCGAGCGAGGCGCCGTCGGTGATGCTCTCGACGGCCTCCAGGAGCGGACGCAGCGGCTCAGCGCCGAGTGCTTCCACCTTCTGCTCATCCATGAACGACGCGTAGAGCTGCGCGATCTTCGCTTCCTCGGAGCCCGGCTCAGCGTTGCGGATGCCCTCGACGATTGCACGCACATTCGCCTCCGCATCGTCGCGGAGGTCGATGAACGCGCCGGCGGACGATTTATCGGGATCGATCTGCGCAGTGGCGAGCCAACGCCCGTGGAAGTGGCGGAAGAGATCGTCGACGAGGCGCACCTCGTCGTCGCGGTGAGAAAAATCGAGTCCAGTCATGCCGTCCAGCCTAGTAGGCGCTCGAGGCGCGGCTACCTATTTGTTCCAGGTGATGATGACCTCATCGGGGTTCTCAGCGAGCATATTCGCCGATGCGCGGGCAGTGACCTTGAGTTCCTGCGTGCCTGGGTTGGAGCCGTCGGCGTACTGGAACTCCAGATTGAAGGTCATATCCAGCGTGGCGACACCGATGGACAAATCGTCGGTGCTGAGGCTGGGTTGCACCCCGACCAACGGATTGCCGACGAGGCTCCACCTGATCGAGCCCGGCTTGATGGGTTTCGCTGGACGGACCCCTTGCGGGCACCCCTTCGGGCTGGGAGCTTGCATCTCCACGCACTGCTCGAGAGAACGCTCCAACGCCGAACGGAACGCGTCGTTACCGGCGTTCGTGAAGGCCGGCGTTGCAGGCAGCAGCGTCTCCTCCGCGAACTGTAGCGAGCCAATGGTGAAGCTGTTGTCTGACGGGTACTGAATGAACGGCAACTCCGTCGAAAGGTTGTACACGCCGGGCACCACCTCGATGGGCTGCACCTTGGGCACCTCGACGCCGTTCACTTTCAGTGGCAGCGACTCGGCCTGCACGAGCTCGATCACGACGGTAACGGTGGTGCGCTCCAGCTCATAGCTTCCGCGATCGTCGAGCACCACGGGGATACTCGTGTGCACAGGCTGCCCGGCGAGCGTGTAGCTCACCTCCACCTCCGACGCCTTCTTGTCGGTGGTCAGGATCTTGATGTTCTCGATGGGCGCTTTCTCACGCATCGCCTTGTGTGCCTTGCGGGAGAGCAGCACCATGGTGCTGGTTTCGTCGCCCCCGCGCTCCCCGAGGGACAAGGCCTTGTCGATGTCGCCGTCGGCGAGCGCATGCAGATACTCCGAGACGGCCGCCTGCGGAGTGCGGATATTCCCCGCAGACGCGCTGCCGGAAGGTTTCACGATGGTGCGCTCATCGACGGTGGGTTTACGCAGCACGAGCGCATAGAACGTGCCCGCGGCGACAGCGAGCACTACCACGACCGTGAACACTGCGACGACCATCTTCCAGGGGAAGGGGCCGCGCGAGCGCTCCTCCTCAATGACAGGCGCCTCGTAGCGCGACTGATCACGAGCGCGCATCAAGATGGACTGGAACGCCTCCGGATCTTGCTCCTGCGACGAGTCAGGCCGCGCAGCGGTAGGGCGGGACTGTGGCGCGCGTGAACGCCCGGAATCTGGCGGTTGCCAGCCACCCGGTGGAGGTGGCGCAGACGGCCGCCATTGATTCATTGTGTCCGCGCCTCCCACGTGTCAGGTCCTGCGATGACTGAGGCTAGCGCAGCAGCCCGGTCAGGTGACTCGACAGCGGTGATCTGCTCGCGCGCGAGATCGTCGTAGGTGGGGCGATCCACGCAACGCAGCACTCCGATTGGGGCCTGATCGAGCACGCCCGGCTCGGTGAGCCTGGACAGCGCGAACGCGTACGTCGGGTCGTCGCGCGTCTCGTCGTGCACCACGATGGCCGACGGGTCCACGTCGGCGGTCTGAACGACGCTGAGCGCGCCGTACTCGTCGCGGACCACCGCCTTGTGCCCATCCTTGCCGAACGTGATGGGCTCGCCGTGACGCAGCGGGATGAGGGTCTCGACGGCCTCAGGCCCCTTGATGGCATCGAATGCACCGTCGTTGAAGATGGGGCAGTTCTGGAAGATCTCGATGAACGACGCGCCGCGATGCTGGGCCGCGCGCTCCATCACCTCCGTGAGCCCGGCGCGATCGGAGTCGACGGCGCGAGCTACGAACGTCGCCTCCGCACCCAACGCCACCGACAGTGGGTTGAACGGTTCGTCGAGCGAACCGTACGGGGTTGACTTCGTCACCTTGCCGAGCTCGGAGGTGGGGGAGTACTGCCCCTTCGTGAGCCCGTAGATGCGGTTGTTGAACAGCAAGATGTTGATGTTCACGTTGCGGCGCAGCGCGTGAATGAGGTGGTTACCGCCGATGGAGAGCGCGTCGCCATCACCGGTGACCACCCAGACACTGAGGTCTTCACGCGTGGCGGCGAGCCCCGTCGCGATAGCGGGCGCGCGCCCATGGATGGAGTGCATGCCGTACGAGTCGACGTAGTACGGCAGACGCGACGAACAGCCGATGCCCGAGATCATGACGATGTTCTCGCGTCGGATGCCGAGGCCTGCCGCCATCTGCTGGAAGGTAGACAGAATTGCGTAGTCGCCGCAGCCCGGGCACCAGCGCACCTCTTGATCGCTCACCATCTCCTTGCGCTGCAAGGGCTTGATGGCCAGTGGAACGCCTGCAAGACCGCTCATCGCTGCTCCTCCAATGCCTGCACTGCTTGTACGAAATCTTCCTCCAGCTCCGCGATGGACAGCGGCAGCCCGCGCACCCGCGAGTAGCTCTCCACATCGACGAGGTACCTCGCCCGAAGCACGTGCGCGAGCTGGCCCATGTTCATCTCCGGGACGATGACGTGCTCGTAGCGACGCAGCACGTCGCCGACGTTGGCGGGCATGGGGTTCAGGTGGCGCAGGTGCGCCGTCGCGATCTTGTGGCCGTTCTTGCGCATGCGCCTGGCCGTAGCCGTGATCGGCCCGTAGGTCGACCCCCAGCCGAGCACGAGCAGTTTCGCGTCGTCGGTTGGGTCGTCCACCTGGAGAGCGGGGATGTCGCGCACGATGCCGGCCACCTTGTCAGCTCTGGTGCGCACCATCGCATCGTGGTTGTCTGGGTCGTAACTGACATTGCCGGAGAGCTGGTCTTTCTCCAGGCCCCCGATGCGGTGCTCCAGGCCGGGTGTGCCGGGCTTCGCCCACTCGCGCGCGAGCGTCTCAGGGTCGCGTCGGTACGGCATGAAGTGCGGGTCCTCGTCGTGCACGCGCTCGGCGAAGTTGGGTTCGATGGCGGGAATCGCGTCGAGATCCGGGATGCGCCACGGTTCGGCACCGTTGGCGAGGTAGCCGTCGGAGAGCATGATGACCGGCGTGCGGTAGGTGACGGCGAGCCGGCAGGCTTCGAGCGCGGTGTCGAAGCAGTCGGTGGACGACTTCGCCGCGAGCACCGGTAGCGGGGCCTCACCGTGGCGGCCGTAGAGCGCCTGCAGCAGGTCGGCCTGCTCGGTCTTCGTCGGCATGCCCGTCGACGGCCCGGCGCGCTGCACGTCGACGATCACCAGCGGGAGCTCGGTCATGATGGCGAGGCTGATGGTTTCCGATTTCAGCGCGACGCCGGGGCCCGACGTGGTGGTGACACCGAGCGCGCCGCCGAAGCTCGCGCCCAGCGCGGATGCGACGCCGGCGATCTCGTCTTCCGCCTGGAACGTCATCACGCCGACGTCTTTGCGGCGGGAGAGTTCGTGCAGGATGTCGGAGGCGGGGGTGATGGGGTAGGAACCCAAGAAGAGCTGCATGCCGGCCTTGTGGGCGCCCGTCATGAGGCCGTAGGCCGTGGCGAGGTTGCCGGAGACCTGCCGGTAGCGCCCCTGCGGCATTGGGGCCGGATCGACGACGGTCTGCACCGCGAATGCTTCGGTGGTCTCGCCGTACGCGTAGCCGGCCCTGAACGCGGCGAGGTTGGCGTCGCGGATTTCGGGCTTCTTCGCGAACTTCGACGAGAGGAACTGCTCGGTGCCTTCGGTGGGGCGTGAGTACATCCAGCTCAGCAGGCCGAGCGCAAACATGTTCTTCGTCCGCGACGCGTCCTTGCGCGTGAGGCCGAAGCCTTCGACGGCGCCCTGCGCCAGCGTCGTGAGATCCAGTTCATGCACGGTGTAATTGCTGAGCGTGCCGTCTTCGAGGGGGTTGGTGTCCCACCCGATCTTCTTGAGGTTGCGCGCCGTGAAGTCGTGCGTATCGACGATGATGACGGTGCCGGCGGGCAGATCCTTCAGGTTCACCTTGAGCGCAGCCGGGTTCATCGCGACGAGCACGTCCGGCACGTCGCCGGGGGTAACGATGTCGAAATCGGCGAAGTGGAGCTGGAAGCTCGACACCCCGGGCAGCGTGCCCTGCGGCGCGCGAATCTCGGCGGGAAAGTTGGGGAGGGTAGCGATATCGTTGCCGAAGCTAGCCGATTCTGCGGTGAAGCGGTCACCGGTCAGCTGCATGCCGTCGCCGGAGTCACCGGCGAAGCGGATGACGACTCTGTTGAGTTGCTTGGTCACGAATCCTCGAAACTAGTGGGTAGACGTCCTCGCCAGTGTAGTTGCGTCCATGCCGGAATGCACGGGTGGCGTGGCCTCAGCTCAGCTGAGAAGCAGATCAGGGGCAAGCGCCGACGCTGCTCAAAGGCCGACTGCCCACGGTTCCAACCTGGCGTCCCGGAGGCGCAGCACTCGGTGGCTGGCGCGGCTGACTTGCATGTCGTGGGTGGCAACCAAGACGCCCGTACCCTCGGAGGCGACGGATTTGAGCACCGCCACGATCCCGGCAGCAGCCTCCTCGTCGAGGGCTGCTGTGGGCTCGTCGACGACCAAGAGTGCTGGACACGTGACGATAGCCCGGGCAAGAGACACGCGCTGCGCCTGACCTGTTGACAACGTTGCGGCCCGTTGCGAAGCCAAGCCAGCCTGACCGACGCGCTCGAGCGCAGCCGCGACTGCGGCACGCCGAGTTGCGGTAGGTCTACGGGGCTGCTGGAACAGCAATGGCAACTCGACGTTAGCTGCGACGGTCTCCTTGAGGTGAAGGCCGAACTGGGGTGAGGAGAGGCCGATGTGCTCTCGACGAATGCGCGCGATCGAGCCACTGGACGTCTGGGTCAGGCTGTGGCCGCACACCTCGACGTCACCCCCATCGGGCGTGAGGAGGCCCGTTGCGATGTGCAGCAGCGTGGTCTTGCCGCTGCCGGATCGCCCGGTGATCGCCACCATCTCGCCTACCCCGACGTGCACTGAGACATCGTGCAGAACCCGCCTGGTGGTGGGCCCATCCTGAAATGCATGGTGGAGGCCTCTCACCTGGAGCACCAGATCCGTACCATCCATCATCGAGTCCTTTCCGCCAAGGTTGCTTGCAGGTGCCGTGCTTGGATCGCTACGTAGCCGCTGGCAGTGCAGTGGAAGACCGCTAACGGGATCAGCGTGATCATGAATCTGCCGAGCGAGAGGGGGTTGGCCATGTCGTCGGTCGACGTGAGCCGTTGGAGTCCCAAGAGCATTAATCCAGCGGGCATCGTTGCGCCCAGAAACAGCACGCCGTGGGCACGTGCCCAGATGTGCAGAAGTGAAGCGCCAGCCAGAAGATCGATGCGGTAGGCGTCTCGGCGCCTGCGCCAGACATGGCTCACGATGCCACCGGCGAACAGCAGGGTCGTGAATACAGCGAGTCCAAGGTGCCATCGCTCCAGCGTCTGGGCCCTGTCCCGCATGCGTTGCGCCTGGGTCCGATCGCCGTCCCCGGGAAGCGCAAAGTAGGCGGTCTCGGTACCTGTAGAAGCCTCTGCGTCGGACATACGTTGCGCCAACTCGCGAACCTCGGACAGTGAGCAGGGCTCGCAAACGAACCCGCGAACCAATTCGGATGGCGTCACCGAGGGCGCGACTCCAAGTTGCAGGAGCTCATCGATCGATGCCGGGGAGAAATCGACAGCGCCCGCAAGAAATAGGTGGCCCCCGTAGGCGGTGACAGCGTCCGGGTCAGGTTCCGTGGCGCTCGCAATGACCAAGTCAACGTCGCCGTCCGCTTCGCCGTTCACCTGGCCAGGTGCGACGGAGAGTCGCATCCTTGAATCCTCGGCCATGGCAGACATCAGCAGATGCATTCCCGGATCGTCGAGCCGTGAGGCAGCCAGCTCCGCTTCGCTGCGGTACTCGTGGACCAAGCCCGAGCCGGTGTGCAGAGCGCCGAGTCGAACGACTTGGGCGAGGTCAGACGGCTCTTGCCCCCACGGACTCCGGTTGGCATCCTCGAGAGCAAAGAGCAGCCCGACGGCCGACACGATGCCCAAGATGGCCGCGGCAACCGGCAACCATGGCCCGGCGGCCCGGAGGTCACCAAAGAATCTCACGTCCAACTCTCCTCAATGCGGCTGCCACTGTGATGAGCGCGACGAGTAGTGCCACTGCAAGGGCTATCAGCGCTCCGGTGGCCATCTCCAGCAACAGGGGTGGTGGGTCAGAAGCCAAGACCGGCTGTCCGATGGCCAAGGCGGCCCAGAGAACAGTGACGAACCCCATGATCGTGCCAGCGATGGCGCGGAATGCGTATGGCGCGAATACCCGGAGCAGGGCCTGACCCTTGGCTGCCCCGCATGAGGCGGCGATACGCAGCGAGTCTCTCGTCTGTTGGGAGGGGAGACCTGCAATGAACATGAGCCCGATCAGCGATGCGCCGAGTGAGACCAAGACGAAGACTGTGTAAGGGTTGCTCAGCGTACCGAGGGCCGCCCATCTCGAGGGCTCAGGGTCTCGTGACTCATGTACGACATCGAGGCCGTGCTCCTGCCACAACTGATCGAGGTCGTCGGCCAGAGCATCGACGTTTTTCCCCCGAGGCGCTGCAAACAGGTAGTACCCAGCGCTGAATGACTCTGGGCGAGCCTTGGCTACGAGGAGCGGGGCAGCGTCCATGAACTCGGCGTCTGAAGGTATTGTGCCGACAACAGTGTGACCGCGATTGTCCATTGTCTCCAGGAAGCCTTCATCAGCCGCGAGGCCGGGGCTTACGAGTGCTTGTCCTGATTGCAAATCCGCGAATGTTGGATGGAACATCCCGCCAGGATCGAGCGCCACGACGAATCCGGATTCGGGGTCCTCCGTCATGGCGACAGCCCCACCATGACGGATCACCAAGTCCGTCAGTTCCGTTGTGAGACGAGAACGATCGATCTCGGAAGGGGGCGCCACCACCACCTGAGACAGGGTGGCCCCTCCATGTCCGAATGATTCGAGCACCTTGAGGGCCACGGTGTCTGCCGTCTGCAGCGGGAGAAACGCTGCCAAAGCCGCGAAGCAGGCACAAAGACCTGTCCACAGCCACAGGCCGTCACCGTCGAACCACCGGTGCATTACTTGTCTCCGTTCAGCAAGCTGCTGGATGGATGTAGCCGAAGAAGTAGCGGAACTTCGTGACCGGATCATTCCATCCGAGCGAGTCAGTGATGCTCTTGCGGGCCTTGTCCCCTGCCGTCCAAGAGTAGCCAGGCTGTCTTGCTCGCGAGGTTTGCCAGCCAATGACGTCCTTGCCATCGCGCATGTACCTGAAGCTTGCGACAGTCCCCAATAATTGTACAGAGGCTCGGTTCAATCCGCGCGAGGTAGCTGCATGGCATCGGCTGGTTCTTGGCTTTCGGGGCTCCGGCCACTCAACCTGACACTCTTGCCCAAGGTGATATAGTTCACCTCGGCTAACTAGTTGGGGCTAATTAGATTGGGCAAAGAACATGGGTGTGGTGGAACCGACGACGAAGCTCGCCAACGAGGTGCGGCTGGCGTGTCAGTTGGTCAGCCACAAGGTGCGCTTCGAGTCCTGCTCGAAGCTGGCCCCGCACCAACTCTCCGTCATGTGGAAACTCAAACAGGGGCCCAAAACGCCCGGTGAGCTGGCCGAGATCGAGCGGGTGACCGCGCCGTCGATGACGAAGACCCTCGACTGTCTGGAGGATCAGGGATACATTCAGCGCGAGCATGACCCCGACGACGGACGTCGCCGCATCATCACCATCACCAAGCAGGGGCTGGCTGAGCTCGACCGCACCGCCAGCATCCGTGACTCCTTCATGGAGCAGCGCCTCACCGCGCTGAGTGCCGACGAGCGCCAAGTGCTCAAGCGTGCGGCGGCTATCCTGCAGCGGGTGATCGCGTGAGTCGTCACTCCACCTTTACGTCTCTCAAGGTCTACAACTTCCGGCTGTTCTGGATTGCGTCGCTGATCTCCAACATCGCGGGCTGGATGAGCGTGATCGCCCAAGACTGGCTGGTGCTCACCATCCTCACGGATAACGACGCGGCCGCGCTCGGCCTGGTCGCCGGGCTGCAGTTTTTGTCCATTCCCATTTTCTCCCCGTATGCCGGCGCGCTCGCAGATCGTATGTCGAAGCGGCGCATGCTGCAGTTCACGCAGGTGGGGCTCGGCATCACCGCCTTGTGCACCACGCTGCTTGTCACGTTCGGGGTGGCGCAGCTGTGGCACATCTACCTACTGGCTACGCTCACTGGCTTGGTGCAGGCGTTCGACTCTCCCGCTCGGCAGGCCATGGTCTCCGAGATGGTGGATGAGCACCTGCTGCCCAACGCCGTCGGGTTGAACTCGATGCAGTTCAACTGTGCGCGTCTCATCGGTCCGGCGGTCTCGGGTGTGCTCATCGGCGCGTTCGGTGTGGTGCCGGCACTGTGGATCAACGCGGTGAGCTTCGTGGCTCCCGTGACCGCACTCGCCCTCATGCGCGTCGACGAACTCCACCCCCCGAAGCCACGCAAGGGAAAAGGCGCCATCCGGGAAGGTATCGCCTACGTGGTCAAACGCCCCGACCTGGTGAAGATCTTCATCATGGTGTTCATGCTCGGCACCTTCGGGCTGAACTTCCAGATCACCAACGCGCTCATGGCGACGGAAGCCTACGGACTCGGAGCAGGCGAGTACGGCCTGCTGGGTTCGATGATGGCCGCCGGCACGCTCACGGGCGCGGTGCTCGCAGCTCGTCGCGGCTATCCGAGGCTTCGACTGTTGGTCGGTGCGCTCTTCGGGTTCTCGCTGGCCATGTGCGCGCTCACCGTGGCGCCCTGGTACTGGCTCTACGCCCTCTTGCTGGTGCCGACGGGCTTCCTGTCCATCACCGTCATGACCGCAGCCAACAGCCGCGTGCAGCTCACCACCGAACCCGAGATGCGCGGGCGCGTGATGGCGCTCTACATGGCCATCTTCCTCGGCGGCACGCCCATCGGCGCCCCACTGGTGGGCTGGATCGGTGACCACTTCGGTGCGAGGGCGTCGGTGTTCGTTGGGGGCGCCACCACTGGCATCACCGCGCTCGTCGTGGGCGGGCTGTTGTTGTCGGGCGCCAGGAACTACCCGTCGACGCTGCACTTCATCGAGTCGGTGCGTAGCCGCGTCCGCAAACGTCGCCGCAAGCGTCCCTAGAGGTTTGTGAGAGATCTCTCATCTACGGAGACGAGAAGCCGCTGCCTGCAGGGTGCGGGCAGCGGCTTGATCGAGAGTAAATCAGCTGGATAGCACGTCGGCTAACGTCTCGATCACCTGAGTCTGCTGATCGTCGGTAAGATCGGCGAACATCGGCAGTGAGAGCTCTTCGGAGTAGAAGCGCTCTGCGTTGGGGCACATGCCGCGCTTGTAGCCGAGATCCTCAAACACTGGGTGCCAGTACACGGGAATGTAGTTCACCTGCACACCGATGCCGCGCTCGCGCATCTTCTCGAACACCTCGCGACGCCGTCCGCCGAGGATGCGGGCGGGGTAGAGGTGCCAGATGGGGTCGACGCCGTCGCGCACCGTGTCCGTCTCCACACCGTCGATGCCGGCGAGATCACGCTGGTAGCGCTCGAAGATCTCGCGTCGACGCACCTTGAACTGCTCCAGACGCTGCAACTGAGACAAGCCGAGGGCGGCGTGCACGTCGGACAGGCGGTAGTTGAGGCCCCACTCGTGCACCTCCTGGTGCCACGGACCCTCGTCGGGATAGCGCATACGGGACTTATCCCGCACCAGGCCGATGAAGTGGAACTCGTGCGCGCGCTGCCCGAATTCGGGGTCCATCGTCGCGACGGCGACCCCTCGCTGGCCGTGTCCGCGCTCGACGCCGCCGTCGCGGCCCAGGCGGACTGGGCGGCCACGGAGCCCCGCGAACGCGCCGAACTGCTGCGCCGCGCCTACGAGGCGATCATCGCCCGCAAGGACGACTTCGCCACGCTCATGACCCTCGAGATGGGCAAGCCCCTGGCCGAGGCGTACGGCGAGGTCACCTACGGCGCCGAGTACTTCCGCTGGTTCTCCGAGGAGGCCGTGCGCATCCACGGCCGCAACGGCATCTCGCCCGTCGACGGGCAGCGCATCGTGACGAGCAAGGTCCCCGTCGGCCCAGTGTTCGCGATCACCCCGTGGAACTTCCCGCTCGCGATGGCCACCCGCAAGATCGGCCCGGCGCTCGCGGCCGGCTGCACCGTCGTCGTGAAGCCCGCCATCGCCACCCCACTCACCACTCTCCTGCTCATGGAGGTCCTCATGGAGGTGGGCCTGCCCGACGGCGTGGTCAACGTCTTCACCACCTCAGACTCGAAGGCCACCTCGGCCGCCGTGATCGCCGACCGACGGCTCCGCAAGCTCACCTTCACGGGCAGCACCGGCGTCGGGCAGGCGCTGCTCGCCCAGGCCGCCGAGAACGTCCTGCGCACCTCGATGGAGCTCGGCGGCAACGCCCCGTTCATCGTGCTCGCCGACGCGGACCTGGACGAGGCCGTCGAGGGCGCGCTCATCGCGAAGATGCGCAACAACGGCGAGGCCTGCACCGCCGCCAACCGCTTCTACCTGCACGAGTCGATCGCCGACGAGTTCCTTGCGAAGCTCACCGCGAAGCTCGAGGACTGGCCGGTGGGCCCCGGCATCGATGAGGGCTCCAAGCTCGGCGCGCTCATCACCGGCGAAGCCGTGGACGACATCGTCGAGCTCATCGACGACGCGGTGGACAAGGGCGCCGAGCTCGTCATGGGCGGCAAGCGGCTCGAGGGCGACGGTAACTTCCTCCCGCCGACGATCCTCACGGGCATCACCCAGGACTCCCGCATCGCCCACGAGGAGATCTTCGGGCCCATGGTGGCCACGCAGACCTTCACCGACGTCGACGACGTGGTCTCGCGCGCCAACGACACCGACTTCGGCCTCATGGCCTACGTGTCCAACGCGGCCGCCCCGTTCGGCGGCGTGAAGCACTCCGGGCTGGGCCGCGAGGGCGCGTCGGAGGGCATCGAGGAGTACCTCGAAACGAAGTACTACGGCATCCCCGCCTGAGCCGCGCGGTCAGCGGCGGGCCCGGAAGAACCCTTCCAGCACGTCGGCGCACTCACCTGCCAGCACCCCCGACACCACGTCGGGCCGGTGGTTGAGCCGGGGGTCGCGCACGACGTCGAACAGGCTCGCGACGGCGCCCGCCTTCTCGTCGAACGCCCCGAACACCAGCCGGGACAGCCGAGCCCCGACGATGGCCCCCGCGCACATCGTGCACGGCTCCAGCGTCACGACGATGGTGCAGCCCTCGAGGCGCCACTCGCCCACCCGCTCGGCCGCGCGCCGGATGGCGACCACCTCGGCGTGCGCCATCGGGTCACCGTCCAGCTCGCGTTCGTTGTGCCCGACGGCGAGCACCTCGCCGTCGGGGCCCAGCACCACGGCCCCGATGGGGACGTCGTCGTGTGCCTCGGCCGCGCGGGCCTCGGCAAGGGCCTGTCGCATGGCGTCGTGCCAGCGGGCGCCCACGTCAGTCGTCGAAGGCCGCCGCGGCCGCGTGAAACTCGTCGGCGATCTTCAGCTTCTCGGCGATGTGCTCGAGCAGCTCGTCGGCGTCGGCGTCGTAGTCGGTGGCGATGGCCTCGAGCTCGAAGGCGCGCAGCCCGGAGGCGGCGAACATCTCCATGTCGCCCACCGGGTAGGACTCGTCGTCGTCCTCGTCGGGGAAGTCCTCGCCGAGGTAGTCGAGCACGTCGCGGGCGATGGGCCAGTCGTTGGCGGCCTGGGCGTCGCTGAGGAGCACCTCCACCTGACGCCGCGCACGCGGCACACCACGAAGAACTCACCGGCGACGGACACGAAGCCGTCGGCGCCGGAGTCGCCGGGCAGGCGGGAGAGCTGTCGGATCAGCTCGTCCAGGTCGTTGGCCAGGTCGAAGTCCAGCGGCACGGCCACCGGCTTGCCGTCCTCACGGTAGGCAGCGACGACCATGTCGACGTCGTCCTCCGTCGCATCCCCTGATTGACCACAAGCTCACCCACCTGCGTGAAAAGGACACCCCCCAGCCGGTGTTCCGTCGCCTCGTGGAGGAGCTCGTCACCCTGCTGGCCTACGAGGCCACCCGCGGCGTGCGTGTGCACTCGCACGAGATCGAGATGCCCGTCGCGACGACGACGGGCACCAAGCTCGACGCCCCTGCCCCGATGGTCGTACCCATCCTCCGCGCCGGCCTCGGCATGCTCGACGGCATGCTCCGGCTCGTCCCCACCGCCGAGGTGGGCTTCCTGGGCATGATCCGTGATGAGGAAACCCTCGAGCCCACCACCTACGCCGAGCGCCTTCCCGAGGACCTCTCCGGCCGCCAGTGCTACGTGCTGGACCCGATGCTCGCCACCGGCGGCTCGCTGGGCGGCGCCATCCAGTTCCTCGTGGACCGCGGCGCCGACGACATCACCGCCATCTGCCTCCTGGCCGCCCCCGAGGGCGTGGCCAAGCTCGAGGCGCTGCTCGAGGACCTCGAGGTGCCCTGCACGCTGGTGACGGCCGCCGTCGACGAGAAGCTCAACGACCGCGGCTTCATCGTCCCGGGTCTCGGCGACGCCGGCGACCGCCTGTACGGCCTGGCGGAGTGACGCTGGCCTGACACCCAACGCACAAACAATGAGGGTTTCCACCGTTTTCGGTGGAAACCCTCATTCCTTGTTGAGTCAGACGCCGCCGATCACTTCACCGAGCCGGCCGTCAGGCCGCCGATGAGGCGCTTCTCGATGAAGCCGAAGAGGATGATCACGGGGACGATCGCGATCAGCGCGACGGTGAACAGGTACTGCCAGTCTTGGACGTAGAGGCCTAGGAAGCGCGGCATGGACACCGTCAGCGGCTGCAGGTCGGTCTGCTGCACCAAGATCAGCGCCGCGGCGAACTCGTTCCACGAGTTGACGAACACGAACACAATCGCGGTGACGATGCCGGGCCACACCAGCGGCAGGGAGATGCGGAACATCGTCTGCAGACGCCCGAGGCCGTCGATGAGCGCTGCTTCATCCACTTCCTTCGGCACGGAGGCGAAGAAGGCCTGCATGATCCAGATCGCGAACGACAGGTTGAACGCGCCGTTGATGAGGATCAGCGCCGCCCAGACGGCGTAGCCCTGCCAGCCCTTGAACTCCTGGAACAGGCCGACGCCGAGCACTGTGGGCTGCAGCATCTGCGTGCAGAGCACGAGCAGCAGGAAGATCATGCGGCCGGGGAACCGGAAGCGGGCGATGTAGTAGGCCGCGGGGGTGGCGACCACGAGCACCAGCAAGGTGGCGCCGACGGCGATGACCACCGTCGCGAGCAACGAGGAGGCCGGGTTGACCGAGGAGGACCAGACGTCGAGATAGTTGCTCCACTTGGGCTCTTCGGGGAAGTAAGCCGGTGGGATGTCGGTGACCTCGAGGCGGGTCTTCAGCGACGTGATGAACATCAGGGCGTAGGGGAACCCGAAGAACAGCACGATAAGCAGGGATCCGAGGATCACGCCCAGCAGGTTGGGCTTCTTGTCGATGCCACCGCGCGCCATGTCAGTCCACCTCCTTCGTGGGCTTCACGATGATCAGGTAGAGCGCGATGATGACGAGACAGAACAGGAAGTTCAGCACCGACAGCGCCGAGGAGACGCCGGGGCCGAGCGAGGTCTGGTACTCGTACATCAGCGTCGTGGTGATGTGCCCGTGGTGATAGCCGGGCGTCTCCTGCAGGATCCTGAGGATCGGCAGGGAGTTGAAGACGTTGATGATGTTGATGAGCGCCGCGGTGGCGATGGCCGGCTTCAGCAGCGGCAGCACGATGTGCCAGTAGCGGCCGGTGGGGCCGGCGCCGTCGACGTGGGCCGCCTCGAGCACGTCACGGCCGACGGCCTGGAGGCCGGCGAGGATCGTGTACGTGGTGAACGGCAGGGAGACGTAGATGGCGACGAACACACCCACCCAGAACGCCGACGTCGGGTCCTTCGTCCAGGCGCGTGCCGTCTCGAGGATGCCGGTGTCCACCAGCAGTCGGTTGAACAGGCCGACGTTTTGCTGCAGGCCGTAGCGGAACACCGTCGCGGTCATGACCACCGAGCAGGCCCACGGCAGGATGATGAAGAGGCGGAGCAGCTTGCGGCCGCGGAACGGCTTGTTGAGGAACTGCGCCAGCGCGAGGCTGAGCACCACGGTCACGACGACGACCACCACCACCCACATCACGGTGTTGAGCAGGATGCGGTCGATCGGGACGCCGGGGAAGGTGAGCGCGCCACCCTTGCCGAAGTAGTTGTCGAGACCGACGGGGTCCGGGCTGCGCAGGATGCCCTTGTTGTTGTACTTGAACAGGGAGGTGTAGACCATCAGGCCGGCCGGGTAGAGCACCACGCCCGCGATGAGCACGAGGGTGGGGAGCAGCCATGGCAGCGCGCGCAGCGTCTCGTTGGCGCCCGAGCCCTTGCGCTTCTTGGTCTTGTCCACCATCTCCTTGGTGGCGGTCAACGACATC
Organism: Actinomycetes bacterium; assembly: GCA_023443125.1. GTDB lineage: Bacteria > Actinomycetota > Actinomycetes > Propionibacteriales > Propionibacteriaceae > Arachnia. The sequence goes on from JAEZVO010000056.1 coordinate 67,742, forward strand.
GACGTCGCCCCTTCTGGATTCGAGGGATCAGGGATGGGACGGTGGCGCGCCCCGGGCGGGGACGCGCCACCGTGTCATGGTCAGCTCTGGGCCGCGACCTGGGCCTCGACCTGCTCGAGCAGGGCCTGCGGCTCCTCGGAGCTGATCTTGTAGGCGTTGGCCTTGAGGGCCGCCTGCAGGGTGTCCCACTGCGGGTTGGAGACCGGCTGGAACTTCACGACCTTGAGGGCCTCGAGGAGGTCCTTGTCGGTGCCCTCGGCCTCACCGGTGGCCTTCTCGATCATGGTGGTGGTCACGGGGAGCAGCGCGGTGTTCTTGTACCAGGTCTCGTAGAGGTCGTCCTGGTAGAAGTACTTCAGGTAGGCAGCGGTGGCCTGCTGGCGCTTCGGATCGTCGTTGTTGAAGGCGAGCACGAAGTCGGTCACGCCGACGGCGATGCCCTTGCCGTCCTTCGACGGGACGGGAGCGAGGCCCACCTCGATGCCCTTGGCGGAGGCGTCGGAGACGACCTGACCGTGGCCGATCACCATGCCGAGCTTGCCGGCGGAGAAGAGGTCGGTGGTGTCCTGACGGTTGTCCTCGAGGTTGGGCTGGGTGAGGCCGGCGTCGTAGATCTTCTTCATCTGGGTGAAGGCCTCGATGGCCTCGGGCTTGTCGGCCTTGAGGTTCTCACCGTCGTTCCAATCGCCACCGGCGCCCCACAGCCACAGCGAGGACTCCACCTGGGCCTCTTCCTGGCCGAGCGGCATGCCGTAGCCGTGGATGTCGTCGCCGAGGTCGGAGATGGCCTTGGCTGCCGCCTCGAATTCCTCCCAGCTCTTCGGGGGCTCGGCAATGCCGGCCTGCTCGAAGAGGTCCTTGTTGTAGGCGAGCATGCGCGCCGAGGCGATGTCCGGGGTGGCGTAGAGGGTGCCGTCGGCGCCCTTGCCGTTCTCGAGCAGCGTGGGATCGATGGTGCCCAAGGTCTCCTCATCGAGGAGCTGGTCCATCGGGATGAGGAGGCCGGCCTCAGCCGAGGACGCGAAGGCGTTGTCGTTCAGGATGTCCGGGTAATCGTTGGCCTGGATGCGGGCCTGCACCTTGTTGGCGAAGTCCTCCCAGCCCTCGATCTGGAGCTCGACGGTGACGTTCGGGTACTCCTCGTTGAACTTCGCGGTGATGGCGTCCCAGTCGGCCTTCGACGAGTCGGCGTAGGACGGAGCGAGGATCTTGATGGTGGTTTCGAGCGAGCCCGGATCCTCGTTGGCGGCCTCGGGGGCCGCGTCGGTGCCACCGCCGCCGCAGGCGGTCAGGGCGAAGGCGACGGCCGCCATGGCCGCGCCGAACTTGAACACACGCTTCTGCATGTGCCACTCCTTTCACGTTCTCCCACCACCGTTGGCGGGTCTGGAAGCAAGGTATGCAATCGGCGCTCCCTCGCGCCACAACCTCACCGCTTCGTGACAGAATTATCATCGTTAACCATCCGATATGCAAGGGGCTTGAAAAAACGCGCAACCCTCCTGCGCGATGCGACGACGCCCCACGGTGCCGAAACCGCGCGGGCGTCGTCGGGATGGTCAGTAGTAGTAGGGAAACCTCGACCAGTCCGGAGGACGCTTCTCCAAGAATGAGTCCCGGCCCTCGACCGCCTCGTCGGTCATGTAGGCCAGACGGGTGGTCTCGCCGGCGAACACCTGCTGGCCCACGAGGCCGTCGTCGATGGCGTTGAAGGCGAACTTCAGCATGCGCTGCGCCGTCGGGGACTTGCCGCAGATCTTGGCCGCCCACTCGAGTCCTTCGTCCTCGAGCTCGGCGTGCGGGACCACCTTGTTGACCATGCCCATGCGGTGGGCGTCGTCGGCGGTGTACACGTCGCCCAGGAAGAAGATCTCCCGGGCGAACTTCTGCCCCACTTGGCGGGCGAGGTACGCGGAGCCGTGCCGGCGTCGAACGAGCCGACGTCGGCGTCGGTCTGCTTGAACTTCGCGTGTTCGGCGCTGGCGAGCGTGAGGTCCGCGACGACGTGCAGCGAGTGGCCGCCGCCGGCCGCCCAGCCGTTGACGAGCGCGATGACCACCTTGGGCATGAAGCGAATGAGGCGCTGCACCTCGAGGATGTGCAGGCGGCCGAGCTTCGCGGGATCGACGGCCTCGGCCGTCTCGCCCTCGGCGTACTGGTAGCCCGCCTTGCCGCGGATGCGCTGGTCGCCGCCGGAGCAGAACGCCCAGCCGCCGTCCTTCTCGCTCGGGCCGTTGCCGGTGAGGAGCACGCAGCCCACGTCGGTGCTCTGGCGCGCGTGCTCGAGGGCGCGGTACAGCTCGTCGACGGTGTGCGGCCGGAACGCGTTGCGCACCTCGGGGCGGTCGAACGCGATGCGCACGGCCGGCACGTCCTTGGCGCGGTGGTACGTGATGTCGGTGAACTCGAAGCCGGGCACCGGCTCCCACAGCTCGGGCTTGAACGGGTCGGTCATGCGAGCAGCCTATCGGCCGCCCTCGACGGCGGCGCGTGCGTCGTCGGGGTGGTTGGTGATGATGGCGTCGACGCCGGCGGCCGCGGCGAGGCGGCAGTGCTCGGGCGAGTCCACGGTCCAGGTGTTGACCTTGAGGTCGAGCGTGTGGGCGGCCTCGACGTACGCGGGGTCCTGCAGGAGGTGGAGGCCGGGGTGGAGCGCACCGACGCCGAGGGCGTCCGCGTAGTCCCAGGGCTTGACCAGCGCGTCGGCGAACAGGAGGGCGACGGCGTCGCGGCCCACCTCGTCGACCAGCGGCAGGAGGGTGTTGTGGTTGAAGGAGCTCCACAGCACCTGCTCGCCCATGCCGAGGTCGTCGCCCACAGGCTCGTCCGCCGCGGCGTCCGTGTCCTGCTCCTCGTCGTCGGCCGGCTCCGGCTCGGAGTCGTCGATGCGGGCCTTCGACGCCCACACGAACAGGCCCACACCGGCGAGGATCATCGGCACGGAGAGCCACTGCCCCATGCTCATGCCCAGGCCGAGGAAGCCGAGGTGGGCGTCGGGCTGCAGGAAGAATTCCCCAGGAAACGGAAGACACCGAGCGCGCCGCCGAGGAAGCTCATGCCGCCCTCCTAGATCTTCACGATCTCCAGCGGGTTCGAGAGGTAGTAGCCCGGCTTGTAGAACAGGCAGTAGCCGATCCGGCCGCCGACGAGGACGCCCAGGATGATGATGGTGAGGATGTCCTCGACCGTCTCTGTCGTCCACGGCTTCGGCGTGCGGATGGAGCGGTAGGGCTCGTGGTGGAGCCGACGACGCATGAGCAGGTAGCCGATGGCGAAGCCGACCAAGTAGGTGATGGCGCACCAGTGGATCTCCAGCGGCCCGAGGCGGATCGCCACCGGGTCGATGTCGGGGAAGGTCAGTGCGAGGGCATTCAGGCGCACATCATCGCACGTCGGGCGCGATGCGCCTCAGGACCAGTCGAGGCGGACGCGCCCCATGTCGATGTTGCTGAGCGTGGCCTGCGCCGACCCGTGCACGATCGGGGGTATCGGCCTCGAACACGTCCTCGCTGCCGTCACGGCCGAGCCGCGTCGTCGAACGCCGCATCTGGTCGGGGCAGGCGGCCTCGTCGAACACGGCCTGCACGGAGAGCACGCGGATGGCCCGGACGGTGTTGACCTGGAAGTCCGTGAAGGCGCCGGGCTTCGCGTGACCACGGCGTCGCCGAGCTCGTAGCCCTCGTCGGGGCCCAACTTGTTGGCGGCGAAGAGGAAGCGGTCCGCGCCCTCGCGTGTGGCCCGCGAGACGAGCGTGTAGCGGAAGGTGATGTCCTCGCCGATCCACTCGAGCCGAGCCATGAAGGCCTCACGGTCGAGGCCGTCGTTGTCGGGCAGCCCCCAGCGTCGGGTGATGCGCTCCACGTCGGGGTGGTTCGGGACGATCCGACGGGCGCGCGGCCGGTCCATGCGCCACTCGTCGTCGGTGACGCCGGCGAGCGTCATGAGGGCGCCATGGCTCAGCTCGAGGATCTCCTCGATGGCCGCGACCACCTCCAGCGGCGACTTCCTCCGTGGCTTCGCCTGGCCGGTGACCCAGTAGCTGAGCGTCGCGGCCGAGACCTTCGCGCCGCGCTCCGTGGCGGCCTTCGAGAGCCGGCCGAGGGAATAGCCACGTGCGTCCATCGCCTTCTGCAGTGCAGTGGCGAACTCGCTCATCCGCGGCACTGCCTTCCGTCACCTCGAGCCGACATGCGATCCGTTCGGGGACCAGTATGTCGCATGACAAGGAGCGGAGAAAGCTCTCCCGGACCGTGTTACCTCGCGCGACGAGACTCGGCGCCCACCGGCAGCGGCTCGTCGGTGACGAGTTCGCCGATCTCCTCCTGCGGCTCCATGCGACGGTGGAACGGCCACCAGATCTTGGGGCCGATGTCCAGCACGAGCCCGGGGATGAGCAGGGTGCGGACGATGAGGGTGTCGATGAGGACGCCGTACGCGACGATGAACGCCAGCTGGATCATGAACATCAGCGGGATGACGGCCAGCGCGGCGAACGTCGCGGCGAGCACGACGCCGGCCGAGGTGATGACACCGCCGGTGACGGTGAGCGAGTGCAGGACCGCACGCTCGGTGCCGAGTCGCGGCGTCTCCTCGCGGGCGCGCTCCATGAGGAAGATCGTGTAGTCGATGCCGAGCGCGACGAGGAACACGAAGCCGTAGAGCGGCACCGACGGGTCCGCACCGGGGAACTCGAAGAGGTGGTTGAACACCAGCGCCGCCGTGCCCATCGCCGTGCCGAAGCTGACGATCGTGGCGAGCACCAGCAGCACCGGGAGCAGCACCGAGCGCAGCAGGATGATGAGGATGACGAGCACCACGGCCAGGACCAGCGGGATGATGACGAAGAGGTCCCGCTCCGCCGTCGCGTTGGAGTCGATGGCGGTGGCGGTGGTTCCACCGACGAGGATCGAGTCGTCGAGCCCGTGGAGCTGCTCGCGCAGGTTCACGACGGTGGCCTCCGCAGCCTCGGAGTCCGCCGGGTCGTTGAGCGTCGCCTGGATGTAGACCCGGCCGTCGAGGACCTTGGGCTCCTCGTTCATGGTCGGGATGCCCGCCGGGGCGCCGCTCGCGGCGGTGAGGGTGGCCTCGGCGACGCCCTCGGAGGCGGTGAGGATGTCGAGCGCGGCCTGCGCCTCGCCCTCGGGCACGATGACCGACGTCGGGGCGCCCGAGCCGGCGTCGAAGTGCTCGTTGAGCAGGGCCTGTCCAGCCTTGGCGTCGGAGTCGCCGAGGATGATGTCGGAGGTGGAGATACCGGTGGCCTGCAGCGTCGGCAGCCAGGCGGCGCCGAGCATGAGCAGGAGCAGTGTGGTCACCCAGACCTTGCGCGGGCGCTGACGCACGAACTCCGCGATGCGGTGCCAGACGGTGTGGCCGCCGTCCTCGACGACGCGCTCGCCCTGGAACCTCGGGCGCGAGGGCCAGTAGGCGGCGCGGCCGAGCAGGTAGAGGAAGGCCGGGAGCATGGTGTTGGCCGCGGCCCACGCGAAGAAGATGCCGGTGGCGGCGATGGGGCCGAGCGAACGGTTGGAGTTGAGGTCCGAGACCAACAGGCACAGCAGCGCGATGGCCACCGTCGAGGCGGAGGCGGCGATGGCGCCGAAGGAGCCGTGGATGGCGCTGCGCATGGCTTCGAAGACCGACTTCGTGCGCAGCAGCTCCTCCTTGTGCCGCGCGACGAGCAGCAGCGCGTAGTCCGTGGTGGCGCCGATGACGAGGATGGAGACGATGCCCTGGGCCTGGCCGTTGAGCGCGATCCACTCCCAGCGCGCCATCCAGTAGATCGCGAGGATGGTGGCGCACAGGGCGGCCATGGAGGTGGTGATGACGATGATCGGCAGCAGGATGGAGCGGTAGACGATCACGAGGATGACCAGCACCACCGAGAGCGTCACGATGAGGAGGAGGCCGTCGATGCCGGCGAAGGCCGAGGCCAGATCCGCGGTGAGTCCGGCGGGGCCGGCGACGTGCGCCTGCGCTCCTTCAAGGGCGCCGCTGCCGACGTTGTCGGTGAGCACCTCGCGCAGCGCCTCGACAGCGGTGTCCGGATCGGTGTCGTCGGTGTTGACCAGGGTGACGAACTGCACCGCCTCGCGATCCTCGGACGGGATGGGGCCGACGACGTCGTCCACCCCGTCCACGGCCTTCAGCTCGTCGACGAAGGCCTGGAACTCCCCGAGTTGACGGTCCTCGAGGGGAGCGTCGAAGCCCGCGACGATGAGCGCCGGGATCTGCGGGGACTCGGCGAACTCGGCCACCCAGTCGCCGGCGCGCGTCGACTCCGCGCTGGCGGGGAGGAAGGTGCTCTGGTCGTTGGAGGAGACCTCGGAGAGCTTACCGAAGGTGGGGCCGCCGACGCCGGAGATGCCGAGCCAGGCGAACACGCACAGGAGCGCGATAATGATGCGTACGGACTTCACGCGGCGACGCTAGCACAGCTATTTCGATTGCCGAAATACTCCATCGCCGAGTAGTTGGGCTATAGTTCGGAATGTGAGCGAACAGGCGGAGGAGCAGCAGCTGGCGACGGCCCGACTCGTCGAGTCCCTGCGGCAGTACTCGGAGACCTCGGAGCGCGTCGTCGACGTCCACGGCACGCGCCGAGGCGTGCACAAGACGGCCGTGCGCGCGCTGTCCTTCCTCATCCAGCGGCAGTCCCAGGGCCTCGAGACCACCCCGAGCGACCTCACGAAGCACCTCCGCACCTCCTCCCCCTCCACCACCGCGCTGCTGGACCGCATGACCGCCCAGGGCCACGTCGTGCGCGAACGTTCCGAACGCGACCGACGCTCCGTGCGCATCGTCGCCACGGAGGCGGCGATCGCCGAGGGCCGCCAGCTGTTCAGCCCCATCGTCGCCGAGACCAACAGCGCGCTCGCGCGGTTCACGCCCGAGCAGCTGGCCACGGCCTCCAAGGTCCTCGATGCCGCCACCGGCGCCCTGCTCCGCGTGGAGGCGGGGTACCGCGACGCCTGACCCGCCGTCGGTGATTGCGCTGGGGCCACACCGCGTGGCTATACTTGCCGAGCACTCGGGGCATTAACTCAATTGGTAGAGTGCCACCTTTGCAAGGTGGAAGTTAAGGGTTCGAGTCCCCTATGCTCCAGGTGTCGGGAGCCGAACACCCCCAGCTCCGCCAGATCCGTCTCGGCGTGCCCACCGTGGGCGGCCGGGTCGATGAGCGTGCCCTCGGGCACGCCCTCGACGGCGCGCAGCTCGCCGGTGGCAACGTCGCGCTGCTGCAGGGTGCCTCCGCGCTCCGTGATGAGCATCGCGTCGGCGCCGGGCAGGAAGGTCATGGCCCAGGGCTCGTCGAAGGTCTCATGCTCGGTGGTCTCGAACTCGGCGACCGCCTCGGGATCGGGGGAGGGCGACGCGGGCTCGGCGCTCTCGGGGGTGGCGTCGTCGCTGGGTTCTTCGGCCGGGGCCGCCGTCGTCGGGGAGGCGTCGGGCTCCGGGGACTCGCTCTCGGCGGGGCCCGCGGGGTTGTTGGCGCAGGCGGTGAGGGCGAGGACGGCGGTGGCGGTGAGGAGGCGCTTCATGCCTCGAGCCTAGCCAATCGGCGTCAGCCGGCCCGGCACTGCACCGTCGGGAACGACTGCGCGTTGCCCGGACGAGCCCGGTTCGGGGCTGCTCGGACAACGCGCAGTCGATCGCGTACAGGATCAGATCGTGTCGGCGGTGACCTCCTCGGCCTCGCCGACCGGACCAGCGGTCTTGCCGCGGCGCGCGAGGCGCGCCTCGAGGCGGTGGGCCGTCACGGTGATGAGCCAGTTGACCAAGATGAACAGGCCGGCGCCGACGATGAACGCCGCGGTGACGTTGCCGAAGCGGGTGCCCATCTGGCGCACCGAGTTGAGCAGCTCGGGGTAGAGGATGATGTAGCCCAGCGCGGTGTCCTTGAGCACCACGACGAGCTGGCTGACCAGCGTCGGCATCATCGCGGTGAGCGCCTGCGGCAGCAGGATCAGCGAGCGCACCTGCAGGGAGCTGAGCCCGATCGAGAAGCCCGCCTCGCGCTGGCCCTTGGGCAGGGAGGCGACGCCGTTGCGGATGACCTCGGCGATGACCGCCGAGTTGTAGGCGACGAGGCCAACGATCACGCCGATGATGCCGGTCATCTGCCCCGTGACGGGGGTGTAGTACGTCAGGAAGAAGAAGACGAACAGCATCATGATGAGCACCGGCACGGCGCGGAAGAACTCCACCACCGCTGCGGTGATCCAGCGCAGCACCTTGATCTCGGACATGCGCATCATCGCCAGACCGAGTCCGAGCAGGAAGGCGAGGACGATGGAGACCGCCGCGCCGGCGAGCGTGGCGCCCAGGCCGGGGAGGATGAAGTCGGTCCACGCCTCGGCGCCGAGGAAGGGCTTCCAGCGGTTCGGGGTGATCTGGCCGTTGCGCCAGAGCACGATGAGGACCCACGCGAGCAGGCCGAAGACGACCAGCGCCGAGAGGACGCCGTAGATGAGGTGACGCTGACGGGTCCTGGGGCCCGGCGCGTCGAACAGGACTGCCTGGGTGCTCATCGCTTCACCGCCCACTTCTCGGAGGCCCAGCCGGTGAGCAGGCCCATGGGGAGGGTGATGACGATGAACGCGAGCGCCACCAGCCCGAAGATCTGGAAGAGCATGTCGGAGCGGAACTCGATCATGCGTCGCATGGCGTGCGAGATCTGGACGACGCCGATCGCCACCACCACCGTCGTGTTCTTGGTGAGCGCGATGAGGACGTTGCCCAGCGGGGTGATGGCCCCGCGGAAGGCCTGGGGGAGGATGATGTGGCGCAGGTTCTGCCCGAACGTCATGCCCAGCGAACGCGCCGCCTCGGCCTGCCCGACGGGGATGGTGTTGACGCCGGAGCGGATGGCCTCGCAGACGAACGCCGCGTGGTAGACCGCGAGCGCCAGGATCGCCAGCCGCATGCCGTTGTCGACGATGTACGTCGGTGACTCGGGGCTGGCCATGTTGATCTTCATCTGCGTCCACAGCACGAGGCTCGCGGCGACCACGATCATCGTGAGCGGGGTGTTGCGGAACAGGGTCACGTACATGGAGCCGGCCCACTGCAGGACGCGCACGGGCGAGAGCCGCATGACGGCGATGATCGTGCCGATGACCAGGGCCCACAACGCTCCCCAGAACGTGAGTTCCAGGGTGTGCCAGATCGCGGCCCAGAAGTCGTACTTCTCGATCAGCTCGAGCACGGCACCTTCCTTCCTCGTGTCGCGGTGCCGGCGGGCGGGCGCGGGGGACGCCCCCCGGCCGGGGATTGCGTGAG
>JAEZVO010000047.1 GCA_023443125.1 Actinomycetes bacterium
TGTGAATCGCCCTGGGTTTCGTTCCGTTCTTCAAGCAAGGATGGAATCGATGAATCAGAAGTACTCGCCCGAGATGCGCGAGCGCGCGCTGCGGATGCTCGAGGAGGCCAAGCCCGAGCATCCGAACCTCATGTCCGCGCTGCGACATGTCGCGGGCCTGCTCGGCATGAGCCCGGAGACGCTGCGCGTGTGGCACCGCCGCCGCGAGATCGACGCCGGGCAGCGCCCCGGCGTGCCGACCGACGTCGCCGAGGAGAACAAGCGACTTCGCCGTGAGAACGCCGAGCTGAAGAAAGCGAACGAGGTTCTCAAAGCCGCGAGCGTGTTGTTCGCGAAGGAACTCGACCGTCCCTGACCAAGCATGATCCGTTTCATCGACGAATACAGGGATCAGTTCGGGGTCGAGTTCCTCTGCCGCGTCCTGTGCGACGCGGTGCCGGGGTTCCTCACCTCGCGCGGGTGTGCGACGCGGCCGAGGACGCGCGTGCCCTCCGCCAGGCAGCTGAAGGACGAACTCCTCGTCTTCGAGATCCAGCGTCTTCACGAGGAGAACTACGGCGTCTGGAAGATGCATGCTCTCCTCCGGCAGGAGGGGTGGGACATCGGGCGTGACCAGACCGCACGGCTCATGAAGCTCGCCGGGGTGCGCGCGGTGGCGCGGTCGAAGAAGGTGTTCACCACGAAGTCCGACCCGACCATCGCGCAGCCGATGGATCTCGTCGAACGCGACTTCACCGCTCCCCGTGCCGAACCGGTTGTGGGTCGCGGACATCACGTATGTCGGAACGTGGGCGGGGATGGCGTATGTCGCGTTCGTGATCGACGTGTTCTCCCGCATGATCGTCGGCTGGAACGTCGCCGGGACGCTGCGCGCGGAGGCGCTGCCGTTACAGGCGTTGAACATGGCCGCGTGAGGCGCGCGCGGGTCGCTCGATGACCTCGTCCACCACGCCGATCATGGGTCGAACTACCTCTGGGTCGTCTACACGGATCGCATCAACGAGCTCGGCGCGACCCCGTCGACAGGGAGCATCGGTGGAAGCTACGACAACGCCCTCGCCGAGGCAGTCAACGGGCTCTACAAGACCGAGCTGATCCGTCGAAAGGGCCCGTGGCGGACGGTCGAGCAGGTCGAGCTCGCGACGCTCGAGTACGTGTGGTGGTGGAACAACGCTCGTCTCCACGGCGAGCCCGATTACCGCACGCCGGTCGAGGTCGAGCAGGCGTACTACGCTGGCCTCGAACCAGCCCAGCCAGCACTCGCTGGACAAGGACACAGGTAGGAACGAAACCCAGGGCGATTCAGTTGGCGAGTTTTGCAGTTTTGGTGAGTGTGAAGATGCGTCTCGATACGCGCCTTCAGCGCTACTCGACGCTCGGGGTAGCGGGCGGGCAGGCTCGGTCACGGGATCGATGTCGCCAGCGAGGCCTACTCGACGATCGGGGCGGCGAGCGAGCAAGACCGGTGGTTGAGCCGCCCGCGTAGCGGGCGTGTCGAAACCCCGGGATGCGTCTCGATACACGGGCTTCGCCCGTTACTCGACGATCTGGCAAAGGGCGCTCGACGAACAGCAAGGGCGAGGGCGAACCGTCGGCGGTAGAGTGAACGCGTGACTACGCAACGCCCAACGTTTGATGAACTCGGCATGGCCACAGCCAGGCTGTGGGGCACCCGCTCCGCAGATGCGAAGGTGCAGGTCGGAGCGTGCCTGCTCGATCACAACAACCGGGTGGTCGGCGTCGGCTACAACGGGCGCGCCGCGGGTGAGCCGAACGAACGCGAATCGATGGAGCAGGGCCTCTCGGGTTTCATCCACGCCGAGGTGAACGCCCTGCTCGCCGCCAACTGGAACGGCGAGCAGCACACGCTCTACGTCACGCACGAGCCCTGCGCCACCTGCGCGCGCCTCATCGTCAACAGCCGCCGCGTGCGCCGCGTGCTGTACGCGTCACCGTACAAGGAGCAAAACCGCGTGGACGCGCAACTCCCGTCGGGCGCGGAAATCCTTCAGGCTGCAGGCGTAGAGGTCAGCGCCTTCGACGCCTGACCCGCCGCCTCTATTCACTCATGCAGCCATGCGGTGGCGCATCTGGGCAAGCACACCGTCGCGCATCTCGAACGCAGCGTCGAAGCTGGGTAGCTGCTCCGGCTCGTGCGTCACGACGACGGTGGCCAGCTCGCGCTCATGCGTGAGGCGACCCAGCAGCTCGATGATCTCGTTGCCCCGCTCCTGGTCAAGCGCACTCGTGGGCTCGTCGACGAGCATCACCGACGGCTCGTGAATGATCGCCCGCGCAATGTTGACGCGCTGCTGCTGACCACCGGACAGCTGCGCAGGCAGACGGTCGGCGAGCTGGCTGCACCCGACGGCGTCGAGCACCTCCGGGATCTGCGCCATGCTGCGCTCACGGGCTCCACAGCTGCCCATCCCCAGCACCACTTCCAGCTGCTCGCGCACGGTGAGGGACGGAATGAGGTTCGGGCTCTGAAAGACGATCCCCAGCTTGCTTCGACGAAGGGCCGCCTTCTCCTTCGAGTTCAACGTCGTGATGTCCGTGCCGTCGATGTCCACCTGGCCGGAATCTGGTGTGACAAGGGTCGACGCCACGGCCAGCAGGCTGGATTTGCCCGAGCCGCTCGGGCCTGTGACGGCCGCGAAGGTGTTGGACTCCACCGTGAGCGAGACGTTGTCGAGCGCCGTGACGTGCTCGTCGCTGTCGGGGTAGGTGAGGATGACATCGGTGAGCTTCAGCATGAGCGTTCCTTTCGTGGCAAGAGTGGGGGTCAGGCGGCCGAAACCAGCGCGACCAGGGGACCGACGGCGGTGATGCGCCGCTGCGACACATACGCGCCCAGCAGGCCGGCGATCACCATGCCCACCGATGGCACGAGCAGGGTGAGCCAATTCATCACAAACGGGAGTGCGGTGCCGACGAGCAGCCCAAGCCCGATGGTTGCCCCGGTGCCGAGCCCGATCTCGAGGTAGTGGGGGAGGTCGACCGAGCGCTCGACGCCGTCGACCGGGCGAAAGTCGGGGGCATCGACCTCATCACCATGGACCTCCGGTTCCCGTCCGGCCCGTCGGGGGTCGACGCAGTCGAACGCATCCAGACACTCGACCATCCGCCCGCTGTGCTCGTCCTCACGAACTACGACACCGACACCGACATCCTGCGTGCCGTGGAAGTCGGCGCCGGGGGATACCTGTTGAAGGATTCACCCGCCGACGTGCTCGTTCGCGGGGTGCGCGACGCGGTGGCCGGGCGCCCGGTGCTGGCGCCGGCGGTGGCGTCGAAGCTGATGCATTGACTGCGCACACCGTCGCTGCAACTCACCGCCAGGGAGCGCGACGTGCTGCAGTGCCTCGACCGCGGCCTGAGTAACCAGGCCATCAGCGCAGAACTGTTCCTCAGCCGAGCGACCGTGAAATCGCATCTGGCAAGGCTGTATTCAAAACTCGGAGTCTCCAGCCGAACGGCAGCTCTTGCGAAAGCCAGAGAGCAAGGCTTGCTGGAGTGAGCACTCAATGAGCGGGGCGCCGCGAAAAGTGACCGTTATCCTCCACGGCTGCAACTTTTTCTGCCTATACGGGGAAGATTTGCCGCGCGTGGAGGATAACGGTCACTTTTCGGTTGGTCACCGCGGTCCGCGGCGTCTGCATAGACTGTGCGCATGATGGACGCCCCCGACGCGACGCCTCCGCAGTGGCCCAAACCAAGCGCACCCGGCGCACATTGTGCGAAGGCCACCCACCGATGAATCGAGGTAGGCCGACATCATCGGCAACAGGCGGGTGGGTTATCTCGTGGCTGACGGGCGTCGTCGCAGTCGTGGTGGCGCTCCTCACACAGGTGAGCTCGCGCTGGGGCGTGTTCCACCCGAGCCTGCTGCTGAACGTGGCGGATACCGACGCCATCGCGCCGCGCATCGCGGCAGTTGACCCCTCCTTCCAATTCACCACCACGCACGACCACTACGAAGGCGTCTACCTTTGGGCCATGGCGACGGACCCCTTCGCGGTAGCAGGAGGCTCACACGAGCTCATCGATTTGGCGGCCTACCGCTACGGCCACCCCCTCTACTCCTGGATTGCGGGAGCCCTAAGTCTCGGCCACGCGCCGGCCCTGCCGTGGGTCTTTTGGGTGCTCAGCCTCGTGTCGATGATGGGCGCGGCGGTGGCGGTCTCACGGCTTGCCGTACGACTCGGCGGATCGCCGTGGCTCGGCCTCGTCGTGGCGTGCAGCCCCGGCTTGCTGTTCAGCGCCTCGACCGCGCTCACCGAACCCGCACAACTCTTCCTCGTCGCGCTGCTGTGCTTGCGTTGGCTCGACCAACGCACGAGCCCCATCGAAATCGCTGTGCTCACCGCCGCGATGTGCCTACTCAAAGAGCCGCTCGTGCTGGTCGCCGTCGCGCTCGGCGTGAGCGGACTCATCCACGGCATACGCGAACGCAACATAGAGTGGAGTCGCCTGTTCGCGCTGCTCGCCGGGCCCGTGGCGCTGGGTGCGTGGCTGCTGTTCATCCGCGGGCGCTTCGCCGCGGAGCAAAAGACCTACGACGACGGCAACCTCGGCCGCCCGATCGACGGATGGCTCGAAACCTTCCGTTTCGCCACTAGTCTGCGCTTCGGCGACGCCATGCAGTCACAGATCGGCTCGACGGCGGTGCCCGGCCTGATGGCGACGGCGGCCGTGCTGGTGATCGCTTCGACGGTGGGGCTTCGTCGGCTCGATGCGCTCGGCCTCGTCGTCGTGCTCCAGACGGTGCTGGTGGCATGTCTCGGATGGCGCACCCTGCTCTACCCTCACGAGATGTTCCGCATTCCGTCGATGCCGGTGGCGCTCGCTGTCCTACTCCTGGGCGTGACGATGACCTCCCGACGAGGCACCGCGACGCGAGCGAACTCGTCGCGAAGAAACTAGCCAGCGGCGAATTGTCGACTGACGGTTGCTTGACCCACGGCTGCCCGCAAGCAGGGTAGGGGCCCCGGCTAGGCTTGGAGCCACACGTTTCCGTCACGCGAAGGAGCCACAAGTGGCAGAGCACATTCGTACTGAATCCGACTCGATGGGCACCGTTGAGGTCGCTGCCGACCGCTACTGGGGAGCCCAGACCGAGCGGTCCCTCCACAACTTCGATATCGGCCGCGAGACCTTCGTCTGGGGTCGCCCCATGGTGAAGGCCTTGGGCACGCTGAAGAAGGCGGCCGCGCTCGCCAACGCTGAGCTGGGCGAACTGCCGCAGGACGTCGCCGACCTCATCGCCAAGGCTGGCGACGAGGTGATCGCCGGCGATCTCGACGACCACTTCCCGCTGGTTGTGTTCCAGACCGGATCGGGCACCCAGTCGAACATGAACGTCAACGAGGTCATCTCTAACCGCGCCATCGAACTGGCCGGCGGCGAGAAGGGCTCGAAGACGCCGGTGCATCCGAACGACCACGTCAACCGCGGCCAGTCGTCGAACGACACCTTCCCGACGGCCATGCATATCGCCGTCGTGAACGAGCTGCACGCCATGTACCCGCGGGTGCGCCAGCTGCGCGACACGCTCGACAAGAAGGCCAAGGAGTTCGACGACATCATTATGGTGGGCCGCACCCACCTGCAGGACGCCACCCCGATCCGGCTGAGCCAGGTGTTCTCCGGTTGGGTTGCGCAGATCGACTTCGCGCTCGAGGGCATCGAGTACGCCGACTCCCGCGCCCGCGAGCTCGCCATCGGCGGCACCGCCGTCGGCACCGGCCTTAACGCGCACCCGAAGTTCGGTGAGCTCACCGCGAAGAAGATTTCGGAAGAAACCGGCATCGATTTCAAGCAGGCCGACAACCTCTTCGCCGCGCTCGGCGCCCACGACGCACTCGTCCTCGTCTCTGGTGCGCTGCGCGTGCTCGGCGATGCGCTCATGAAGATCGCCAACGACGTGCGCTGGTACGCATCCGGCCCGCGCAATGGCATCGGTGAACTGCTCATCCCCGAGAACGAGCCCGGCTCGTCGATCATGCCTGGCAAGGTGAACCCCACCCAGTGCGAGGCCATGACGATGGTTGCGACGAAGGTGTTCGGCAACGACGCCACCGTCGGGTTCGCCGGTTCGCAGGGTAACTTCCAGCTCAACGTGTACAAGCCCGTCATGGCGTGGTGCGTGCTGGAGTCCATCCAGCTGCTCGGCGACGCCTGCGTCTCCTTCGACGAGCACTGCGCCTACGGCATCGAGCCCAACCGTGAGAAGATCCAGGAAAACCTCGACACCAACCTCATGCAGGTGACGGCGCTCAACCGCCACATCGGCTACGACAAGGCCTCGCAGATCGCCAAGAACGCGCACAAGAAGGGGTTGTCGCTGCGCGAGTCCGCGCTTGAACTGGGGTTCCTGACTGACGAGCAGTTCGACGAATGGGTCGTGCCCGCAGACATGACCCACCCCAGTGCCGCCGACGAGTGATCGTCGCGACGCAGTAACCTCCGGCGGAGCCGTGGGCCGACCTCAGTGTCGTGTTCCACGGCTCCGCTGCACTTCGGCGCCCACCATGTGCGCTGCGCGAACACCGTCGGGGGGGGGATGGGGGTGGCAGCGCAATAGATGTTTGTCCGGTTCCTGCCAAGCGTGCCTATTCGCGACGGTCACGCTCCCGGTGGTCAGTTGAATCGCTGGGAGACACTGCCGCTCGATAAGGAACCAACGATGGCAGAGATCAACCGTCGCGGATTCGGAAAGCTGATTGCGGGCGGTGCGCTCGCGGCTGCGGCAGCACCGGCGCTGGCGCCCACGTCCATGCTGGGAACGGCGCAGGCAGCCGGACGCGCCCAGCGCAAGGCCCGCCTCACGGGCGCAGACATGTACACCGCGCACAACTGGCAGGTTGCCGGCACTGACCTCGGCATTCCCTACGTCCTGGAGAACGGTTCCATCGGATACCTCTTCGGCGACGCCTTCTCCACCATGAGCCCTGAAGGCGGCGGCAACCACCGCTCGCCGGTGATGCTGCGTTCCGCGAAGCACCCCAACGACGGCATCGTGTTCGACAGCGCGGCTAAGGTGCGTGGGAACGCGCCCGCGCCGGAACTCATCTGGAACGCCCACGGCGGCAACGTCGCTGGTCAGCACGAATTCACTGTCATTCCCAACGACGGCATCTCCTTCCCCGAGACGGGCCGGCAGGTGGTCTCGTTCATGAGCATGGACAACTGGAAGCACCCGCGCGGCTTCCGCAGCGGATTCGCGGGGCTTGCGTACTCCGACAACGGCAACGACTTCAAGCGTGTACCGGCGCACTGGTTCAATACCCCCGAGAACACCAACGCGTTCCAGATGTGGACGATGCAGCGCGACGGCGATTACGTCTACGTCTTCTCCGTATGCTCTGGCCGTCAGCATGGGCCGATGATGCTGCAGCGCGTGCACTGGACGCGCATTCTCGACAAGAACGCCTACGAAGGCTGGGGCTGGAACGGCTCGGACTGGGGTTGGGGGCGTCCGTGCACCCCGATCCTGCACGCCAAGTTCGGCGAACCCTCGGTGCGCAAACTCAAGGACGGCACGTGGGTGATGGCCTACGTCGACTACGGCGTCGGCTTAGGGCAACTCGTCACGCGTACGGCCAGCCGCCCCGACGGCCGATGGAGCGAGCCCGTCGTACAGATCGATCCCATCACGACCGCGCAGTACTACGGCGGCTTCATCCACCCCTGGTCGACGTCGGAGCCCGGCGGCTTGCACATGATGGTGTCGCAGTGGCTGAGAGACCCGAACAAGGTGACGAAGGCGTACCACGTCGAGCATTGGGTGGGCAGCCTCTAACGACGTGGCGTGGTGGTGCTCGTAGAATAGGCGCATGGCTGAGAACCACGACGAGCGCATGGAGCGCGTGCGAGTGAACGAGCAGCGGCTCGCGGCAATCACGGAACTCGTCGACGATCTCTGGACCGTCGACGAGCGCCTCGAAGCCGCATGGGCTGCCCTCGAGCCGCTCATGGAGTACTACGAGGGCCAGTGGCGGGAAGACTTCGAGCTTCTCGACGGTACCCCCGACGGTGAGTACGGCGTTTTCAGCCAAGATGGCATCTGGAACGAGATGGGCCGGTTCTACGAGGCGACGAAGCACATCGCGGAGGTATCGAAGCGTCTGGTCGACGCCTACGAGCGCCCCACTCGCGAAGCCGAGGAAGACAGCGCTGACGCGTAGCGTTTGTGCGGGCTGCGCGACCCTCGCGCGGCCTATCCTCGGTGACCAAGGAGGGGGAACGATGAAGAAGGTGCCCGCAGCCGCTGCCGTCGCGACGCTGGCACTCGCCGCGTGCGGGGGCGCGGACGAACCCGTGCAGCCACCGATGACACTGACGGTCAAAGCAACGGATGCAAACGGGTGGGCCATCATAGAAGGCACGACGCCTGAACCTCCGGAGCCGCGTATCGCCACGCTGCGCGACCTCCAAGAAGGAGACACACTCACCATCGGCATACTCACCGGCGATCTGAAGGTCACGGTGAAAGAAGTGAGCGGTGACGACGTGAAGCTCGGGCTGAGCGAGGCTCTCGCCCCCAAGGTGAGCGAGTACGGCTTCGACCACACGCATGTCAAGCGTGCCGTTCGGATCACGCGCGGTGAGACGGTCGAGTTCTCAACGCCGACCGAGGACGTCAGCACGAGGTGCGAATTCACCCTTGAGTAACCCACACAGAAGCACCGTCGTCTTGCTGTGCGGGCTTACGTGCTCGGGCAAGAGCACGCTCGCGAGACAGCTCGCCGAGCAGGGGTTCGTGTGGCTCTCAGTGGATCAGGACGCCTGGGACGCCGGATGCCGCGAGCAGCCGTTGCCGTCGGCGGTGCAGCGCCAGATCAAGGTGGAACATAAACGGCGGATGAGGGAGCTCGTCGCGCAGGAGCGAGACGTGGTGTTGGACTACGCACTGGTATCCAGGGCGCGCCGCGACGAGTATCGCTCCCTCGCTGAGGATGCCGGGGCGCGCGTCGTGTTGGTGCACCTGGACGTGCCTGCGGCGGAGCTGCATCGCCGGCTTGCGGCGAGAAATGCCGGCCCCCGCGGGCCGCACCAGGTGATTGTCGCTCCCGAACAGCTCGACAAATGGATCGCGACGTTCGAAGCGCCCGCCGACGACGAGTGCGCGGTGCGGGTTACCGAGGCGGAACTAACCCGATATCCACACGCGTTTGCCGAAAACGGCGAAATTGGCGCAAATCGTGAAACGAAAGTGGATATCGGGTTAGGTCAGGCTTCGTCCCCGTCCCAATCTTGAATCGGATCGCTCAGCAGCACCTTCTCGCCCATCGCGGCGACGACGGTCATGACACCCAGCTCCTTCTCGACCCGTGCTTCGAGCGCCTCGGCCGCGGCCGGCTCGCCGTGGGTGAGGAAGATGGTCTCCGGCTTGGGGTCGAGCGCAGCTAGCCAGCTCACGAGCTCGGAGGCGTCGGCGTGTCCGGAGAACTCCCGGTCTTGCAATACCTCCGCGCGACGAGGCACGTGCCGGCCGAAGATCTTCACGTGGCGGGCGCCGTCGATGAGCGCCCGCCCACGGGTGCCCTCGGCCTGGAAGCCGGTGAGGATGACGGAGTTCTTGGGGTCGGGGAGGAGCTGTTCCAGGTGGGAGAGCACGCGGCCGCCCTCCAGCATGCCGGAGCTGGAGATGATGATGCGCGGATCGCGTCGACGACGCGCCTTCTTCGACTGCTGCGCAGTGCGGGCCTCGACGAAGTGCTTGCTGGCGATGAAATCGCTCAGCTGCACCTCGTCGCGAAACTCGTCGGACATGTCGCGGTACACGTCGAGGGCCTTCATGCTCATGGGCCCATCGACGATGATCGGTACCTCTGGGATGCGGCCCTCGGACTGCATGCGCGCGAGCGCATACATCACGGACTGCGTGCGGTCGATGGCGAAGGCCGGGATGAGCACCGCGCCGCCGCGCTCGATGGTGCGGGTGATGGCGTCGGCCATCACCTCGTGAGGGACTTCTGGGTCGGCGTGCTCCCGGTCGCCGTAGGTTGATTCGCACAGCACGAAGCGTGCGCCCGGCGGGGTGTCGCGCGCGCGAAGCAGCTTGTGCTCAGGGCGCCCGACGTCGCCGGAGAACAGCACGTCCGTGCCCGCAAACTGCACATGGATCGACGCGGCCCCCAACATGTGTGCGGTGCGAGTCCATCGCGCGGTGAGGTCATCGCCCAGCTCGACATCTTCGTCGAACGGCACCCATCGCAGCTGCCGGATTGCCCGCTCGGCGTCCTCAGTGGTGTAGAGCGGGCGCGGATTCTGGTGCTTCGAGTAGCCGCCCTTCACAGCGTGTTCTGTGGCGAGCTCCTGGAGGTGCGCGGCGTCGCGCATCACGATCTCCGCGAGTTTGGCGGTGGCCTCCGTACACCAGATGGGCCCGCTGAAACCCTGGTTGACAAGGGCAGGGATGTAGGCGGTGTGATCGGCGTGCGCGTGGGTGACGAGAAGCATCTCCAGACTGGCGGCGTCGACCGGGAACTCTTGCCAGTTGAGCCTGCGCAGAGCTTTCTGCCCTTGGAACATGCCGGCATCCACCAGGATGCGCCGAGTGCCTTGCTCGAGCAGGTACTTCGAGCCGGTGACGGTGCCGGCGGCGCCGAGAAATTGCAGAGTGACAGGTTCAGCCATGGCTCCACTGTGCCGCAGCCGCGAACGCTCGTGTGCGGAATCCGAAAGGTTGCCGGCCTACTCCGCGCGGAAGCCGACCGTGAGCTCGACGCTCACCTCCACGTCTTCGGGGCGTGCCTCGACGGGCTCAGAAGCACGCGCGCCGGAGAATGTCACCTGACGGGTAGAGAATCCTTCCGCACTCGGCAACGACCCATCCCGAACCCACTCGACGACGCACCGCGTCGCCCCGAGCTCTTTCGCGATGCGCTCCGCCTTGGTGCGCGCCTCAGCCAGCGCATTCGCGACGAGACTTTGCTCGTCCGGTGATGGTGATCTCCATAGTCCGCTCCTCAGTCCATCGTGATGCGCATGCCCAGCGTGTGCTCGCGCCCGGCCGGGATGGTGACGGCGTGCTCGCGCACGTTGCCCACCTCGACGCACAGCATGCGGGCCCACTCGTCGCCGTTGAAATCAGCCAGGCCGGCTGCGTACTCCTCGCCGGGGTTCCACACGACGACGTCCTGCGCACCGTGAGCGGTGATGGTGATGGTGCGGTCGGGCAACACGATACGCACCGGATCTGGAGCCGCGCCGAGGTAGATCTCGTCGTGCGCGTCGGGCACGACGATGGGGTCGGGCGTGACGCCCTCTACCCGCGCATTTCCCACGGCGCCGACGAGGAAGTAGGTGTGCAGCGCGTCGTCAACCACGCAATCTTGGGTGGGCGAGGAAATAGTGAGGGCCACGTCGAGGGCCTTCCCGAAGGTGGCTTCGTAGCGGTAGGAGAGGTCGTGGGGGTAGTCCGTCGCGCCGGGGACGTGCGCGGTTTCGGGGGCCGTCAGCGACCACGACGCGCGGGTGCCCTCCGGCAGCTCGGTGGCGCCGTCGAATCTCCAGTCCACCCAGCGCACGAGGCCGTGTTTCGTGGGCTTGCGCGTCTCCTGCCTGCCCCATGCGAACCAGGGCGCGCACACGGGGATGCCGCCGTGGAACTCGGCGTCGGGGTTGGCGTCGCTGGTGACGAAGAGGGCCTCGTGCCCGTCGTGCGGATGCCAGCTGGTGATGGTGGCGCCGCGGTCGAGCGCTGCCGCGGTGCAGTGTGCGTTGGAGAAGGTGCGTTGAGTGGCCATACGTAAAACGCTACCTGACTTCGTACTCCCAACGCCGAGTCGGCGTCGGTTCTCGACTACCCTTTACCCATGGCTTACCACGCAGACGCGACGGATCTCGACGACAAGGAAGTGCTCACCTGGCAAGGGCTGGGTGACGCCACCGACGACCTGGCGCGCACCATCGTCGATTCTGGATTCCACCCCGAGATCATCATCGCTGTGGCTCGAGGCGGCATGTTGCTGGCGGGCGGGCTGACGTACGCGCTGGGTGTGAAGCTCACCGACGCCATCAACGTGGAGTTTTACACCGACGTCAACGCGACGCTGCCAGACCCGGTGCTGCTGGCTCCCATGCTGGATACGAACGCCATCGCCGGCAAGCAGCTGCTCGTCGTCGACGATGTGGCTGATTCTGGCCGCACCCTCGCGCTGGTCATCAAGCTGCTGCGCGGGTTCGGGGCCGACGTCCGCTCGGCCGTGCTGTACGCCAAGCCGCAGACGGTCGTCCAACCCGAATATGTATGGCGACACACGGACAAGTGGATCGTGTTCCCGTGGTCGGCCAAACCGCCGCTGTTGCCGAGTGCTGAGTGATGCGCAGGCTCACCGCCCTCATCGCGACGGTGCTCCTCGCCCTGACCGCTCCTCAGGCGCTGGCCTGCAGTTGCCCCACGCCGCCGTCGACCAACCAGGCCAAGGACGCAGACGTCGTCGCGCAGGTGCGCATCGACCGCATCGAGACGGCACCCGCGGACGGCACAGTGTTTTACACGCTGACGCCGCTGAAGGTGTGGAAGGGCGACTTCGATTCCTCGTTCCTGGCACGCACCGCGGATGCGGTGGGCGAGTGCGGGATGCCGAACCTTCGGTTACGCACCGAACTGATGCTCATCGCTGACCGTGATTCCGACGGCGTCGCCACGCTCGAGGCGTGCTCGGGCAGCGGCACCTACGCCCCAGAGCTCGACGAGGCCGTCACCGCGGCACTCGGCCCAGGCTCCGCGCCGACGCTGGATCCGGCGTACCCTCCCGGCGAAATCAAGATGGACGGCATCGAGCCCAACCCTATGAATATTGTGCTCATCGGCGGCACGTTGCTGGTGCTGCTCGGTGTGGTGGTGGGGATGCTCATCGCGGGCTTCCGTCGCGAGCGCCGCCGAGGCGTGTAACGCTCACAGGGTTGCCCGTCTGCGTATGCTTTTTGTGGAAAGGAAACGCCTATGCCTGAGACCCGAACTTTCGACCCGGCCGAGGGCGACGACCTCGCTAAACTTGTACGCGACGCGATAGGCGGCGATGTGCGCCCCAACGAACCAGGCGCCACGCCTAAGAAGCCCGTCGAGGACGACGCGGACGCGAACGACGGGTCCGCATCGCTCGTCGACCTACCTGACCTCGACTTCTGATCCCTACCCGCCTTCCCCGACCGAACGATGTGGCGCTGGTGACCCCTGCGCGTCGCTGCTGAGTTGAAGCCGACTACCCTTGAACCCGAACAACTGTATTTTCTCGTAGAGGAGCAACTGTGACGCTCGAATGGACTGACACCGACGCCCGCGCCGTCGACACTGCCCGTGTGCTTGCCGCAGACGCCGTGGAGAAAGTGGGCAATGGCCACCCCGGCACGCCGATTTCTCTCGCCCCCGTGGCACACCTGCTGTACCAAAAGGTGATGCGCACCGACCCCGCGGACGACAAGTGGATCGCGCGCGACCGGTTCGTGCTCTCCGCTGGTCACGCGTCGATGCTGCAGTACGCGCAGTTGTACCTCGGCGGCCTCGGCCTCGAGATGGAAGACATCCAGTCGCTGCGCACCTGGGGCTCCAAGACGCCCGGCCACCCCGAGTACAACCACACCAAGTTCATCGAGTGCACGACGGGGCCCCTCGGCGCCGGCTTGAGCAACGCTGTTGGCATGGCGATGGCTGCTCGCCGTCACCGTGCGCTGTTCGACCCCGAAGCCAAGGCGGGAGAGTCGCTGTTTGACTACAACGTGTACTGCATCGTCGGCGACGGATGCCTTCAGGAAGGCATCACATCGGAGGCGTCGTCGCTGGCCGGCACCCAGAAGCTCGGCAACCTCATCGTCATTTACGACGACAACGAAATCTCCATCGAAGGCGACACCGACATCTCCTTCACCGAGGACGTCGTCAAGCGCTACGAGTCGTACGGCTGGCATGTGCAGGAGGTCGACTGGACCAACGGCCACACCGAGTACCGCGAGGACGTCGAGGCGCTGTACAACGCCATTGAGCAGGCGCAGCAGGTGACGGACAAGCCGTCCTTCATCCGCTTGAGCACCATCATCGGCTGGCCGCTGCCGAACAAGCAGGGCGACCACGGCGTGCACGGCGCCAAGATCGGCGGCGACGAGATTGCCGCCATGAAGGAACTCATCGGCTTCGACAACGAGCCCTTCAAGATTGAGGACGACATCGTCGCCGCCACCCGCGCCAACCTGGCTGAGCGCGGCAAGGCCGCTCGCGACGAATGGAACGCCCGCTTCGACGAGTGGAAGGCCGCCCACCCCGACCGCGCCGAGCTGCTCGAACGCATCCGCGCGCACAAGCTCCCAGAAGACCTGTCGCTGCCCGTGTTCGAAGAGGGCTCGAAGTCGACCCGCGCCGCTTCCGGCGAGGTGCTCACCGCACTCGCTGACCAGCTGCCCGAGCTGTGGGGAGGTTCGGCCGACCTCGCCGGCTCCAACAACACGACGATGAAGGGCCAGCCGAGCTTCATCCCGGAAGATCGCCAAACTGCACAGTGGCAGGGCTCCGAACTCGGCCGCACGCTGCACTTCGGCATCCGCGAGCATGCCATGGGCGGCATCCTCAACGGCATCAACCTCTCGAGCCTCACCCGCGCGTACGGTGGCACGTTCCTCGTGTTCTCCGACTACATGCGCCCAGCGGCACGACTGGCGGCACTGTCGTCCATTCCGACGGTGTTCGTGTGGACGCATGACTCCGTCGGTGTTGGTGAGGATGGGCCCACCCACCAGCCCATCGAGCACCTGGCGTCGCTGCGCGCCATTCCCGACTTCTCCGTCGTGCGCCCTGCCGACGCGAATGAGACATCGGTGGCGTGGGGCGAGATCCTGCGACGCGCCGACGAGCCGGCGGCCATCATCTTGTCGCGCCAGAACCTGCGCACCATCGAGCGGGGCGAGAAGTACGCCTCAGCCGACGGTGTTGCGCGCGGCGCCTATGTGGTGAGCGAGGCGTCGTCGACGCCCAAGGTGGTGCTGATTGCCACGGGCTCCGAGGTGGAGATCGCACTCGATGCGCAGGTGAAGCTCGAGGCGGAGGGAACCCCCACCCGCGTCGTCTCGATGCCTTGCCAGGAGTGGTTCGACGAGCAGCCCGCCGAGTACCGCGCCGAGGTGCTCCCCGAGGGCACTGCGCGCGTCAGCGTCGAGGCCGGCATCTCGATGGGCTGGGCCAAGTACCTCGGCGCCAACGGTGCGTCGGTGTCGATCGAACACTTCGGTGCATCGGCGAGCGGAGCCAAGTGCTTCGAGGAGTTCGGCATGACTGCCGACAACGTTGTGGAAACCGCCAAGGGTCTGCTCTGACGCATGGCTGGTGGGCCACGCCGGCCTACCAGCGCCCGGCAGTAACGTAGCAATGGGTTGAGCCCCCGCCGATGAGGGGCTCAACCCATTGTCTTACTTCAGTCGCGCCCGGCTGCGGCGAGCGCTTCCGCGTTACGGAGCACATCGACGACGAGTTGGAGCGCGATGGGGAAGGCGTCCTCGTCGAGGCCGAACGTGGGGGAGTGGTGGCTGGAGTCGAAGCCCTTCTCCGCGTTGCCGGCACCCACGAAGACGTAGGTGGCAGGAGCCGTGCGGGAAAACGCCGCGAAATCTTCGCCGCCGAGCATGGCAGGCTCGGCGATGACCTTGTCAGGCCAGCGTTTCGTCGCGAGCTCGCGCACGATCTGCGTGGGTGCAGGGGCGTTCCACGTCATGTCGTATCCGACGAGGTAGTCCAGCTCGCACGTGAGCCCAGGATTCGCGGCTTCGAGCCCGGCGCAGATGTCCTTGAACGCAGCCATCACCTGCTCGCGCACCTCGTCGGAGTGGGTGCGTACCACGCCGCCCACGCTCGCTTCCGGAGGAATCACGTTGAGGGCTTGCTGCCTTCCCGCCTCCAGCCAGGTTGCGGTGACGACGGCCGGGTCGAGCCCGCCGATGCGCCGCGCCGGAATCTGCAGCAGCTGCTGGACGAGCGTCGTCGCAGCGAGCACTGCGTCGACGGAAAGCTCAGGCAGCGACGCATGCGCCCCCTTGCCCTGGAGATGCACCTCCCACAGGTCCGAGTTCGCTGAGGCCGGCCCATCCTTCACATCGACGGTGCCCGTCGGCAGGGTTGCCCAGTAGTGGAACCCGAAGATGTAGTCGAAATCGTCGAAGTAGCCGGTGGCGACCATCTCCTTCGCGCCGCCGGGAGGTGTCTCCTCGGCGTGCTGGAAGATGGCGACGATGGTGCCGTGCAGCTCGTCGAGATGGTCGGCAGCCCAGGCGAGCGCTGACATGACGGTGGCGGTGTGCCCATCGTGGCCACAGCCGTGCATGCGGCCAGGCACCTTCGACGCGAACTCCAGATCGGGGCGGTTCTCGGTCATAGCGAGGCCGTCGATATCTGCCCGCACACCCACCTTCGGCCCCGGACGCCCGGTATCCAGTACGGCGACGAGGCTCGTCGGTGTGAGATTCTCGAGCTTCGCGTTCGGCACGCGGCGGGTGAGTTCGTCGCGAATGTAGGCGACGGTCTGGTGCTCCTCGAACGACGCCTCCGGCCACTGGTGGAGGTGGCGTCGCCAGGTGAGGAGCTGTTCCAGGTATGGATGCAATTCAGACATTGAACATCTCTTTCTTATCGCGGCAGCATGATCGGTCCATCAGGGCCGACAGGCAGGCCGATCAGGAACCAAACGATGAGCATGACTACCCATCCAATACCCATCGCGAGGGAGTACGGGACGAGTGTTGAGATGAAGGTGCCGATGCCGATCTTCTTGTCGTATTTCTGTGCATAGCTGAGCACCAGCGCGAAGTAGGGGAACATCGGGGTGATGGGGTTGGTGATGGCGTCGCCGACGCGGTAGATCATCTGCGTGAACGCGGGGTGGTAGTCGAGCAGCATCATCATGGGTACGAAGATCGGGGCCAGGATGGCCCACTTCGCCGATGCCGAGCCGATGAACAGGTTTACGAAGGCTGACAGGACGAAGATGCCGAGGATCAGCACGACGCCGTTCTGATCCTTGAGAAGATTCGCGCCCTTGATGGCGAGGATCGCACCCATGTTCGACGTCGAAATGTACGACAGCAACTGGGACGCGAAGAACACGACGACGATAAAGTTCGCCATGGACGCCATGGACTCGACCATCATGTCGGTGGCGTCCTTCGACTTCTTGATGGAGCCGGTCATGATGCCGTACACCAGGCCAGGCACCAGGAACATGATTGACAGGATCAGGCCGATGCCATTCATGAGCGGTGACTGTGTGGTGAGCGAACCCGTCTCCGCGTTGCGCATGAACGAGCCCTCCGGAATGCAAGCCACGATGACGAGAGCAAACACGATAACGACAGAAATGATCGCCCACATGTTCGCCTTGCGCTGCAGGGGAGTGATCTCTTTGTCCTCGTGCACGTACTCGGGGTTGTCGTAGCTTCCCAGACGGGGCACGATGACCTTCGACGTCACCACCCACAAGATGGGGAGCAAAATGACGACGGATGCAGCGATGAAGTACCAGTTCATGGGCACCGACGTCTGCAGGTTCGGGTCGATCATTTTGGCAGCTTCCCGCGTGAAGCCCTCCACGAGCGCGTCGGACATACCGATCATCACGTTGGCTGCGAAACCTCCCACGGAGGCCGCGTAGGCGAGTGCGATGCCTGCAATGGGGTGCCAGCCGAGCTGGATGAAGATGAGCGCCGCGAGCGGGGGTAGCACGATGGGGGCCGCGTCGCCGGCGACGTTACCGAGGAGGCCGATGAACGCGATGGCTGGAATGACGAGCATCTTCGGCGCGCTGCGCATTGAGTGCGACAGCATGGTTTCGAACCAGCCCGAGCGTTCAGCGATGCCGATGCCGAGCATGATGATGAGCACCTGGCCGAGCGGGGCGAACGCGCCGAAGGTTGTGATCGCGTCGCCGAGCACGACGCGCATCCCGTCGGTGGTGAGGAGGTTCACCGCAGTGATGACCTCGCCGGTGCCGGGGTGGGTTGCGTTCCAGCCCAGACCGCCGGCGAGGAGTGACAGCAGCAGCGTGCCGAGGCAGAGGATCGCGAAGATGATGATGGGATCGGGCAGCTTGTTGCCCGTCCACTCGATGAAATCCAAAAATCGGTCGAGCATGCCCTTCTTTTTGGGCTTGTTCGCAGTGGTCGAATCAGTACTCATGGTGGCTCCTTGGCTTGTCGGGGTCACATCCTTGTGGGTACTTGCAGCGTACGGAGGCTCACACTAACCACAAATGAGGTCGTCACGGCCGGGTACCACAATGTGGTAACGCCGCGACACGCCAACCGCTCGCTGCGGTGAGGGACGTCGTCGGGAAGTGGGCATGGCCGTGTTGGGACTGTTTTGTAGGCTGGTTGCATGCTGAACCCGTTGAATGCACTCCAGAATTTGCTGTCCAAGAAACCCGTCGTGCTTGAGCTCGACCTCGCCCGCGGGGTGCTGGAGGCCCGGCCGTCGAACCCGCTGCAGGCGATGCAGATGCTGAACATCACCACGACGGGTGCCGTGCGTACCGTGCTCGGTGCGGCCGCGAAGGAAAGCAAGGTGAAGGGGCTGATCGTGCACGCCTCCGCGGCGGTGCGCATGCCGGTCACCACGCTGGACGAGATTGCGCTGGAGATCGAACGTTTCGGGGTATCGAAGCCGACGGCGGTGTGGAGCGAGAGCTTCGGCGAGCTGGTGCCGTCGCTGGCGCTGTACAAGATGGCGACGGCTGCCCGCGAGGTGTGGCTGCAGCCTACCGGGGCGCTCAGCATCGGCGGCATCGAAGCGCAGATCGTGCTGTTCAAGGGTGGGCTGAACAAGCTCGGCATCGAGCCCGAGTTTGGTAAACGCCACGAATACAAGACGGCGGCCGACCGCTTTGCCGCCGACGAAGTGACACCCGAGAACCGCGAGATGATGACCGCCATCGTCGAATCCATCGTCGATGACGGTGTGCGTGTCATCGCCGAGCGCCGCAACGTAGACGAGAGCGTCGTGCGTTCCATCGTCGACGAGGGAGCCATCGACGCCAGCCGCGCACTCGAGCTGGGGCTCATCGACAAGGTGGGGTACCGCGACGAGGCCTACGCCAGCCTGCTGCAGCGCTGGGGAGTTGAGCCGGAGCATCTGCTGTACGTCAACCGCTACGCGGCCAAATCCAACATCCAGCGCGCGGTGACCCGTCGCAACCGCAAAAAGATCGGCGTCGTCCCCGTGCACGGCGGCATCGTCACCGGGCGCGGCAGCAGCGGGGTGCAGGGGCAGAACGTGGGCTCCGACGTCATCGATGAGCAGCTGCGTGCTGTGATCCGCGACGACGACATCGTCGCCGCTGTGCTCGACGTCGATTCGCCCGGTGGGTCGGCCGTCGCATCTGACTTCATCCGCCGCTGCGTGCTCGCCGTGCGGGAAGCGGGCAAGCCAGTGGTGGCGCGCATGGGCGCGTACGCGGCGTCGGGTGGCTACTACGTGTCGATGGGCGCCGACGAGATCGTCGCGCTGCCCACTACCTTGACCGGATCGATTGGCGTTGTCGCCGGCAAATTCGTCACGCAGGGACTCTACGACAAGCTCGGGCTCGTGCGGGAGTCGATCACCGTCGACAAGGGCGCGGCGGCGCTGTCCGACGCGCAGCCCATGGACGACGAAGCGTGGGAGCGGCTCAACGCCTGGCTGGACCGCGTCTACCTGGATTTCACCACGTTCGCCGCGAATGACCGCGGGATGGAGTACGAGCGGCTCGAATCGCTCGCGCGCGGCCGGGTGTGGACGGGCGCGCAGGCTGCTGAGCACGGACTGATCGACCACGTCGGCGGCCGACGCCTGGCCCTGGAACGCGCCGCCGCGCTAGCGGGCGTCGGCATTGACGACGTCGTGGTCACCCCCGTCGGGCACGGTGGGCTGCTTGCGAAGTATCTGCCCGCGCAGTCGTCGGAGAGCGTTGGTTCAGCCGGCGCAAGCCCTCTCAGCGTCGAATCCGTGCTCGACGGTGTGCTCGCCCGGGCCGGAATTCGCTCGGCGGGTGTGCTCGGCATGCCGGTGCTGTTCTCTCTTCGCTGAACGTGCAGCGGGCTTGGAGGTTTGGGTAGGCCGCCGCACTCTCGTAGAATTACCGACGCCGCGACGCGAGGCAAAGTTGAAGGGTGACGGGTGGCTGGGAATACGAAGCGCAGAACCAAACTGTGGGTGGGCATCGGAACTGGTGCCTTCGTCTTGCTGCTTGCCGCGGCCTACGTCACGGCGTATCTCGTCGCCGGCGACCAGGTTCCGCCCAAGGCCAGTGTCCAGAACGTTGCGATTGGTGGGTTGAGCCTGGCCGATGCGCAGCAGAAGCTTCGCGACGAGTTGGCCGAGAGCGCCGAAGCGCCCATCACTCTCGCCCACAACGACGTAACGGTGGAGCTGCCGCTGGCAGAGTCGGGGCTCAGCATCGATTGGGCCGCGACGGTGGAGCAAGCCGGCGGTGGCGCCAGCTGGAACCCGGTGAACCTCTATCGCGCATTGACTGGCGGCGAACCGGTGGAACTGGTGCGCAACATCGACGAGGAAGCGCTCAACAAAGCGGTTTCTGACGCCGCCGCCAACTTCGACAAGGAAGCCACCGACGCCACCATCACGCTGAAGGAAGGCAAGGTGGCCACCACTGAGGCCGAAGAAGGCATCAAGCTCAAGGTTGACGAGAGCGTCACTGCCGTCAAGGACGCATTCGAGGCCGGCAAGCACGAGGCCGCGGCGAATGTCGAGGTGATCGCGCCAGGCGTGAGCAACGACGACGTGCAGAGCTTTCGTGAAGGGGCGCTCAAGCAGGCGCTGACTGGCCCTATCTCCCTCACGAGCAAGAACGGCACGATCGACATCGCCGAGGCAGATCTGCCGAAGCTGCTTACCCTCACGGGTAGCGGGAAGAACCTTGCGGTCGGCATCGACGAGGCTGCGGTGAAGAAGGCCACTGAGGGAGGGCTGAAGAAGCTCAACCAGAAGGGCCCAAAGTCAGCGAGCTACCAGTTCAAGGATGGCGGCATCGCCGTCGTGCCGAGCAAGCCTGGCCTGGTTGTTGAACAGCAGAGTGTGGTCGATGCGTTTAAGCAGGCAGTCAGCGGCCCGGAGCGTACCGTGGAGCTCAAAGCACAGGAGAAAGAGCCCGAGTTCAGCACCGCTGCGGCGGAGAAGGTGAAGCCGAAGGAAGTGATCGGTGAATTCACCACCCAGTATCCGCACGCCTCGTACCGCAACACCAACATCGGCACCGCGGCAAAGCGGATCAACGGCACTGTGCTCATGCCTGGCGAGACATTCAGCATGAACAACACCGTTGGGCAGCGCACAGAGGAGAATGGCTTCACCTCCGGGTACGTGATCAACGGCGGTAACCTCGTGAAGGAAACGGGCGGCGGCGTCTCGCAGGTAGCGACGACGCTGTTCAACGCAGGGTTCTTCGCCGGATTTGAAGACGTAGAACACAAGCCGCACTCGCTCTACTTCCCGCGGTATCCCGCTGGGCGCGAGGCGACGGTGTACTACGGCTCGGTAGACCTGCGCTTCAAGAACAACACCAAGTACCCCGCGATCATCCAGGGGTACACCAACCCGTCGTCGAGCGGGAAGCGCGGTTCGGTGACCTTCAAGATTTGGTCGATCAAAACCTGGGACAAGGTGGAATCGTCGCCGCTAGTGAAGTCGGGGTACTACTCGGGCTCCACCCGCGTCTCGCACGCAGCCAACTGTGAACCGCAGAGCTCGATTCAAGGCTTCACAGTGAACTACAAACGCCTGTTCTACAAGGGCGGCAAGGTTGTGAAGGAAGAACCCTTCAAGTGGAAGTACGACGCGGGCGACCGCATCACCTGCGCCTGACGCCACGCGTGGCGTGCGTGTGCTTCCCCGTGAATGCGGGGCTAAGCTTGGAGCCGAGCTTCGAACGAGGAGAACTTTCGTGACCTACATCATCGCTTTGCCCTGCGTCGACGTGAAAGACCGCGCCTGCGTGGACGAGTGCCCCGTCGACTGCATCTACGAGGGCAACCGCATGCTCTACATCCACCCGGATGAATGCGTTGACTGCGGTGCCTGCGAGCCGGTCTGCCCTGTTGAGGCCATCTACTACGAAGACGACGTTCCCGAAGACCAGGCGAAATTCTACGATGTCAACGTGGAATTCTTCGACGAGATCGGTTCCCCGGGTGGCGCTGCCAAGCTTGGCGTCATCGACAAGGATCACCCGATCGTCGAGGCGCTTCCTCCGCAGGCCTGACCATGCTTGAGCTCCCCAGCTTCCCCTGGGATTCCCTGGCCTCTGCGAAGGATCGCGCCAACGAGCATCCCGGGGGCATCGTCGACCTGTCCGTGGGTACGCCCGTCGACGACACACCCGACGTGGCGCGCCAGGCGCTCGCCGAGGCGTCGAACGCGCACGGATATCCGACGGTATGGGGCACCCCTGAATGCCGAGAGAGCATCGTCTGGTACATGCAGCGCCGATGGGGCGCCGTCGGGCTCACCCACGAGCATGTGATGCCCGTGGTGGGCACGAAGGAGATCGTCGGCTGGTTACCCACGTTGCTTGGGTTGGAGGGCGGCGACG
The DNA here is from genome assembly GCA_023443125.1 of Actinomycetes bacterium. Taxonomy (GTDB): domain Bacteria; phylum Actinomycetota; class Actinomycetes; order Propionibacteriales; family Propionibacteriaceae; genus Arachnia. The sequence continues at coordinate 22,569 of JAEZVO010000047.1, forward strand.
TCGTCGCGTTCCCGGAAGAGGCGTACCCCACGTACGAAATCGGCGCCCTGGCGCGTGGGCTCCAGGCGCAGCCGTGCGACGACCCGGCCGCGCTCTCACCGCAGACCGCGCTCATCTGGATCAACTCGCCCTCGAACCCGACGGGGCGCGTTCTGTCCGTCGAGGAGCTGCGGGCGTTCGTGCAGCGAGCGCGTGAGCTAGGGGCTGTGCTAGCCAGCGACGAGTGCTACGGGGAGTTCGGCTGGGACGCGGAGCCTGTCTCGGTGCTCGACACGCGAGTCAACGACGGCGACCTCACGGGCTTGCTTGCGGTGCACTCGGTGTCCAAACGCTCGAATGCCGCCGGCTACCGCGCGGGGTTCGTCGTCGGCGACCCGGAGCTCGTGCAGGGGCTTGTCACGGTGCGGAAACACCTCGGCATGATGGTCCCTGCCCCGGTGCAGGCCGCACTGGCCGCGATGCTGGACGACGAACAGCATGTCGAGGCTCAACGCGAGCGCTACCTCGCTCGCCGTGCTGTGCTCCGCCCCGCGCTAGAGGCTGCAGGGTTCACCATCGACCACTCCGAGGGCTCGCTGTATCTGTGGGCTACCCGAGGCGAGCATTGCCGTGCGACGGTGAACTGGCTCGCCGAACGGGGCATCCTCGTCGCGCCCGGCGATTTCTACGGCCCGAAGGCCGCCAACCACGTGCGCGTAGCGCTCACCGCCACCGACGAGCGCATCGCTGCTGCGGCAGAGCGCCTTCGCAGCGCGTAACTCGAGCTCTGTAGATGGCGCGCCAAAGCGCGCTGCCCTCAGATCATTCGTTGATCCGCGCCGCTGGCCCCTCCGACGAAGTACACTGCCTCATAGCTGCCTTTCAATATGCAAATATGTGCAACGTGACGCCATAGAGGTATATAAATATAGGCAGGTCTAGTTCCGGAGGAGTAACTATGACGAGCATCGTCCCCAGCGCAGGGGGCCAAGGTGAACTCCGCGAACGATGCGAAGCGGCCCTGACGCTGCTTGTTCAACGTGGATGAGTGCTCTGGGCCGTCGAGGTCGAAACCAGCGAAGAAAGGAACCGGAGATGGAAATCTCAAGACGATTCTTTAGCGGGGCCATGATCGGCGGCATTGCGGCGTCGCTGTCAGCGTGTTCAGCAACACCGACCAAAGGGTCTTCCAACTCGCCGTGGAATGACCGGGCGGATGTGGCGCAGGAGAGCCTCAAGCACTTCTTCGAGGCTCCGGAGCCCCAATTCCTGCACAACACATACCCAGACCCTGATGACGAGGTGCTCAACTACTGGTGGTTGGCGCACGTCGTCGACGTTCGCGTAGATGCGTGGCATCGCACGGGCGAGCGCGAGTGGCTGGAGCAAGCAGAGCACACCGTAGACAACATCATCCAGCAAAACGGCGGGGAGCTCTTCAACGAGTATTTCGATGACATGCTTTGGCTGGGCCTCTCCTCGCTTCGTTTGTACGACGCTTCAGGCGACGACGCGCACCTGCAGCGGACCCTGGACCTTTGGGAGCACATCAACAAATTCGGTTGGAATGACATCCAGGGCGAGAGCGTGTGTTGGCGGAAGATGTCTCAGGGCTATAAGAACACTCCCGCGAATGCGCCCTTCATCATCTTGGGCAATCGGCTGCTCAATCGCGAGGTTGATCTCCCTCATGCCGAGCGTTGCGATGTGGCCCTGCAGTGGATGCGAGACACACTCGTCCAGGACGACGGCTTCGTCGCCGATGGAATCAATCGGGAAGACGACGGCAAGGTCGACGTGGACTGGAAATTCACCTACAACCAGGGTGTTTGGATCGGCGCTCTCGTCGAGACAGCAGCTCGCACGAACGACGCCAGCCTGATCCAGGAAGCGGCACGCACAGCATCGACTTGTCTCGACATTTTCGAAGAATCAGGGGTGCTGCTCGACCACGGCGACGGTGGGGACCTCGGGCTGTTCCAAGGTATCTGCTACCGGTACTTGGGATTGCTCTACGACGTGCTCGACGAGGAAGACGCCGTTCGTGATGAGATTGAGAAACTGGTCACCTCTGCGACGGACACGCTGTGGAAGACATCCCTGAAGGACGACTACCTGCTCCCATCCAACGACTGGCGTAAGCCTGCTGAACCGCAGACGTCGTACTCGACGTTGCTCAGCGCCATGATGGCGGTCGAGCTGCGAGCGCGAATGGAAGAAGGCCGCGACGCAGACACTCGGAAAGCGAAATAGCGCTGTGGGGGCCTCAGCGGTGACGTGCGGTTGAGGTTCCCACCTTCAGGCTCGTCGGCAGCTCGTGCTTCTTGATGAGCTCGGGCTGCTCAATCTGCCTCAACACTTGTTCAACCGCGGTTGCACCCATGGAATGTTGATCCTGGCGGATATGGGTGAACCGAAATGCCGAAAGATCGTACGTAATATCGGGGTGGTCGAAACAGGCCACGCTCTTATCGTTCGGCACCGACAATCCCGCTTGCGAGAGTGCTTCCCTCAACAACAACGCAATGTTGTATTCCCCAGCTACAAAGGCCGTGATATGGGGGTATTGCGTAACCCAAGAGCGCAACGCGGCCACTTCGTCTTGAAGCTGCGTCGTCGTCGAGGGAATCGTTGCTTCGACCTTGTCGAATATGGCTTCGCGATTGTGTGTGACCCCATTTGCGGCATGCGCGTGCACGAAACCCTCGTAGCGTTCCTGCAGTGTTGACACCTGGCCGGCTGAGGTCACCCACCCGATGTGCTGGTGCCCGAGTTCGAGTAAATGTTGCGTTAGTGCCCTACCGGCTTCGACGTTGTTGCTAGCCACAGTGGAAATGGGGATGCCAGCAAGCGAGCGGTCGAGGACCACGATGGGGAACTGCCGCGTGATGAGTTCCAGCACGCTCGGGGCGACCCATTGCGACGATGTGGGCTCCAGAATAATGCCCTGCACGCCGTCGTCGATGAAATCGTTGATGAGCGTCTCTTCCAGCTGGGGTTGCCCCAATGAGCGTCGAATAATGAGGTTCGTCGTCTGGGCCGCGCTATCTACTAATCCGCCCAACAGTGGGGTGCCAAAGGTGTCGTCGAAATTCGTCACCACGCACCCGATCGTCGGCTTAGAACGCCTGGTCGCTGCACGCGTGGAAGGGGTGCGGGCTTTCACGAAAGTACCCCGACGGGGAACTCGCTCCACGAGCCCTTCGTCGCGCAGGAGATCGAGGGCTCGCTTGATCGTTATTGTGCTGACGCCGTGTGCATGCGCCAATTCTTTTTCCGTCCCCAGCCGCTCGCCAATCTCGAGCTCCCCGGAGTCAATTTGGGTTCGGACCGTCTCATAGATCTGCCTGTAGAGTGTCGCCACTGCATGCTCCCGAGACTACAAATAATAATTGTAGGTAATGCTATCCCAAGGTCACGACGACGCCGTCGACCCGCTCCGCCTTCGACCAATGGTCGTCGCCCAGGTTCCAGCGTCGATCATGCACCTGCACCGACTGCACGCCGGCGTCGTACGTGTTCAGCATCGCGAGATGGGCGGCGCTCCAGAGCATCTCTTCGGAGGCAGCCGTGATGCGGATGGTGTTGCCCTCCACGGTGTACTGCACCTCGCTGATGTGGTCGAGTACCTCCTGGATGGGCCTCGGGTCAGCGGTGAGGTCCTGCGTCGTCGCGCAGGTGATGGCCTCCGTCCGCGACCCGCGTGTAGCGGCAGCGAGCGCCGTCGCGTTGGGGACATGCTTGCGGTACGCCTGTGGATGGCCTGAGCGCTGCACCTTCTGCGCCTGGTCGTTGATATCGCGGGTCTCCCAGCCCTTGAACTTCACCAGTTCCTCGTAGAACCGGAGGCTCGAGTACCAAGGGTCCATGATCTCTTCGGCGGTGCCCCAATCGAATCGCGGGTCGGGGCGCTGCTGGAAGAGGCCGAGCGAGTCGCGATCGCCGTAATCGAGGTTGCGGATGCCGGATTCCTGATACGCCGTCGCCAGGGCAATGGTGGCAGCCCGCTCCGACAGCCCAGCCTCATAGGAGGCCGCGACGATGATGGACGTCATCCGAGCCTGCTCGGCCGTGAGCGTCACGGGGTCGCCCTTGGGGTTCACGATGCTGCAGCGCTCAGGGGTAAGCACGTGGTGCACCGATTTCCACATCCTCCAGCCAAGCAGCCCGACACCGACAAGGAGGGCGAGGATCAGCAGCAGGACGATCCAGCGTTTGCGCATTAGTTGGCGTGCAATTCCGAATTGAGCTGCACCTTGTTGCTCCGGCGATGCTTCACGACCACCTGGCCGGTAACCGAGTCGCGCAGGAACAGCAGGTCGTTCTGGCCGGAAAGCTCGCGCGCCTTCACCACGTCGCCCTCGGGCAACAGCACCTTGGTGCCGGCGGTGACGTACAGGCCCGCCTCGACGACGCAGTCGTCGCCCAGCGAGATGCCGATGCCAGATTCTGCACCCAGCAGGCAGCGTTCGCCGATACGGATGACCTCCTGCCCGCCGCCAGACAAGGTGCCCATAATCGAGGCGCCGCCACCGACGTCGCTGCCAGCCCCGACGACGACCCCCGCCGATACACGACCCTCGACCATCGAGTTGCCGAGCGTGCCGGCATTGAAGTTGACGAACCCTTCGTGCATCACGGTGGTGCCCTCAGCCAGGTGGGCGCCGAGGCGCACGCGGTCGGCGTCGCCGATCCTCACGCCCGTCGGCACCACGTAGTCGACCATGCGCGGGAACTTATCGACGCCGTAGACGGTGAGCTGGACTCCCTTGCCGCGCAGCGCCGCACGCACTTTCGCGACGTCTTGGACGCGCACCGGCCCGAAGTTCGTCCACGCGTTGTTGGGCAGCTGGCCGAAAATGCCGTTCAGATTGACTTCGTGCGGTTTCACCAGTCTCGCGGAGAGCAAGTGGAGACGCAGGTAGGCGTCCTCCACACCGGCGGGGTCGTCGTCGAGCTGAACCTGCGTGCGAACCACCTTGGTTTCGACGCCACGGAGCTCGTCGGCTCCCTGAGCGTCCGCGAGTTCGGCGGGCGCCTCGTCGGTGACGGCATCCCCGAGTTGCGGGTCGGGATACCAGACGTCGAGAACTCCCTGCGGGTGGATAGTGGCGAGGCCCCAGGCCCAAGCTGTGCGCGCTTCAGTCATGCCCGACAGTGTAACCAAGTGTGTGTAAGCCGATCTGGCTAAGCTCGTCGTATGAGCCTCGACCTGGACGCACCCCTGGCCACCCTATTGGCACAGATCGTCGACGTGGAATCCGTCTCCGGCAACGAGCGGGCGCTCGCCGACCTCGTCGAGGCGGCCCTGCACCTTCCTCATCTTGAGCTTGCCCGCGACGGCGACTGCATCGTCGCGCGCACCTCGCTGGGGCGCCGCGAGCGCGTCGTGATCGCCGGCCACCTCGACACCGTGCCCGTGGAAGCGAACCTCCCATCCCGCCGCGACGGCGACGTGCTGTGGGGGAGGGGCACCGTCGATATGAAGGGCGGCATTGCGGTGATGCTCAAGCTAGCCGCAGAACTCACCTCGCCGTCGCGCGACATCACCTGGATCTTCTACGACCACGAGGAAGTGGAGGCGTCGAAGAACGGCCTCGGGCGGCTCGCCCGAAACCACCCAGACCTAGTGCAAGGCGACTTCGCGGTGCTGATGGAACCCACCTCCGCGCAGATCGAAGGTGGTTGTCAGGGCACGGTTCGGATCGTGTTCGACGTCGCTGGTCAAGCGGCCCACTCCGCGCGCAGCTGGATGGGCGTCAATGCCATCCACGCCCTCGCACCCCTGCTCGACGCGCTCGTCGCCTACGAACCACAGCAGATTGACGTCGAGGGGCTGCGCTACCGAGAGGGCCTTAACGCGGTCGCCATCGACGGCGGCATGGCCAACAACGTGATCCCCCCGAAGGCGACGCTCACCGTCAACTACCGCTTCGCGCCCGACAAGACCACCGACGAGGCACTCGCCCACCTGCGTGACATATTCGCGGGCCACGAATTCCGCATCGACGATCTCTCACCCGCAGCCCGACCCGGCCTCGACGCGGCGCTGGCCCAAGAATTCGTAGCGGCCGTCGGCGGGGAAGCGCGCCCGAAATACGGCTGGACCGACGTCGCCCGCTTCTCCGAACTCGGCATCCCGGCCGTGAATTACGGCCCGGGTGACGCCCACCTCGCCCACCGACAAGACGAACGGGTCGACGTCGCAGAGCTCGATCAATGCGCCGACGGCCTGCGTTCCTGGCTGAGTACACCCACCCCGTAAGAAAGGCATCCTGATGATCCCATTTCGTCGCACACAGGGCCCGCTGGTGCTCGACGGTGCACACGCCAAGCAGCCCACCGCCGACCAGGCACTCCTCGACGAGCAATACCGCTGGGAGACGGGCGATCCGTGGCGTGTGCTGCGCATCCAGGCGGAGTTCGTCGAGGGCTTCGATGCGCTCGCCGGCCTGCCCCCGGCAGTGAGCATTTTCGGCTCGGCCCGTATCAGCCCTGACGACCCCATGTACCAGGCCGGCGAGGAGCTCGCGCGACGGCTCGTCGAGCGCGGTTTCGCGGTCATCACCGGAGGCGGCCCGGGAATCATGGAGGCCGGCAACAAGGGCGCCAGGGAAGCCGACGGCACTTCGGTTGGGCTCGGCATCGAACTGCCGCACGAGCAAGGCATCAACGAGCACGTCACTCTCGGCATCAACTTCCGCTATTTCTTTGCCCGCAAGGTGATGTTCCTCAAGTACTCCCGCGGATTCATCACCATGCCCGGCGGATTCGGCACGTTCGACGAGCTCTTCGAGGCACTCACCCTGCTGCAAACCGGCAAGGTGACGCAGTTCCCGCTCGTGCTGTTCGGCGTCGACTACTGGTCGCCGCTCGTCGATTGGCTGAAGAACACCGTCGAAGCTCAGGGCTGCATCTCGCCCGGCGACACCGACCTGTTCATCCTCACCGACAGCATCGACGAAGCTATCGGCGCCATGGGTGAACCCACCCCGCAGGGCAAATAATGGTGGTGATCATCGTCCTCGCGGCCTTCGCCGTGATGGCGCTCGCAGCGCTCGCCGGCACTGGAAAGTTCGGCGAGTGGGCAGAGCCCGTGAACGACCGGCAGAAGGGCCGCATGCCCGACGGCCGTATCACGGCCGACAACGTCGCTGACGTGCGCATCCCTGGGGCACTGTTTGGCTACGACCGCGCTGAGGTCGATGAGTACGTGAGTTTGGTGACCGGCGGTGTGATCGTCGCCGACCCGGTCGAGTTCACCATCCGGCAGCGCGGTTACGACATGCAATTCGTCGACGAACTCATTGCCCGGGTGGCTGCCCCGGCGTCGAATACGGAATCGGTGCCCGCCGATTTCAGCTCAGACGATAGAATGGGCACCAGTTCGGTTCAAGAGTGAGGAAACAACGATGGCAGCGATGAAGCCCCGCACCGGTGATGGCCCCATGGAGGTCACTAAGGAAGGCCGTGGAATCGTGATGCGTGTTCCCGTCGACGGAGGAGGCCGGCTCGTCGTCGAGATGAACGCCGACGAAGCTAACGCGCTCCTCGACGAGTTGCAGGCCGTGGTCGGTTGACGATTCACGCCACCTAATTGACGCCCGGCGCAGAACATTTCGCCGGGCGTCGTTGCGTCTCAGGTCAGCCGTGCCGTTCCATGGCCTGGCGGTACACGTCGACGGTTTGCCGGGCGATCGTCGCCCAGGAGAATTCATCGATGCAGCGCTGGCGCCCCGCCTTGCCGAAGGCCTGCGCGCGTGATGCGTCGCGCACCAGCTCGTTCACCTTGGCGGCGAAATCCTGCTCGAACGCTTCCACGAACACGGGGTCGTCGCCTCGCGCCGGATCGTAGGGCACGAGCAAGCCAGTCTCCCCGTCGTTGACCACCTCAGGAATGCCGCCGACGGCGGATGCGACGACGGGCGTCTCGCAGGCCATCGCCTCGAGGTTCACGATGCCGAGCGGCTCGTACACCGACGGGCAGGCAAACACCGTCGCATGGGTGAGCACCTGGCGTACCGATGCTCGCGGCAGCATCTCCTGCACCCACAGCACCTTCGCTGAGCGCTGGCGCTGCAGCTCGTCGAACGCCTGCTGGAACTCGGCAGCGATCTCGGGGGTATCGGGTGCGCCGGCGAGCAGCACGAGCTGGACGTCGTCGTCGAACTGCTGCGCGGCCCGCACCAGGTGCACGAGACCCTTCTGGCGGGTGATGCGCCCGACGAACGCCACGTATGGCTTGTCGAGGTCAATCCCGAGGCTCCCGACGACATCCGTCCCCGTATCCGGGCGGAACTCGTCGGTGTCGATGCCGTTTTTCACCACATGTGTCTTCGACGGGTCCAGTTCCGGGTAGCTCTCCAGCACGTCACGGCGCATCCCCTCGGACACGGAAATCACGGCATCGGCAGCTTCGTAGGCGGTGCGCTCGGCCCAGCTGGACACACGGTAGCCGCCGCCCAGCTGCTCGGCCTTCCAGGGCCGGTGGGGCTCGAGCGAGTGCGAGGTGACAACGTGGGGAACGTCGAGCATGAGCCCGCCGATGTGGCCTGCCATGTTGGCGTACCAGGTGTGCGAGTGCAGGATCTGCGTATCAGGAGCGAGGGCGGCGACCATCGAGAGATCAGCGCCGAGCACGCGCAGGGCAGCGTTGGCGCCGTCGGGGAAGGCTTCTGCGTGCGCGGTGGCTCCGTCGCGAGGCTCGCCCATGCAGTGCACATCGACGTCGATGAGCTTGCGCAGTTGCGGAACGAGTTGCGCGACGTGCACCCCGGCGCCTCCGTAGATGGACGGGGGGTACTCGCGGGTCAGCAGGGACAGCTTGAAGTTCATGGATGCATCGTCCCAGATTTGGGGTGGAAATGTTGGCGAAGCAGCGAGTCAGGCTCGAAATGCGCGCAATTTCGGAAAACGTGAAAAAACGGGCGCGGATGCAATAAGTTCGTTGTCATGGTGACACGCCCGAAGATTCTGTCTATTGTCCTCGCGGGTGGCGAAGGAAAGCGTCTGATGCCACTGACATCGGATCGCGCGAAACCGGCAGTGCCGTTCGGCGGCACCTACCGCCTGATCGACTTCGTCTTGTCGAACCTCGCCAACTCGGAGCTGCGCCAGATCGCGGTGCTCACCCAGTACAAATCTCACTCACTCGACCGACATATCTCGATGACGTGGCGGTTCTCGACGATGCTCGGCAACTACGTCGCCCCGGTCCCCGCACAGCAGCGCCTCGGGCCACGCTGGTACCAGGGCAGCGCCGACGCCATCTTCCAGTCACTGAACCTCATCCGCGACGCCGAACCCGACTACGTGGTGGTGTTCGGCGCCGACAACATCTACCGCATGGACATCGAGCAGATGGTGGACGCCCACATCGATTCCGGGCTGAGCGCCACCGTCGCCGGCATCCGCGTGCCCCGTCGAGAGGCGAGCGCCTTCGGCATCATCGACGCCGGCGCCGACGGCAAGATCCGCCAGTTCCTCGAGAAGCCAGCCGACCCGCCCGGGCTGCCGGATTCCCCCGACGAGTCGTTCGCATCGATGGGTAACTACGTGTTCAGCGCCCAGCAGCTCACTGAAATGCTGCGCGCCGACGCCGAAAACCCAACCTCGAGGCACGACATGGGCGGCGACATCATCCCAGCCTTCACCGAGCAGGGTGAATCACAGGTGTACGACTTCAAAGCCAACGTCGTCCCAGGATCGACGGAGAAAGACCAGGACTACTGGCGCGACGTGGGCACCATCGACGCGTTCCACGAGGCGCACATGGACCTCGTCTCCGTCGACCCGGAGTTCAACCTCTACAACTCCGAGTGGCCCATCTGGACGTCGCAGGTGCAGGCCCCAGGCGCCAAGTTCGTCATCCGCGGCCGCGCAGAAGACTCCATCGTCACCTCGGGCTGCATCATCTCCGGCGGCGAGATCGACCGCTCAGTGCTCAGCCCGCACGTGCACGTCGATAAGTGGGCGCAGGTGTCCGACTCGGTGCTCATGGACAAGGTGCGCATCGGCAAGAACGCCGTCGTGCGGCGCGCGATTCTGGATAAGAACGTCGTGGTTCCCGACGGGGTGCAGATCGGCGTCGATCACGAGCACGACCGCGCTCGTGGGTTGAACGTGTCTGCTGGCGGCGTCGTCGTCGTCGAGAAGGGCACGGTCGTTCCGCGCGACTAAGTTGTGGCAGCCCTCGCCCAAGCGGCGAGGGCCAAGCTCCTTAATTCTTGCTGGCGAGCAGCAGGCCGTTGCCGACGGGAAGCACCGCCTGCGTGTACTCCTCGGAGAGGTTGATGGCCTCGAGCGCTTCGCGGATGATGATCGTCTCGTCTGACTCGTCGTCGGCGTTGGGCACCCGGTTGAACCACAACACGTCGTGCACGATGAGCAGCCCGCCGGGGCGCAGGAGCCTGCCGGCTGCGGCGATGTATTCGACGTATTCGAGCTTGTCGCCGTTGATGAACGCGATGTCGTAGGCACCGTCGCGCAGCTTCGGCAGCACGTCGATGGGGGAGCCAGCGATGAGGCGGAATCTCGAATTCTGGACGCCTGCATCGGTAAAGACCTTGCGGGCGTCGAGCTGGTTTTCCGTCTCAGCATCGATCGAGGTGAGCACGCCGTTTGTGCCCATTGCTTCGAGGAATGCCATGCCGGAGGCCCCGTGCTGTGTGCCCACTTCGACGACGTTCGTCGCTCCCATCGCCTTGGTGATGGTGGCGAGCGTGGCGACTACGCCGGTGCTGACGGGAACCCGTCCGTTCACGATGGCCTCGTCGCGTGCCGTACGGACGGCGTCAGATGGGGACACGTAGTCTTCGGTCCAGTCCCACGTCTCGGTGGTGGGAGCGGCCAGGTGCGTTGGAGTAGTCACGTCCCCAATCGTAGTCGCCTCGCCACCTGAATGCGCGTACGCACTAGAATGACAGGCACGTCCACCCCAGGGAGGAACCGATGACCGAACAACTCGAGCCGATTTTCGGGCGCATCATGACGGCCATGGTCACGCCGTTTCGTGATGATCTCTCACTGGACCTCGACGCCGCCGTCACGCTCGCGAAGCACCTCGTCGACGACCTCGGCAACGATGGACTCGTGATCAACGGTACGACGGGTGAATCACCCACCACTACCGACGCCGAGAAGCGCGACCTGCTGGCAGCCGTCGTCGAAGCTGTGGGGGATAGGGCGAGCATCGTCGCAGGCATCGGCACCAACGACACTCACCACACGATTGGGCGCGCCGAGGAAGCTGCTGAGCAGGGCGCCGACGGGGTGCTCGTCGTGACTCCGTACTACTCGCGCCCGCCGGAGGCTCAGCTCGAGCGGCACTTCACAACCGTGGCTGATGCCACAGATCTGCCGTGCATGCTCTACGACATTCCGCACCGCTCGGGTCTGCCCATCCCGGAAGACATGCTGATCCGGCTCGCCGAGCATCCCCGCATTGTTGCGGTGAAAGACGCCAAGGGCGCCATCGCGTCGAGCTCTGTGGTGATGTCGCAGACGAACCTGCAGTACTACGCAGGCGACGACGCCATGCTGTTGCCCCTGCTTGCTGTGGGCGGCGTGGGTGTAGTGGGCACGTCGACGCACTTCACAGCGAAGAGCGCCCGCCAGATCACCGAAGCGTTCCTGGCTGGCCAGGTGGCTGAAGCGACGGAACTCAACCGCTTCGCGTTGCCTGCGTTCACCGGCGTGTTCGCATCACAAGGCGTGATGATGGTGAAGGCCGCACTCAATGCGCGAGGCATCAACGTCGGGCCGTGCCGTCCGCCTATGGGGGATGTCACCGACGCGCAACTGCAGGGCTTCCTGCGGGTACTCGACGTGCATTTCACGTTCGAACGCCGCGAAGCGTGAGCGCGGGAACAAATCGTTTCATTGGATCGTTGTAGTTGATGCACAGGTTCCTCACAGGAAACCGTGGTGAAGTAGAAGACATGGAGCACCAGATGAACGACGCTGCGACGGCCGAATGGGTCGCGCCGACGTGGCAAGAGCTTGTGCGCGATCACTCCGCACAGGTCTATCATTACGCTCTGCGTCTCACTGGTAACCCGCACGACGCTGAAGACCTCACGCAAGAGGTGTTCGTGCGGGTGTTTAAGTCGATTCACACCTTCAAGCCGGGCACGCTGTCTGGCTGGTTGCATCGCATCACCACGAACCTGTTCCTCGACCAGGCCCGTCGTCGCCAAAAGATCCGCATGGATTCGCTGTCCACCGCCCCGGAGCAGATCTGGGGGCTCAGCGAGGCCCCGGAAGACGTGCACCTCGACGGCCAATTCGACGCCGACGTCGCCGCCGCGCTCGCCGCGTTGAAGCCTGAATACCGCGTAGCCGTCGTGCTGTGCGACGTCGAGGGCCTGAGCTACGAAGAGATCGCCCAAGTCTTGGACGTCAAGCTCGGTACGGTTCGCAGCCGCATTGCCCGCGGCCGCTCGCAGCTCCGGAAGGCGCTGAAGCATCGTGCACCTGCCGAGGGACGTTCGCGGTTCCTCGGAGTTGCCTGACGTGTCGCATGGGTGTGAGAAAGTTCACAACGACCTGTCGGGCTTCGTCGACGAGACGCTAACGCCTAGACGGTGGGACGAGGTCGCGGTTCACCTGGCCGGATGCGGTCAATGCCGTGAGGAAACCGCGGAGATCCGAGAACTGCGCTCGGCGCTATTGAACTCACGGAGTGCCGACGTCGATGCGCCGTCGTCGCTGGCTGATCGGCTCGAAGCCATCGCCGGTGATGATTCCGACGTGCCCCTCTACTGGAGAAGCGACGGACCGTCGACGCTGCCCTCAAAGCGGCGAAGGAGAAAGCGATTCGTGCTGCAGGGTTCTGCGGCCGTGCTCTGCCTCGTGATGGGTGTCGCTGTCCTGGCGGTGGTGTTAGCGCCGGGGCCGCGCAGGCTGGACGACACCGTCGACGTAGCGCGCGAGCAGTTCGCGCAGCAGATCACGGCCGTGAACGTGCAGGAATCCGTGGGGGCATTGCTGCTTGCGCAAGACAAGGGCGCACAGTTCCCCGTCGTGCAGCACGCCGAGGTGTACAGCGTCCCGTCCGCTCCAGCCCTTCCCATCTCGCGAACCGCAGCCGACTCCATGCTCTCTCGGGGCGCCACGTCCTACGTCGGGCTCGGCGGTGTGCAAGAGGTGTACATCGCAACCGAGGACGGCGGCGGATACGTGCGCGGCAATGTAGCCGTCACCCACGTGGCTGGGCAGGGCTCCGAACTGGTGGTGTTTGACCGCGACGGCAACCGATTCTCGTCGAATTTCGCGCCCGACTACCTCGAGGGCGTCGTCGAAGCTCCAGATAGCTGGGACTTCTACGTCTACCCGTCTACGGTGCAGCTTGCTGGACGCCCAGCGATGGAGCTCGAAGCACGCCGCGACGACGCCGTCGTCGCCCGCTGGTGGCTCGACGTCGCCACCGGCATCACGTTGCGCAGTGAGCGGTTTGGGGCATCTGAGCAGCCGACCATCGTCTTTGGCTACGGAGAAGTACGTGTGGGCGAGGTGGCGCTGTCCGAGGACGCTCCGCGCACGGTGTCGCTATCGAAGGCCACGACGAGCGGTGCGCGCGGGTGGTGCGTCGGGCTGAACACGTGCCCCTATGAGCTCGCCGGTTTGCCGCTGGTAGCGTACTCGTCGACGAATACGCAAGGCGAGCAGGCGATGAGCCTGGTGTATTCGAACGGGTTCCAGACGCTGAGCGTGCGTTGGATGGAGGGGAAGCTGGCCGAGGGCGATGCCGTCAGCGCGGCAGCCGCGACGGGGCTTCCCTCGGTGGCTGCGTGGCAGGCGGGGCGTGGCGTGGTGTCGGTCACGACGAACGGCAGCCAGAAGCTGCTTGCGGAGGCGGTCGAGGAGTTGCCTGATCGTGCGCCCTACGACCGCGGGGTCGGTGCGCGACTCGTCGCAGGGCTGGGCCGACTCACAGGCCTCGGCTGATTCGGTACCATTTCGTTCATGTTTGGGATTGATGCGGTTGAACTCGTCTTGATCCTCGTGCTTGCCGTGCTGCTGTTCGGGCCCGAGAAACTACCGCAGTTCTCGCGGAAGGCGGCTCGCGTCTACGTCTACCTGCGAGGCATCGCGAACAATACGCAGAACACGTTGCGCGACCAGCTTGGCCCTGAGTACGCCGATCTCGAACTCGCCGACCTGAATCCCAAAGTGTTTGTGAAGAAGCACCTCAGCCAAGAGGTCGCTGCCATCGAGGAAGCCAAGCGCGAGATCGAGGAGATGCGCCAGCAGCTCGAAGAAGCCACGCAGCAGGTGGAGAGCGAAGTCGATGGGGCCAAGGACGCGGCCCACGCTGCGGTGAGCTCCAGCGCCGACGCATCGTCGGCCCCTGCCTGGGAAGCTTCCCCCTTCGACGACGAGGCCACCTAGGACTCCGCCGCCTCCGCTCGTCGAGTAGGCGGCGTAGCCGCCGTATCGAGACGCAGCACGGGGTTTCGATACGCGAGCTTTGCTCGCTACTCAACCACCGGTGCCGACGTGCACCCGCCGGCCGCCCGCCGACTCCACTCCCGATCGTCGAGTAGGGCCGAAGGCCCGTATCGAGACACGGTGATGGTTTCGATACGCCGCCTGCGGCGGCTACTCAACCATCGGATAGACGGCTACTGGCGGGGCGTCAGGTTGAGGCGCTGCCCGAGCAACGACGGCTTGCGGGTGAGCAGATCGTCGGCCAGCTTCGTGATGGCCCGCGCCGAGGCGTGGTCGGGGGCGGAGTCGACGACGGGGGTGCCGCGGTCACCGCCAGCGAGGAGTTGCTCGTCGAACGGAACCTGCGCGAGCACCTCGACCGGGTACCCGACACGCTCAGAGAGCGCCTCAGCCACCAGCGTGCCGCCGCCGGAACCGAACAGCTCTAGGCGCTCCGTCTCGCCGCAATGCGAGCAAGGATGCTCGAGGTAGGCCATGTTCTCGACCACACCCAGCACCCGCTGCTCCATGATGTGCGCCATGGTGCCGGCGCGCTCCGCGATCTCCCACGCAGCCTGCTGCGGGGTGGTCACGACAAGCACCTCGGAGCCGGGAATCTTCTGCCCGAGGCTCATCGCCACGTCGCCCGTGCCGGGAGGAAGATCGAGGAGGAGGTAGTCGAGGTCGCCCCAGAACACGTCGGTGAGGAGCTGCGTGAGCGCGCGGTCGAGGATGGGCCCGCGCCATGCCACCACCTGATCGCGCGACTGCTTGAGCATGCCCATCGAAATGACCTTCAGCCCCTCGAGCGCAGGCACGGGGAGGATCATGTCGTCGACGACGGTGGGGCGGGCGTCGCCGAGCCCCAACAGGTCGGGAATGGAGTGGCCGTAGATGTCGGCGTCGAGGATGCCGACGGAGCGCCCGGCCTTCGCCAGCGCGACGGCGAGGTTCACCGTCACCGACGACTTACCCACGCCCCCCTTGCCGGACGAGACCGCGATCACCTTCGTGAGGTTGCCGGGCTGCGCGAACGGGATGACCCGCTCGGGCTCGCCGCCGCGCAGCATTTGGCGCATGGCCTCGCGCTGCTCGTCGTTCATCACTCCGAGCTCGACGTCGACGCTAGTCACACCGTCGATGGGTTCGACGGCGGCGCGCACGCGCTGGGTGATCTCGGAACGCATCGGGCACCCCGACACGGTGAGGAGCACACGCACGAACACGTGACCGTCGTCGGTCGCGTCGATCTCGTCAACCATGCCCAGATCGGTGATGGGACGACGGATTTCGGGATCCTCGACGCCGTGGAGTGCTTCGCGGACAAGCGGAAGAAGTGGGTTTTCAGTCACCATCTCAGTCTGTCATGGATCGTGGAAGGATCAAGCGGAGAGGGGGCCGCGTCGCCCGTCGAGCGCATCCCCGAGGAACACGAACGACGCCCCGACGAGTGCCACCAGCCATACCTGCCCGAGGGCTGCGATCACCACGACGATCGGTATCACGACGACTTTCAGCATGAAGCGCTCTTGTAGACCGAGGCTGCGTCGCGAGCCGGGAGTCAGCAGCACCCACCACATACCCGCGTATGAGACGCCGAAGACGACGGCGACCACAATCGCCACCCAGCCGTGTCCGCCGATGTTGGACAGCGAGTACGCGCCCGTGGCGAGGAGGACGAGGTGCCCGATCAGTGAGAGGAGCGCGAACCAGCGGATGCGCACCGGGGCGTCGACTCCGTCGGGATGCTCAGGTGTTGACATCATTGGCCTCCGGCTGTTGACGGGTGTCGAGTTCCTCGAGGAGATCCCGCAGTTCGGTGCGCAGCTCGGAACGGACAAAGTCACGGGTAGCCAGTTCACCCAGGTTCATGCGAATCGCGGCGATCTCACGGGCCAGAAAGTCCATGTCAGCACGCGACTGGGCAGCGAGGCGACGGTCCTCGTCGAGGCTGATTTTGTCGCGGTCTTCCTGGCGGTTCTGGGCCAGCAGAATCAGCGGCGCGGAGTACGAGGCCTGCGTCGAGAAGAACAGGTTCAACAAAATGAACGGATACGGATCCCATTTGAAGCCGTAAATGCCGACGAGGTTCAGCGCCACCCAAGTCACAACGATGACCGTCATGTAGACCAGGAACTTGGCGGTGCCCATGAAGCGCGCCACCGCCTCGGCAAACAGGCCGAACGTCTCCGAATCGAGCTGCACCTTGGGGAAGAAGGAACGTTTCCCGTCGCGCGGTTTCGAGAGATCAACCTCAGCCATGGTCTACCTCCTCACGTCGGTCGTCGGACGGTTCCTCACCGTCCATCTGGTCGCCGCGCCAGTCGTCGGGAAGCATATGGTCGAGCACATCGTCGACGGTGACAGCGCCGACGAGCTGCCCCGCATCGTTGACGACCGGCGCCACGACGAGGTTGTACGTCGCGAAGTATCGGCTCACCTGCGCCAACGGGGTGCTCGTGTGCAGCGGCTCGAGCGTCTCATCCATCATGGTGGCCACCATCAGCGTCGGAGCCTCGCGCAGGAGGCGCTGGGCGTGGATGGCGCCAATGTACTTGCCAGTAGGGGTTTCGACGGGGGGTCGGGCCACGAACACCATCGACGCGAGCGCTGGCGTGAGGTCTTCATTGCGGATGTACGCGAGGGCTTGCGCCACCGTCGCATCGCTCTCGACGATCACAGGTTCGGGGGTCATCATGCCGCCGGCGGTGAATTCGCCATAGACCAAGAGGCGCCGCACGTCGGAGGCATCCTCGGGCTCCATGTGCTGCAGGAGATCTTCGGCGACAGCTGTGGGGAGGTCTCGGATCAGGTCGGCCGCATCGTCGGGATCCATCTCTTCGAGCACGTCGGCCGCACGCTCGGTATTCAACGCCGAGATCACCTCGATCTGCTCATCCTCCGGCAGCTCCTCGAGTGCCTCGGCCAGCATGTCGTCCTCGAGCGCGTCGAGCACTTCACCGAGCTGGCCTGGGTCCATGTCGTGCAGTTCTTTGGCGATGTCGGCGGGGTTCATGTCGGCGAACTCCGCGACGAGGTTCGCCGTCGTGCGCCCCCGCGTGGCCTTGAGCGCAGGGACTTCCTTCCAGGAGACCACCGTCGGCTCCGATTTGCCGCCGAACCCGAACCGTCCCACCTTCGTGACTCGCCGGATCGCCACCTGGGAGAGCTCCCATTCGTGGCTGCGGAACTGGTTCATGGAGACGTCAAGGATGGTGGTGGTGCCGTCGCCGCGCTCGAGCGGGCGGTCGAACAGGTCGGCCGCGACAAGGAGCTCTCCCTCGCGGCGCTGAAACTTTCGGGTGTCGATGGTGCCTTGGATCGACACCTGGTTACCGGTGATGTGGTGCACGCGCACCATAGGAATGAAGATGCGCTGCTTCGCGAACAGCTCGACGACAAGGCCTTTCACCCGCGGGGCGCGGCCGTCGGCTCGGATGTAGCAGATGATGTCGCGGATGCGGCCGACCTGACTGTCGGAGGCGTCGACGAGAGGTAACCCGATCACACGCGAAATGAACACCTGCTCCATAGGCACCAATCTAGCGGTTGCGCAGCGGGGCTCGGAACGGCGACCGCAGGTGGGGCCGGCCGAAGAAACTGCAAAACTCGCCAACAGTTGAGCCCCTCCCGCATGAGCTAAGCGTGAGGCATTGCACTGATGGCGAGTTTTGCAGTTTGCATCATCCGCACCCGGCGCCCGAGTTATCCACAGCCCAGAAATTCGTCCTTCACCTGCGTGGCGAATTCCGGTGAAGTGTGGGTATGCACGCAGAACTTCGCCGGCTCATCGCTGAGGACGGCGCCATCGCTCGCAGCCGGAACCCCGAGCTGCACAATCCGATCCGCCATGCGGTGCAGGCGGGGCAACTCGTCCCGCTGCTTCCTGGCACCTACTCAATAGAGCGCTCATTCACCACACTCGTAGCGGCGGTCCGGCTATGGGATCCCGACGCCGTGTTCACCGGCGCCACGGCAGCCAAACTCAGCTGGTGGGATGACCTCCCAACGGGCACGGTGCAGGCGACCTCGCGACGTAAAACCGTCCGCGAGGTGCCCGGGCTCCGTCTCTCGCAGGGAGCGGTCGAGCCGTCCGTGGTGTTCGAGCATGGAGGGCTACGTTTGGTGCACCCCGCCTGGAGTGCGCTGGAGCTCACCGACGAACTGGGCGGCGAAGCCATCGATGAGGCTCTGCGCAGACGAGCCACCACGCTGCCGGCCATGCGCTGGGCGCTCGGACAGATGAGAGACCGACCCGGTAACACAGAGCGTCGAAGGCTATTGCTCGAATCCAGGGACGAGCCGTGGTCAGAGCTCGAACGCGACGGCCACCGCAGGCTTCGGCGCGCACGTCTCACCGGGTGGAAAGGGAACTACCGGATCGTGCTACCCAATGGTTCCGTTCGCTACGGAGACATCGTGTACGAGGGGCCCCAGCTCGTGGTGGAACTCGACTCGTGGACGCATCACTCGTCGCGTGAGGCGTTCGTCGACGATCGTAGGAAGGACGTCGAGCTCACGCTCCAGGGCTGGACAGTGCTGCGCTTTACCAAGGACACCATGGACGACCTGGTGCCCTCGGTGCGCGCGGCACTGCAGATGCTGAACGCTGGCCCGCCGCGATGAACTGCAAAACTCGCCAACAGTTGAGCCTCTCCCGCGTGCGCCAAGCGTGAGGCGTTGCACTGATGGCGAATTTTGCAGTTGAGACGAAGGGCATCAGCGGCCGCGCGGCGCCCGCCACCGCACCTGTGGAAGGATTGGTCTGATCGACGCTAGGGAGGATCGATGCGCCCCGAGCAACCCACATCCGACGACGCCACTCACCCCACGCGCACGCGACGACGCCGGTTGCGTGACCAAGTAGCGTTCGTCTGGCTCTTCGCCCTCCTCGTGGTGATTGGGACACATGTCTGGGTGTCGCAGGCCACGTGGCTGATGATTCACCTGGTGTTGCTGGGCGCCTTGTCGCACTCGGTGCTCGTGTGGAGCGAGCACTTCGCCCACACGCTGCTGCGTTATACCCCAGATGACCAAGCCAAAGCTGGTCAAGCGTGGCGCATAGCGCTGCTGGCTGCCGGTTCCTTGCTCGTGTTCATCGGGTACCCCGCCTCGTGGTGGTGGGTGCTCGCCGTAGGTGCCACGTTGGTGGCGGCAAGCGTCATCTGGCATTGCATGCACCTGGCGCACGTCGCGAAACGGGCGCTGCCTTCCCGATTCCGAGTGGTGATCCGCTACTACGTGGCAGCTGCATGCCTGTTTCCGGTCGGCATCGCGCTGGGAGCAACCCTCGCGTTCGGCATCCCGGAGCCCTGGTTTGGGCGGCTGCTGACCGCGCACATCATGGTGAACGTCGGTGGCTGGATAGGGCTTACCGTGACGGGCACGCTGGTGACGTTCTGGCCGACGATGGTGCGAGCAAAGATGGACGACCGCGCGCCACGCCTGGCCGCGCAGGCGCTGCCAGTGTTCGTCGGGGCGGTGCTGCTGGGGGCGACGGGCTCCCTCGCGGGGGTGCGTGTGCTGGCGGTGGCGGGGCTCGTCGCCTACTTTGCCGGCTTGTTGTGGTGGGGGCGCGCATTGTGGGCGCCGGTTGCCCGCAAAGGCATCCGCGAATTCGCGCCGGCGTCCGTCGGATTGGCGCTGTGCTGGGCACTCGTCGCGTTGTGCTGGGTGACATGGCAGGTGGCAACCGGCGACGGATGGGCTGCCGCGTCGGCAAGATTCCCGCTGATCGGCGGGGTGATCGCCGCTGGTTTCGGTGCGCAGATCCTGATCGGTGCGCTCACCTACCTCATTCCCTCGGTGATTGGTGGCGGACCTTCGGTAGTGCGGGCAGGCCAGTCGGTACTGCACCGCTGGACCACCTTCCGCATCGTGGTGCCCAACGTCGCCCTCGTGTTGTGGTTGGCGCCGGTGCCGTCGTGGGTGAAAGTGGCCAGCTCCGCGGTCGGCGTCGTCACGCTGGCGATGTCCCTGCCCATCCTGATCCGCGGTGCCTACACCAGTGCGCGCGCCGCCCGCGCCAAGCGTGCAGACGACGAAGTGTCGTCGGCGCAGGTGCCGACGGCGTGGACGGCTCGCGGGCTCCTCGCGGCAGGGCTCACGCTCGCGGTGGCAGTGGCGGTAGGTGTCGCGGTAGACCCCGGAGCTGCAGGGTTCCGCAGCCAAAGCGGCGGCGGGAACGTCGTCGCGACGGGGGAGACTACGCGGGTGGAAGTGACCGTCGAAGGAATGAGTTTTGTGCCAAGCCGGGTGGAGGTGCCGGTGGGGAATCGTCTGGTCGTGCATCTGCGCAATACGGGTGATGACGCGCACGACCTCACCATCGGCGGGGCGCATTCCGGCAGGCTGGCGCCCGGTGAGGAAGCGGAGGTGGACGCTGGGGTAATCGGCGCCGACATCCAGGGCTACTGCACCGTCGCCGGACATAAGCAGATGGGGATGACCTTCGACGTGGTCGCCACCGGGGCCGACACCGAACAGCACCCAAGCCACACAGCCTCAACCCCGACGGCGGTGCCGCCCGTCACGGGGGCGACGTTGCCGTCGGCGGTAGATCCGAAGCTCCCACCCCGCTCCGACGAACGGGTGCATCGCGCCACATTCACCGTCACCGAAGTGCCGCTCGAAGTGGCTCCGGGGTTGTGGCAGACCCGCTGGACGTTCAACGGCGCATCCGTGGGGCCGACGCTGCGCGGCAAGGTGGGCGACGAGTTTGAAATCACGCTGGTGAATGAGGGGTCGATGGGCCACTCCATCGATTTCCACGCCGGCGTCCTCGCCCCCGACGAGCCCATGCGCACCATCCAGCCGGGCGAGCGTCTGGTGTACCGGTTCACTGCCGAGCGCGCGGGCATCTGGATGTACCACTGCTCCACCATGCCCATGAGCACGCACATCGCGGCAGGGATGCACGGAGCAGTGGTGATCGAGCCTGACGGCCTCGACCCTGTGGATCACGAGTACGTCATGGTGCAGTCCGAGCTGTACCTCGGCAACGCCGCGCACTCCGCGGACGACGCGACGGAGATCGACGCCGACAAATTGGCGGCGGAGACACCCGACCGTGTCGTGTTTAACGGCGTTGCTCACCAGTATGCGCAACACCCGCTACAGGTGCGAGCAGGCGAGCGGGTGCGGTTCTGGGTGCTTGACGCCGGCCCTAACCGAGCGTTGTCATTCCACGTTGTGGGCGGGCAATTCGACACTGTGTGGGAGGAAGGACGCTACCTCATCCGCCAGGGCAAGTCCGCCGACGGTGGTGTCGACGGCGGAGCCCAGGTGCTGCCGCTTCTCGCCGCGCAGGGTGGCTTCGTTGAACTCACGTTCCCGGAACCCGGGCACTACGCCTTTGTGAACCACATCATGCTCGACGCCGAACGCGGCGCGCGGGGCATCGTCGAGGTGACTAGCTGAACTTAGTGCCCCAGGCGGGTGTCTCCGTCGGTGATGTCGTACACCGACCAGTGCTGCTGCCGGAGCCGGCGGAAGAAACTGCGGATGATGTCGGCGACGGTGCCCGGCGCGGCGACGGTCACCTGGTGGGCGACGTCGGGCACGACGCGCATATCCGCGCCGGGTGCCGATTCCAGCACCAGTTCGAGATCTGCGATGGGATGCGACTCGTCCTTCTCACCGGAGATCAGCATGATGGGGGTGTAGAGCTTGTGGAGGTCGCCCCGGAAATCGTAGGTGGCGAGGCAGCGGCAGAGCTGGGCGTACGAGTAGTCGTCGGATGCGGCGAGCCCCTCCATGATGGCGGCCACCTTGCCGGGTTCCTCAGCGACGAAGTCGGGCGTGAACCAGCGGTCCTGGGTGTTCGTGACGAGGCTGGCGGTGCCTTCGCGCTCGACGAGTTCTGCGCGATCGAGCCACGTTTCGGGCGTGCCGATAGTGGCGGCTGAAGCGACGACGACCACGCCCTCGAGCAGGTCGTGGTGGTCGCGGGCGAGGTACATGCCAAGCGCACCAGACAAGGAGAGCCCGGCGAAGAACGTCG
Organism: Actinomycetes bacterium; assembly: GCA_023443125.1. Classification (GTDB taxonomy): domain Bacteria; phylum Actinomycetota; class Actinomycetes; order Propionibacteriales; family Propionibacteriaceae; genus Arachnia. The sequence goes on from JAEZVO010000047.1 coordinate 44,980, forward strand.
ACCTGTTCGGGAAGTGCTCGATGATCTTCCTGACGGTCTCGGTGAGCGACGCAGCCAGGGCCTCCATCGTCGGCTCCATCGCGTCGTTCCATGGCGCTCCCATGCCCTGGCCGGGCAGGTAGCAAAACACCACGACGGCATCCTTGGCGAGATGCCCCGCCACCTGGTTCCACTGGTGTGCGGTGTCGCCGCCTAGGCTGCCAGCGACGATGAGGAGGCGGTCAGCGTCGGAATCGGGGTTGTAGGTGTGCCACGTCAGTTCCATACCAATAACTTACCTGCACCCAAACTGCTGGGCACGCGAGGTAGGGAAAATGCAGGCATCCGACTAGGCTTTCTCGCATGATGAAGCTCCTGGCTGTACGACCTACTCGAGGTGTTGCCTGATGCGACGCCGCACCATGCTGTCCGTTCTCAGCGCCCTCGTGGCGGGCACCACGCTGGCTGCCTGTGGCGGTGACGCCCCCTCCGACGGCGCCTCCGAGGCCCCCTCCACCGACACCCCCTCCACCGACGGTGCCCCCACCGAGGTGCCCGCCAGCCGGAAAGCGCCCACCGTCGAAGTGCCCGAGGGTAACCCGCCTGCTGAGCTCAAGATCGAAGACGAAATTGTGGGCGGCGGCGCCGAAGCCACGAAGGGGAGCACCCTCCAGGTGCACTACGTCGGCGTTTCCTGGAGCACAGGTGAAGAATTCGACTCCTCCTGGAGCCGGGGCGAGCCGCTGGAGTTCCAGGTTGGTAAGGGCATGGTCATCCAGGGCTGGGACGAGGGCCTACAAGGTATGAAGGTGGGCGGCAGGCGTCGCATCACCATCCCGCCCGAGATGGCATACGGCAGTCAAGGTGCGGGTGGCGTGATCGGCCCGGATGAGACTCTGATCTTCGTCTGCGACCTGGTCTCCGTCGAGTAAGAAGCGAGCGACGCGTCAGTCGAAGTGCCGCGCCCGGTAGCCTGGCATCTCCGCGAGCGTGTCCTTCGCTTGCTCCAGCATGTTGTGCTCCACCAGCACCTCGTATTTGCCGGCGACTGTTTGGCTCATCGAATCGAAGTCTCGTTTGCCCTGGGTGAGCGAGTAGCCGAGGCCGGCGGTGAGCACGCCCATGACGATGCCGAGTGCCAAGCCCATTGTCAGCAGCGGCAGGGGGTTGTCGCCGCCAAAGACCAGCATGAGCAGCAGGCCGAGGATCATGCCTGTGGTGATGCCGGAGAGTGCGCCCTGGCCGAGCACGCGTCCCCAGGTGCGGCGTCCGACGACGCGCTCCACCAGGCGCAGATCGGTGCCGACGATGAGCAGGTTTTGGACGGGGAACCCCTTGTCCGACAGGAAATCCACCGCGGCCTGAGCATCTTCGTAGTGGGTGAATTCCCCCAGCGATTGAGGGAATTGCAACCGAAAACGCTCCTGCATTCTGCCGCGCATGTGTCGTCCGCCGTTCACCGTCATGCCCCCAGGCTAGCCGGTGTGGACGAAGGGGTAGGCGCGTCGAGTACCAAACTGCAAAACTCGCCATCAGTTCGAGGCCTCACGCATGATCTACGCGTGACGCTTCCCGCTGATGGCGAGTTTTGCAGTTTTGATGTGGATACTCGTGGGTCCGGCCGGCCCGTCAGCCCTGCAGGCGCGCGATCCAGGCCTCGACGTCGTCCGCGGTGCGTGGAAACGCGTCGCTCAACACGACGGGGCCGTCCTCGGTGATAAGCACGTCGTCTTCAATGCGCACCCCGATGCCGCGGTACTCCTCGGGTACAAGCAGATCCGTGGACTTGAAGTAGATGCCCGGTTCGACCGTGATGATCATCCCCGGCTGCAGGGTGCCCTCGCGGTAGTCCTCGCGCGACGCGTGCGCGCAGTCGTGCACGTCGAGCCCGAGATGGTGCGACGTACCGTGCACCATCCAGCGACGGTGCTGTCCGCCCTCTTCGGACACCGACTCATCCACGCTCACCGGCAGGATGCCCAGCTCCTCACAGAACTCGGCCACCACCCGGATCGACGCAGCGTGCACGTCCTTCCACGGCCTGCCCGCCACGCACGCGTCGATGCCTGCCTGCTGGGCGCGCAGCACAGCGTCGTAGACCCGACGCTGTTCGGGCGTGAACGTTCCCCCGACGGGCAGCGTGCGGGTGATATCGGCCGTGTACAGCGAGTTCACCTCGACGCCCGCGTCGAGCAGCAACAGATCGCCGTCGGCGAGGTCGCCGTCGTTGACGATCCAGTGGAGCGTATTCGCGTGGTCGGCGCCGGCCGCGATGGTGTCGTACCCGACGGCGTTGCCCAGGTGGCGGGCATGGAGCGCGAAGATGCCCTCAACCCACCGTTCGCCGCGCCCATTGGCCACCGCGTTGGGGAGCTCCCGGATGACCGCGTCGAAGCCCACCTTCGTGGCGGCGACGGCGCGCCCCATCTCGTCGATCTCGTACTGATCCTTCACGAATCGCTGCGACGAGGCGAGACGATGCAGTTCCGCGTCGGCCTCCTCTTCGGCACCGCCGCGCACGCGGTCGACGAGCTCCGTCACCGCAGGGTCCGACTCGCGCACGACGCGCAGGTTGTCGCGCCCGGCGAGGTACTCCTCGAGGGAGCGCACGTCGCGGCACTCGAGGCCGGTGAGGCTCGCCATCTCATCGAGGGAGTCGCGCTGACCTACCCACATCTCGCCGTAGCGTGCGTCGGCGTAAAACTCCCGGTCGGTGCGCGGGGCGCGCGGACGGAAGAACAACACCGACTCCGATTCGCTCACGACGAGCACTGCGTCGGGTTCCCTGTCCTCACCCAAGCCCGTGTAGTACGCGAAGGCGGTGTGCGGGCGGAAGCGGTAGTCGGTGTCGTTTGCGCGCACCTTGAGCGGGCCCGCGGGGAACACCAGCGTCGCGCCCGGATTCTGCTCGACGATGGCCTCCCGACGCTTGGCCGCCCACGGCGCCGACGCCAGCTCCGTCGGCAGCTCATCGGAATAGGGTTCCCACCCCGAGACGATGAACTTCTTGAACTTCTCCGAGTAGGGGTCGCGGCGATTGGTGTTCGAGTCACTCATGCCGGTCAGTGTAGACGCTCGCGGTGGAGCCACTGCGGGCGGATGGGGGCGTCACACCTTGCGGATTGATATTTCCTCAATGTGGTGGTCGGGCCCCTTGCGCAAAATGGCGGTGGCGCGCCCCTTCGTCGGCTCGATGTTGTGGCGCAGGTTCGGGCCGTTGATCTCGTCCCACACCCCGTGCGCAAATTGCGTGGCCTGCTCGTCGTTCATGTGCAGGAATTGGGTGTAGAAATCGTCGGGCGCGCCGGTGCAGCGTCGCTTCAGCTCCAAGAAACGTTCCGTAAACCAGCTCTTGATGTCCGTCTCGTCGGCGTCGACGAACACCGAGAAATCGAAGAAGTCGCTCACCGAGAGGCCTGCGCGCCCGTCCTTTTCGACGCGCGCGGGCTGGAGCACGTTGAGCCCCTCGATGATGAGGATGTCAGGGGATTCCACGACGATGGACTCGCCCTCGATGATGTCGTACTTCGAGTGGGAATAGACGGGCGCCTCGACGTGCTCGTCGCCGGATTTCACGTCCATGAGGAAGCGCAGCAGTTTCTTGCGGTCGTACGACTGGGGGAAGCCCTTGCGGGCGAGCATGCCTCGCCGTTGCAGCTCAGCGTTGGGGCGTAGGAAGCCGTCGGTGGTGACGAGGTCGACTTTGGGGGAACCCGGCGCTTGGCGGAGCAGCTCCTGCAGCAGCCGGGATACCGTCGATTTCCCGACGGCCACCGATCCCGCCACTGCAATCACGAATGGTGTGCGGCGCTCGTGCAGCGCGAGGAACTTGTTGCGCTCCTCATTGAGGCGGCTGGCGTTCTCGAAGGTGAGGTAGAGCAGCTGGGTGAGCGGGCGGTAGACCTCGGCGACGTCTTCGAGGCTGGTGGGGTCGCCGATGCCGCGAAGTTTGGCGAGCGTTTCTTCGTCGAGGCGGATGGACGTGAGATCTGACAGCGCAGCCCAGCTGCTGCGTTTGAGCGTGACGTACGGCTCGGCCACGAGGCCTCCTTCGCGGAAATCCGGTGTTCACACCAGCCTACCGGTGAGGTCTTGGATGCCACCAGGATGTCGACAAAGCGGCACCGAGCAGAATGCGTGCCGGATGTCAAGAAACGCGCAATCATCCTGTACATTCGGGGTTCATGTGCGGAATTGTTGGATATGTAGGCCCCCGAAACGCCAAGGACGTGGTGATCTCCGGGCTCAGAAGGCTGGAGTACCGCGGGTACGACTCGGCGGGCGTCGCCGTCGCCAGCGGCGGGCAAATCGAATGGCGGAAACGAGCGGGGAAGATCGCCAACCTTGAAGCCGCCATCGAAGCGGAGCCGCTCGGGGAGTCCGACGTCGCCATCGGTCACACGCGTTGGGCCACCCACGGCGCGCCTACCGACGCCAACTCCCACCCCCACGTGGCCGGGCGCATCGCCGTCGTGCACAACGGCATCATCGAGAATCACGCCGCGCTGCGCGAGCAGTTCGACGAGGAGTTCACTTCGGAGACCGACTCCGAGGTGGCTGCCCACCTGCTGAACCGTGAAGTGCGCTCCGGCAAGGGGCTCACGGAGGCCATGCGCGCCGTCGCGCCGCAGCTCGAGGGGGCCTTCACGCTCGTCGCTATCGATGCCGAGGAGCCGCAGCGCATCGTCGCCGCCCGTCGCAACTCACCACTGGTGGTGGGCAAGGGCGACGATGAGTTCTTCCTCGCATCCGATGTGGCCGCGTTCATCGAGTTCACTCGCGAGGCCGTCGAGCTGGGGCAAGACCAGATCGTGGAACTCGACGCCGACGGCATCACCGTCACAGATTTCGACGGCAAACCTGCCGACTACAAGGAGTTTCACGTCGACTGGGACCTGAGCGCCGCCGAAAAGCAGGGCTTCGACTGGTTCATGCGCAAGGAGATTTTCGAGCAGCCTTCCGCCGTCGCGGACACCCTGCTCGGCCGCCAAGATGAGCGCGGGGAGCTCGTGCTCGACGAGCTCCAGATCCGCCCCGAGGAGCTCCGACGGGTGAACAAGGTGGTCATCATCGCGTGCGGCACCGCGTACTACGCGGGCTTCGTCGCCAAGTACGCCATCGAGCACTGGGTGCGTATCGCCTGCGAAGTGGAGCTGGCCAGCGAGTTTCGCTACCGCGACCCCATCGTCGACGCCGGTACGCTCGTCGTCGCCATTTCGCAGTCGGGCGAAACCGCCGACACGCTGATGGCCATCCGGCACGCCCGCGAGCAGGGCGCCAAAGTGGTAGCCATCTGCAACACGAACGGCGCCACGATTCCGCGCGAATCCGACGCGGTCATCTACACCCACGCCGGCCCGGAGATTGGCGTGGCGTCGACGAAGGGGTTCACCACGCAGCTGGTGGCCTGCTACCTGCTCGGCCTCTACCTGGCGCAGGTGCGCGGCATGAAGTTCGGCGACGAGATCGCCGCCATCCTCGACGAGTTGGAGCGGATGCCCGCGTTCATTCAGGGGATTTTGGACGGCGCCGAGCAGTACTACGCGCTCGCCAAGGCGATTCGTGACGAGCCCTCGATGCTGTTCCTCGGCCGCCACGTCGGCTACCCGGCTGCGCTCGAGGGCGCGCTGAAGCTGAAGGAGCTGGCGTACATCCACGCCGAGGGCTTCGCTGCCGGTGAGCTCAAGCACGGCCCCATCGCGCTGATTCACGAAGGGCTGCCGGTGTTCGTCGTGGTGCCTCCGGCGGGGCGCGATCAACTGCGGGACAAGGTGATCGCCAACATCGCCGAGGTGCGGGCGCGCGGGGCGCGCACCATCGTGCTCGCGGAAGATTCCGACGACGAGGCGCGGCGCAATGCCACCGATTTCCTGGCGCTGCCGCGCGTCTCGACGCTCTTGCAGCCACTCGTTGCCATCGTGCCCCTGCAGCTTTTCGCCTGCGAGATGGCGACCCTGCTCGGCCACGACGTCGACCAGCCCCGCAACCTCGCGAAGTCGGTCACCGTCGAGTAGTCGTCGTTTGGTGTACCTGGCCGGGCTCGGTTCTGACCGTGAGGTTTGGCACGTGGAGGCCGGTGGGCTGACCCCGTCGGATGGAACACTGGGCTACATGACCGGCGGGTTCTTCGACGATGACTACGACCCGCTCGCCCCGATGCTGGCGAGCGACGAGTCGTGCGCGGACGCGGAGTCGCTCGGCAGCTTCGGTCCGGGCGACGAGGATGGCCCGCTGGATTTGGACGATGTCGACGACGGTGGCTTCGGCGACGGCGTCGTGCGCATCTGGGTTGACGACGACGGCCGCCTCGAGAAGGTCCGTGTCAGCCCGTACTGGTTCAAGAAGCTGCAGGGCTCCGACACCTTGGCTGGGAGCTTCAATCAAGCGTTCCATGTGGCCGGGATGCGGCTCGCCTCTCCGACGGAGGCCGAGTTGCCAGACTTCGACGAGGAGCTCGGCGAGCTGCCCGAACCTACGCTCGAGAACCTCCGGATCGTGCGCCTCATGATCGAGGAGAACTCGCGCCTGATCACGGCCGCGGCGGAGGAAGCCGCGCAGCGGCCCGCGGTGCCGCAGCGCCGCCTCACCGGCCGGCATGAGGGTGCGACCGTGGTGCTCGACGCCGATGGCCGCCCCAGCGAGGTCCGTTTTGACGAGGCGTGGCTGGATGACATCCAAGTGGGCCCGCTCGCCAACGCCGTCATGCACGCGGCCAACAAGGCGTACGTAAAACGCGTCCCCTTCGAATCTGACCCCCGTTTCGCGGCACTCGATGACCACCAGCACAGACAGGAACTCCTGCTTGCCGGGCTGTTCCGTATGCTCAACCCGAAGAAGGTGAACCCATGACCGATGCAGAGGAAATGTGGAAGGCGCTTCAGCGTCGCGCCGCGGAATCCACTATGCGTGGAATTTTCGCGGAGAGCGATGACCTCGTGCACGACGACGATCTTCGCGAGAGGTTGATCAACCCCAACGCCAGCGGAGGCAAGAGCAAGGGCGGCCAGCAGGGCATGATGCCACCGATGATGATGGGTGGTGCCTCCGGTGGCGCTGGCGCCACCGGAGGCGGTGTGGCTGTCGCCTCGGGCGCCATGGGTGCAGGCATGGGTGCGGCTGCTGGTCAGGCTGGCGCCGCGGGCACGATGGGTGCGGGACCGATGAGTGCTCTCGGTGCCGCAGGCGCGATGCGCGGTGCCGGAGCTGGCGCCGGCGGGCTCGCGGCAGGTGGCGGTGTTGGCGCTGGTGGGCTCGGTTTGGGCAGCGGCTCGGGGCTCGGCGGCGTGCAAGCGGCTGGTGGATCGGATGGCTCCCTTCCGGAAGGGTGGAAGCTTGGTGACCCGATTCTTCCTGGCGACCCTCGGCATCCGGGCGGCGATCTCGGAGCAGTCATGCCCGGCGATCTCGTCTATAGCAATCTCGTTCCCGGCTACATCCCTCGCGCCGGCAATATCCCCGGTGTCGACGGCCCCGGCCCCGGTGAAGGCTTCAACTCCGATCCTCGCGGTGGCAGAGACGTCCCTTCGCCCAACTTTTCCAGTCCCCACGGTGGGGGGATCAAGGCTCCTTCCTCCGAAGGCGGCCCCGACAGCCTCAATGGCGGGGGTGTCAACGGCCTGGGTGGTATCCCACATAAGAGCGGTATCAACGACGCAGGCGGTGTGGCAGAGCCGACGAGCATGGGTGGCGGCGGTGCTCTCCGCGGCGTCGGTGGCGCGGGCGGAGGCTCCGGTATCGGTGCAGGTGGCATCTCCGATGGTACGGGCGGCGGCTCCGGTGGCGGAGGCGGTGTTGGCGGCGGGGATTTCACCGTCGACTCCAGCAAACTGCGTGATTTCGCGAAGGCATGGGACGAGACGTCCGAGCAGGTGTCGGTTCAGATCCCCCAGATGGTGCGGCCGGAAAACTTCGGATTCGCCGGGCCTGCTCTCCACGAGGCGCGAGCACTGGCGGAGAAAACCAACAAGTGGTCCGACGAAGCCTCACGCGAGTTCTCGGGCATCGCCCAGAGACTGCGTTCGACCGCGGCGGATTATGACGAGCGTGAGCAGACCAACGCATCGATCAGCGATCAGGTGGGAGTGGCCCAGTGAGTTTCCAGCAAACAAGTGCGAGCCTCGGCGCCAGAGGGCTCCGGGCGGCTACCGCGCAGTTCCGCAGCGAGCACGCCGGGCTCATCTCGAAGTGTGGGAGCGAGTACGAACGTATCCCGGAGATGATCGATCAGTTCGAGGCCGCTCGTGTGGCAGCAGACCAGCGTGATGCGGCGAAGTCCAGATCCTTCTGGTCAGAGTTGGGCGAGTTCAAGGAGCACGGCTTCAACTATTGGGAGGACAAGGCCCGGTTCGAGGCCGATATCAAGGAGCTCGTCGAAGGAGCGAAACAGGCACTGGAGGAGCTTCGCCGCGAAGTGGCGAACGCGACGGAGCATCTGGACGTGCCGAAGAAGCTTGAAGCGGAGGGCAACCAGTGGATGCGGGTGCACCAGGCGTTGCGTGAACCTGAGAAGCGGTTGCCCAGCTTCCAGGAGATTGAGGGATGGACAGGCCAGGCGGCTGAGGTGTATCGGACGATGGCCAAGGTGCAAGACCAGGCCGTCAAGGAATATGTTTCCATGGCCTTCGCGATGCAGAAGACGTTGGCCGCGGCCCAGGAGTACAACGAAGCTGTGCTCACCGCGGTGCAGGGTTCCCTGTCGAAGGCCCTCGAGCAGGCGCGGAAAGACGTGCCAGGAGGCCCGAAAGAGTACTACACGAACACGGCCAACTTCACGACGGCCGTCTCCCAAGCAACGCTCGAGATTCAGCGCGCGCTGAGCATGGCCAAGGCGCCAAGTGAGGCTCTGGCCGGCGAGGTGCAGCGCCAGGCAGCCTCTCCCGCGGTCATCGCAGCAGGCTGGCCGACGGGTACTTCCTTGGCGGATACTGCCGCCCAGCAGGGTGCGGGAGTGGAAGGCCGCGATCTGGACGACAGCGTCGAACTCGACGTCTGTCCCGTGCCCGTTCAGGCAGCGGACCGCTGAGGGCTACTCTGCCCCACAGGTTTAGTTGGAAGGAGGAACATGGAGATGCGACGCATTCCCGCGCTGATCGCGGCGCTCGTGGTTTCCGTTGCGCTGGTCGCTTGTGGTCCGGGTTCGGGTTCAGAGGTGGGGTCTGCGGAGCCGTCGGTTGTAAAGTCGTCGTCGGAGATGCCGGTGGAGCCGTCGTCG
>JAEZVO010000038.1 GCA_023443125.1 Actinomycetes bacterium
CCACCCACCCCATCGCCCCGGTGATGATCGGCGACGCGGTGAAGGCCGCGAAGATGGCCGACGAGGTGCTCGCCCGCGGCGTGTACGTCCGGGCGTTCTCCTACCCGGTGGTCCCGAAGGGCAAGGCGCGAATCCGCACGCAGCTCAGCGCGACGCTGACCCGCGCCGACCTCGATCGCGCCATCGACGCATTCGTGCAAGCCCGCGACGTCGTCGAGGAATAATCCCCCCAAAAAACACTCCCCCAAACGCGAAGAGGGCCCCCGAAGGGGCCCTCTCAGCAGGTTGGGTTACCGCGTCACTTGGACTCGGCGTCCTCAGTTTCAGCGTCGGCGGATTCTTCAGCTTCAGCGGGAGCTTCCTCTGCAGCGTCGGTGGTGTCCTCAGCAGCGTCGGTCGTCGCCTCGTCGGCTTCGGCTTGCTCCACCTCGTCCGCTTCCTCGGCTTCAGCCGGGGCTTCCTCCGCCTTCGCGGGGGCTTCCTCGGCCTTGGGCTCAGGCTTGGCCTTCTTCTCTACCTTCTCAGTCACGAGTTCGATGACCGCCATGGGGGCGTTGTCGCCCTTGCGGGGGCCGATCTTCGTGATGCGGGTGTACCCGCCTTCACGCTCGGCCATCATGGGAGCGATCTCTTCGAAGAGCTGAGCCACAACACCCTTGTCGGTGATGTCTTTCAGCACCTCACGGCGGGCGGCCAGGTCGCCCTTCTTCGCTTTGGTGATGAGCTTCTCGGCCACCGGCTGTACGCGACGAGCCTTCGTCTCGGTGGTGGTGATGCGGCCGTGCTCAAAAAGCTGCGTGGCCAGATTGCGCAGGATGATCCCCTGATGCGTGGGGGTGCCGCCCAGGCGCGGGCCCTTAGTTGGCTTAGGCATTTCAGTTTCTCCAGAAAATGTGTTCGAGCCGTGGGCTCGGGGTCAGTACTGCTCGGTCTCCGCGAAATCCGCGTCGTTGTCTTCGTCGTAGCGCTCGATGGCCTCCATCGGGTCAAAGCCCGGCGAGGAATCGCGCAGCGCAAGGCCGAGACCCGCGAGGGTTTCCTTGACCTCGTCGATGGACTTCGAGCCGAAGTTGCGGATGTCCAGGAGGTCTTCCTCACTACGGGCGACGAGCTCACCCACGGTGTGGATGCCCTCACGCTTGAGGCAGTTGTAGGAACGCACGGAAAGGTCAAGATCCTCCACCGGAAGGTTCAGCGACTCGGCGATCTGCTCGTCGACGGGGGAAGGACCAATCTCGATGCCTTCCGCGTTGACGTTCAGCTCACGAGCCAGTCCGAAGAGCTCCACAAGCGTGCCACCGGCGGACGCAACGGCGTCGCGAGGTGCGATGCAGGGCTTGGTCTCGACGTCGATCACCAGGCGGTCGAAGTCGGTGCGCTGGGCGACACGGGTGGCCTCAACCTTGTAGGTGACCTTGAGCACCGGCGAGTAGATGGAGTCGACGGGCACGCGGCCAATCTCGGCATCCGGGTTCTTGTTCTGGCTCGCCGACACGTAGCCACGGCCACGCTCCACAACGAGCTCCATCTCCAGCTTGCCGTCCTCGGCCAGCTCAGCGATGTGCAGCTCGGGGTTGTGAATCTGCACGCCTGCCGGGGGCTGAATGTCGGCGGCCGTCACGGCACCGGCGCCAGCCTTACGCAGGTACATCACCACAGGCTCGTCCTCTTCCGACGAGAGCACGAGGCCCTTGAGGTTCAGGATGATTTCGGTGACGTCTTCCACCACGCCTTCCAGCGTGGAGAACTCGTGCTGGTTGCCCTCGATTTTGATGCTGGTAACCGAAGCCCCAGGAATCGACGAGAGCAGCGTGCGACGAAGCGAGTTACCGAGCGTGTAGCCGAAGCCGGGCTCGAGGGGCTCGAGCACGAAACGCGAACGGTAATCGGAGATGACCTCTTCGGTGAGCGTAGGACGCTGAGCGATGAGCATTGTGTTTCCTTCCCGCACCAACCGCTATTTGATGGTGCGATAACGGGGGCCGGAGCGGTTCCGGCCCCCAGGGGGCTGCTACTTCGAGTAGAGCTCGACGATCATCTGCTCCTGAACGTCCACGACGATCTGTTCGCGAACGGGGAGCTGGTGGACGAGGATGCGCATGCGGTTGGGGCGAGCCTCAAGCCATGCCGGAACCGTGCGCTCGTGATGCGTTTCACGAGCAACAACCAGAGGGTGGAGGTTCATCGACTTCTCAGCGACGTCGATGATGTCCTTCTCCTGCACGCGGTACGACGGGATGTTCACGCGCTGACCGTTGACCAGGAAGTGGCCGTGCACGACGAGCTGGCGAGCCTGACGGCGGGTAGCCGCGAAGCCTGCGCGGTACACGACGTTGTCGAGGCGGGTCTCGAGGATGCGCAGCAGGTTGTCACCGGTCTTGCCGGGGAGACGATCTGCTTCCTGGTAGTAGCGACGGAACTGCTTCTCGAGCACGCCGTACGCGAAGCGAGCCTTCTGCTTCTCCTTGAGCTGCAGCGAGTACTCGGAGTCCTTTGTGCGCCCACGCCCGTGCTGACCCGGAGGGTACGGGCGACGTTCGAACGACTTGTCGCCTCCGACGAGGTCAGTCCCGAGACGACGAGACTTCTTGGTGAGAGGGCCGGTGTAACGAGCCATGATTCTCTGCTGTCCTTTCTATCTCGAGATTGACTTACACGCGACGACGCTTGGGCGGGCGGCAACCGTTGTGCGGCACGGGGGTCACGTCGGCAATGGTGCCGACCTCGAGCCCGATGGCGCCCAGCGAACGGATGGCGGTCTCACGGCCGGAGCCGGGGCCCTTGACGAACACGTCGACGCGCTTCATGCCATGCTCCATGGCGCGACGTCCGGCAGCCTCGGCTGCCATCTGCGCGGCGAACGGTGTCGACTTGCGCGAACCCTTGAACCCGACGGTGCCGGCGGACGCCCATGCAACGACGGCGCCCGAGGGGTCGCTGATCGAGATGATGGTGTTGTTGAACGTGCTCTTGATGTGGGCCTGGCCCACCAGCACGTTCTTCTTTTCCTTGCGGCGCATCTTCTGCTGTGCGCCCTTGCGGCCTGCAGTAGCCATAAGTGTGAGTTTCTCCTACAGTCTTCCAGCTCACCGCGAGGGTCAGCGTGCCTTCTTCTTGCCGGCGACGGCCTTCTTCTTGCCCTTGCGGGTGCGAGCGTTCGTGCGCGTGCGCTGGCCACGAACGGGCAGCCCGGCGCGGTGACGTCGGCCCTGGTAGTTGCCGATTTCAACCTTGCGACGGATATCTGCAGCGACGCTACGACGCAGGTCGCCTTCAATCTCGTAGTTACCTTCGATGTGGTCACGGAGCTTGACCAGCTGGTCTTCCGTGAGTTCGTGGACTCGAAGATCGCCGCTCACTCCCGTGGCGGCGAGGGTCTCGGCTGCGCGGGTCTTCCCGATGCCGAAGATGTAGGTGAGTGCAACCTCCAGGCGCTTTTCGCGCGGAAGGTCTACACCAACGAGGCGTGCCATCAGGCGGTACCTTTCTATAGGTTTCAACTGGTTCCTGCCAGTTGCGAAGGTGTGTGGCGCGTCGCGTCCCCGCTGCCTTGGCTGGCCGATACTTCGGCCACGGGGCCCCGGCCTTCGTCCGGGGGTGGGGGCTGGCGAACCAGCCTTTTGCGAACACGTTGCTTCAGTTGTCGGCGGGCGGACAGTGCCGTACCCCGCGGCGGTTTGCGTTTAGCCCTGACGCTGCTTGTGGCGCGGGTTGTCGCAAATCACCATCACACGACCGTGCCGGCGGATCACCTTGCACTTGTCGCAGATCTTCTTGACGCTCGGCTGAACCTTCATCGAGCAACCTTTTCAATCAGCGACTGGACATAGGGATGCCCAATCTTGTGGTGGATAATCACAGGAAGCCTGTGTTGCATCAGCCCTGAAAAGGGCATAGAGGCGGGCACAGACGACCGAAGGGCAACTTTACGCGTATTTCCTCAGATCGCCAAACCCGCATTGGTTGGCGCTGCCTGGGCCCCGTCGGTATTTCGACGGGGCACGCCGGCCTCACTTGTGTCGGTAGACGATTCGTCCGCGGTTGAGGTCGTACGGAGACATCTCGACGACGACACGGTCGGACGGCAGGATTCGGATGTAGTGCTGACGCATCTTGCCAGAGATGGTGGCGAGCACCTTGTGTCCGTTGCCGAGCTCCACGCGGAACATCGCATTCGGCAGTGCCTCAACCACAGTGCCCTCCATCTCGAGGGCGCCTTCCTTCTTAGCCATAAACTCTCAATCTTCGCCTGTCGGGTGGCACATGCGCACCCTTGGGGCATTCTACGCGTCCGCTCGCAGGTGCCCCAAATCCCCCGCCGCGACGCCGCCGAGCCGGCGAGAGTAACCTCACTGCATGAACTACTTCGCTGTGCTCTACACCTATGCCACCGACAAGGCCAAGCTCGACGAGCTGCGCCCGGAACACCGTCGCTATCTCTCTTCGCTTGACGAGAACGTCGGCGCGGGCCCGCTGCTTGACACCGACCCCGGGCGGGCACTCCTGCTCTTCCGCGCCGACTCGCTCGAGGCCGTCACACAGTTGCTCGACGCCGACCCCTTCTACGCTGCAGGCCTCATCGCCAACCGCGAGGTATTTGGCTGGAATCCCGCGACGGGTTCCCTCGCTCAGTAGCGGCTCACCGCACGCGCTCGGCGTCGACGGTCCAGGTGTTGCAGTCGCCGATCGTCTGCGCTCGCAGCCCTCTCGTGCCCCAGTCGACGAGGGACGCGCGCGTGCCGTGCTGCTCACTTTCCTGCATGGTGCGTAGCCGTTTGCCCCACGACTTGACGTCGTCGGCACCAAACTCGACGGCCTCATTGCGCACGGTCATCATGCCCGACCAGCACACGGCCTGCAGCTCACTGCGGCGCATCAGGCTGCCGTCGGCGTCATTCTCGCCCGCCCAGGCCTGCGAGATGCCTGCGAGCGCCTGGATGTGGTGGCTGTATTCGTGGTTCACCATCTCGTTAACCGACAGGTCCCAATCCTCCGCCATCTGGAGGTGCTCTCCACCGAAAAAGACGCTGCCACCTTTGGCGGCGCAGTAGAAGGCCGGCGCTTCAAAGTAGCCGCAGTCGCTCTTCGAGCCAACGCCCGGATAGAACATCACCTCGGGCATCGTGGTCGACCAACCCATCTTCTCGAAGATCGGCACCCACGCTTCGTGCACGCACTTCCACTGCTGGCGCACCACCTTGCGCCATTCCTTCTCATCGCGCAGCGTCGTCTGCTTCGGGCAATGGCTCAATTCGGGCGCGGGGAGTGCGTACAGCGGGTTGGACTGCAGTGCCGCATCCAGCGAACCATCCGCTGGTGGCAGTGGCTCCAACGACTGCACAGGAGCCGTTGGAGTTGCCTTCGACGGGGTGGCGTTTGCCGTCGGGCGAGAGCTAGGGGAAGCGGTACCGACGGTGCTCGCGCTGCTCGTCGGCGACGGCGAAGCGGCGCTGGGTTGGGCTTGCGGGGCACGCCCCGACACAGCGATGCCAAGCCCGATCACCGACCCCGCGACGACGATGGCCGCAGCGACGAGGATAATGCCGAACCGGGAAAACCGAGAGTTGTGTTCAGCCGACGGTGCACGTTCCTCCCAGCGCGGGCCGGGCGCCCTCACGTCTCGAGACGGCGGTGTCGTCCATGAGGTCGGACTGGGCGCGCTGGGGCGGCTCGCCTCCTCGTCGAGGAACCACGACGGTGGCTCACCCGCGCTGGGCGGCACGATGTTGGGTGCCAGGTTCCGATTCTCCGGGCGCGCCGGGCTAGGTGGGCCGTCGGGGCTGGGGCTGGGATGCGAGTCAGGACGATCTTCTGGCGACGCCTCGGCGTCGCCACGATCCGACGACTCACTCATACGCTGCTCCTCATCCGACGAGGCCACGTGCGCCTCGCAACATGCAGCCCACCCTACGCGCGACGAGGTTCACAGCAGCAGGGCGAGCACGACGATCACCACGAGGATTGCGCCGACGACTGACCCACCGATGACGATGGGCTTCAGCGCATTGGTGGTGATGGGCGCCAGTTCCCCCGGTTCCCCGCTGCCCGTCTCGACGATGGCCGGCACCGCCGTCGTGCCATCAGGCAGCTCGCGAACCACCGGAGCCAGATCTCCCAGTGTCGTGGCGGCATACAGCTGATCTAGCAACTCCAGGTAGCGGTCTTGCTCGATACGGCCGGCTTGAAACTCGTCGGCGAGCCGACTTTCGAGGGATTGCCGCTCTGCGTCAGCAACTGGTTCCTCGCTGCGAGCAATGTACTTCGACGACGGTGAGAGCTCCATGTGATCAGTCTACGGGTGATCAGTCTGCCAGCGGGCCGAACAGCTCGCCCAGGCGAGCCTCTCCCCCGTCGGGTTCGGTCAGCACCCAGATGCCATCTGCGGTGATGGCGACGGTGTTCTCCCAGTGGCTGCCCCTGGAACCGTCGGCGGAGACGACCGACCATTCGTCGTCAAGCTCGAGCGTTCGATGCCCACCGTTCGTCACCATCGGCTCAATCGCCAGCACGGTGCCCACAGCGAGCTGCGCTGAGCGCCCAAACGTGCGGACGTTGGGCACGTCGGGTGGCATGTGCATGGAGCGCCCGATGCCATGCCCGGTGTACTCACGCAGAATCCCGAATCGCCCCTGGCTGGTGATCGACTTCTCGATAGCTTTCGATATGTCGTTCACCTTCCGCCCCGGGCGCATCATGCGCGTGCCAGCCCACAACGCCTTTTCGGTCACACGGTTGAGGGTGCGGTCTTCTTCCGCCCCTTGGCCAACGATGATGGTTCTGGCCGCATCCCCATGCCAGCCCTGCACAATGGCACCGAAATCAATGCTGACGAGGTCGCCGTCCTGAAGCACGCGCTGATCAGGGATGCCGTGCACGAGCACGTCGTTCACAGAAATGCACGCAACGCCTGGGAAGCCAATGCCGTATTCCGCGCCGTAGTTCAGGAAATTCGACGTGGCCCCGTGCCTCGCGAGCACCTCGCGCCCGACGGCATCCACCTCCGCCGTCGTCACACCTGGCTTCGCCGCCTCGATCATCGCGGCCAGGCCCTCGGCGACGACGAGGCCAGCCTTGCGCATCAGCCGCAGCTGCTCGTCGGTTTTCTTCTCCATCACTGCGCAGCGACGCGTTCGTCGAGCTGGGCAAACATGCGCGCCTGTACCTCGTCGACACTGCCAGTGCCATCGACCTCGATGAGGAGGCCCTGCTGTTCGTAATGCATCAACAGCGGTGCGGTTTGCCCGGCGTAAACCTCCATCCGTCGGCGGATGGTGTCTTCGTTGTCGTCGGCACGGCCTTCCTTTTCGGCACGGCTGAGCAGGCGCTCTACGAGCGCTTCCGGGTCGACGTGGAGGCTCACGACGGCGTCGAGCGCTGCGTCGTGCTCCGCGAGGTATTCGTCGAGGAAGTGCACTTGGTGCAACGTGCGGGGGAATCCGTCGAGCAGGAATCCCGGCTCGCAGTCGGGCTGTTCGAGGCGGTCGGCCACAATCTCTTCGGTGATCTCGTCAGGCACATACTCGCCAGCGTCGATGATGGCTTTCACCTTGACCCCAAGCGGGGTCTGCCCCTTGATGTTGGCGCGGAAGATGTCGCCCGTCGAGATCGGCGGGATGCCATACCGGTTGGCGAGCCCCGTCGCTTGCGTACCTTTGCCAGCGCCCGGGGCTCCCATGATCAAAAGCCTCACTTGAGGAACCCTTCGTAGTTACGCTGTTGCAGCTGGCTCTCGATGCGTTTGATGGTGTCGAGTGCCACGCCAACCATAATGAGTACCGACGTGCCACCGAAGGGGAAGTTCTGGTTAGCGCCGACGGCCATGAACGCGATCGTCGGCAACGCCGCGACGATGGCGAGATAGAGCGAACCGGGTGCGGTGAGACGGTTCAGCACGTAGCCCAGATAGCGTTCCGTGGGTTTGCCTGCGCGGATGCCCGGGATGAAGCCACCGTACTTCTTCATGTTGTCGGACACCTCTTGAGGGTTGAAGGTGATCGACACGTAGAAGTACGCGAAGGCGATGATGAGAACGAACTGCAGGATGTTGTACGGCAGGCTGAAGTGGGAGTTCTGGCCGGCGAAGTACCGGCTGATCCACTGGCCCGCCGCGCTTTCGGGACGGAACGTCGCGAACAGCACAGGCAAGTACAGAATGGAGCTGGCGAAGATCACCGGAATCACACCGGCCTGGTTCACCTTGAGCGGGATGTAGGTGGTAGAGCCGCCGACGAGACGACGCCCCACCATCCGCTTGGCGTACTGCACGGGGATGCGACGCTGGCCCTGCTCCATGAACAGGATCGCCCCCATCACGAGCAAGCCCACCAGGATGATGGCGACGAGGTAGAACCAGCCGATGGCGCCCTCGTTCTGTGCCTTCACCGCCCAGATACCGCTCGGGAACGAAGCGGTGATCTGCGTGAAGATCATGATGGACATACCGTTGCCGATACCGCGCTCGGTGATGAGCTCGCCCATCCACATGATGATGCTGGTACCGGCAGTCATCACGAAGACCATCGTGACGAGTGCGAGCAGATCTTGGGAGTAGAGGATGCCGGTGCAGCCCTGGAGCAGCTGGCCTGTGTTCGCGAGGGTGACGAAGGCCGTCGCATTCATCACGGCCAACACGAGGGTCAGGTAGCGCGTGTATTCGGTGATCTTCGCCTGGCCCTGTCCGCCTTCCTTCTTCAGGGCCTCAAGCTTGGGAATCACCACGGTCATGAGCTGCATGATGATCGACGAGGTGATGTACGGCATGATGCCCAGCGCGAACACCGTGAGCTGCAGCAGCGCACCACCCGAGAACAGGTTGATCATCGAGTAGAGGCCAGCGGCCGAACCCTGGCTCGCCTGGGTGACACATTCGTCGATGCGAGCCATGTTGACGTTCGGGGAGGGCAGCGATGAGCCGAAGCGGAAGATCGCGATGATACCCAGCGTGAAGAGAATCTTCTTACGCAGATCCGGCGATCTGAACGCGTTCAGGAAGGCGGAAATCATCCAGCGCTACTTTCAATCCATTCGCGGCCACGTGGCCACAGGGCCTAATACAACTCGGTCAGCCTAGCAACTTTGCCCCTGCGGCCCCAAGTCACGGGAGCGGAAGATGACTTGGCTAGGCGTTGTTTATGCACTCAGAGAAAAAGACGGTGACCGGGCCCGCAGTCGGAACCGGTCACCGTCCGTCGTAAAGGTTGTGCGCTCAGAGCTCGTTCGCAGAGCCGCCGGCGGCAGCCAGCTTGTCCTTCGCGGAGCTCGAGAACTTGTGGGCAGTCACGTTGAGCTTGACGCTCACTTCGCCCTGCCCGAGCACCTTGACGAGGTGGCCGTCGCGCACGGCGCCAGCTGCCACGAGGTCGTCGACGGTCACGTCGCCGCCCTTCGGGAACAGCTCGGCAATGCGGCCGACGTTCACGACCTGGTACTCCACACGGAACGGGTTCTTGAAGCCCTTGAGCTTCGGAATCCGCATGTGCATCGGCATCTGCCCGCCCTCGAAGTTCTCAGGAACGTTCTTGCGAGCGCCAGTGCCCTTGGTGCCACGGCCTGCGGTCTTACCCTTGGATGCCTCACCGCGACCCACGCGGGTCTTGTCGGTCTTGGCTCCCGGGGCAGGACGCAGGTGATGAATCTTTACTGCCATGTCACTTCACCTCTTCAACCGTCACGAGGTGCGACACGACGTTAATCATGCCGCGTACCTCGGGGCGATCCTCACGGACGACACTTTGACCGACGCGCTTGAGGCCGAGCGAACGAAGGGAATCCTTCTGGTTGCTCTTGCCGTTGGCGCCGGACTTCATCTGGGTGATCTTCAGCTGTGCCATTTAGCTCGCCACCTCTTCCTTGCTGGCGCGAAGCATCGCTGCAGGAGCAACGTCTTCGACGGGCAGCCCGCGGCGGCGAGCCACCTGCTCCGGCTGCTCGAGCTGCTTGAGCGCATCAACCGTGGCGTGCACCACGTTGATGGCGTTCGGCGAACCGAGCGACTTCGACAGCACATCGTGAATGCCTGCGCACTCGAGCACGGCACGCACCGAGCCACCGGCGATCACACCGGTACCGGGCGTTGCCGGGCGCAGCATGACGACGCCGGCAGCCTTCTCACCCTGCACAGCGTGCGGGATGGAGCGCTGGATCATCGGCACGTGGAAGAAGTGCTTCTTGGCCTCTTCCACGCCCTTGGCGATCGCGGCCGGCACCTCCTTCGCCTTGCCGTAGCCCACGCCGACGGTGCCTTCACCGTCGCCCACTACGACCAGCGCAGTGAAGCTGAAGCGGCGACCGCCCTGCACCACCTTGGCGACGCGGTTGATCGCAACCACGCGCTCGAGGTACTGCTTCTTGTCATCACGAGCATTGTTGTCACGGCCACGACGATCGTCACGGCCACGACGCTCACCACCTGCGCGGTTGCCGCGCTGCTGGGTTTCACTCATCGTTTCCTCTTTCGTCGGGTCAGAAGTCGAGGCCACCCTCGCGGGCGGCGTCGGCCAGGGCCGCGAGGCGGCCGGTGTACTTGTTACCAGCGCGGTCGAACACGACCGCAGCAATGCCCGCATCCTTGGCGCGCGAGGCGAGCAGCGTGCCCAGCTTCGCAGCCTTCTCGGACTTGGTGCCTGCCTCGTTGCGCAGGTCTGCTTCCATCGTCGACGCGGACACGAGCGTGCGGCCCTGGACGTCGTCGATGACCTGTGCGTACAGGTGGCGGGGCGACCGGGTAACCACGAGGCGCGGACGCTCGGCGGTGCCGGTGATCTTCTTGCGAGCACGAAGCTGGCGACGGGAACGCGACGCGGTCTTCGGAGCCAGTTTCTTGCCCGCGCGGAGCGAGATAGCCATTACTTACCAGCCTTTCCAGCCTTGCGACGGACGTGCTCACCCGCGTAGCGCACACCCTTGCCCTTGTAAGGCTCAGGCTTACGCAGCTTGCGGATGTTCGCGGCCGTTTCGCCGACGAGCTGCTTGTCGATGCCCTGCACAGAGAACTTCGTCTGGTTCTCGACGTTGAAGGTGATGCCTTCCGGGGCGTCGATGATGACGGGGTGCGAGAAGCCGAGCGCGAACTCGAGCTGCTTGGGCCCCTTGGAGATCACACGGTAACCAACGCCGACGATCTCGAGCTTCTTCTCGTAGCCCTCGGTGACGCCAGTGATCATGTTGGCGATCAGCGTGCGGGTGAGCCCGTGCAGCGAGCGGTTTTCGCGCTCATCGTTAGGGCGAGCCACCTGGATTGCGCCGTCGTCGTTCTTGCTGACGGTGATGGGCTCCTTGACGGTGAACTGCAGCTCACCCTTCGGGCCCTTCACACCGACGTGCTGTCCATCGAGCGTGACCGTAACGCCGTTCGGCACGGTGACGGGGTACTTACCAATACGAGACATGGTTCATCTACCTCCTGTCACCACACGTAGGCGAGCACTTCGCCGCCCACGGATTGAGCCTTGGCCTGCTTGTCGGTCAGCAGCCCCTGCGAGGTGGAAATGATGGCGATACCGAGGCCGCCAAGCACCCGAGGAAGCTGGTTCGCTTTCGCATAGACGCGAAGCCCTGGCTTGCTGATACGACGCAGCCCAGCGATGGAACGCTCACGGGAGTCGCCATACTTCAGGGTCACCTTCAACACCTTGCCGACCTGGCCTTCAACCTCGGTCTGCTCGAAATCGGAGATGTAGCCCTCTGCCTTCAGGATCTCGGCGATCCCGACCTTGATCTTGGACGACGGCATCGACGTCGAATCCAAGTACGCCTGATTGGCGTTGCGCAGACGCGTCAACATGTCTGCGATGGGGTCAGTCATTGTCATGACCTGTACCTCTTTCTCGCGCCGGTTTCCTTAAAGTTCAGGACCTGTCGCGTTCATGATGTTGGTTAGACGGTGGGACTCACCAGGACGACTTGGTGACGCCCGGCAGTTCGCCTGCGTGCGCGAGCTCGCGCAAGCACACGCGGCACAGGCCAAACTTGCGGTAGACCGACTTCGGTCGTCCGCACTTCTGGCAGCGGGTGTAGGCGCGCACACCGAACTTCGGCTTGCGGGCCTGCTTGACTTTGAGTGCAGTCTTAGCCATGCCTCAGCCTCACTTCTTCTTGGCGTAGTAAGCCGGGCCACGCTTGGCCTTGGGCTTCTTCGGATCGTCCTTGGCCTTGAACGGGAATCCAAGGTGCTTCAGCAGCGCGCGACCTTCGACGTCGTTCGTCGCGGTGGTGACGAACGTGATGTCCATGCCGCGCACGCGGTCAATCTTGTCCGGGTCGATTTCAAGGAACATGACCTGCTCGTTGAGACCGAAGGTGTAGTTACCCTGGCCATCGAACTGGCGGCCGTTGAGTCCGCGGAAGTCGCGGATTCGGGGCAGCGCCAGGGTGAGCAGACGGTCAGCGAACTCCCACATGCGATCGCCACGCAGCGTGACGTGGCAGCCGATGGGCTGGCCTTCACGCAGCTTGAACTGGGCGATGGACTTGCGAGCCTTCGTCACCGCAGGCTTCTGGCCGGTGATAGCGGTGAGGTCGCGGATCGCGCCGTCGATGATCTTCGAGTCGCGAGCAGCCTCACCGACGCCCATGTTGACGACAACCTTCGTCAGGCCGGGGACCTGCATGGGGTTCTCGTACTTGAACTCTTCCTGCAGCGCCGGGACGATCGTCTCGCGGTACTGCTTCTTCAGGCGGGGCATCTCAGTCATCAGATCTCCTCCCCAGTAGCGCGGGCGATGCGGACGGAACGCTCTGACTTGTACTCCGAGCCGTCGGGGCGAGTCTTAGTAACTTCGACGCGCTTGTAGCCGACGCGGGTGACCACGTCCTTGCCGTCCTTCTTCACCACGAGCTGCACGTTCGACACATGGATGGGCGCTTCGGCGGTGACGATGCCGCCTTCAATCTTTCGCCCGGTGCCGGTCTGCTGCTCACGACGGTGCTGCTTGACGACGTTCACACCCTGCACGGTGACCTTCTGGTCGTCCGGGTACACAGCGATGATCTCGCCGGTGACACCCTTATCCTTACCTGCGATGACCCGAACCTGGTCACCCTTCTTCACGTGAAGCGCCATGTCAGATCACCTCCGGAGCGAGGGACACGATGCGCATGAACTTCTTGTCGCGCAGTTCGCGGGCCACGGGACCGAAGATACGGGTACCGCGGGGCTCGCCGTCGTTCCTGAGCAGGACGGCGGCGTTCTCGTCGAACTTGATGTAGGAACCGTCAGGGCGACGGCTTTCCTTACGCTGGCGGACGATAACGGCCTTGACGACCTCGCCCTTCTTGACGGTGCTGCCAGGGATTGCGTCCTTGACGGTGGCGACGATAGTGTCGCCCAGATATGCGTAGCGGCGTCCAGAGCCACCGAGCACACGGATGCAGAGGAGCTCCTTTGCACCAGTGTTGTCAGCGACCTTCAGCCGCGACTCTTGCTGAATCATTACTTCTCCTTGTCCCACCGGTTCCAGGAACTGGCCTTGTGAAACTAGAAACGGCCCCCCTGGATTTTGCCAGGAGGTAACCCCCGCCTCGAGAGAGTGGGAGCCATGTTGCGGCCCGGGAAAGGTCCCCTCGAAAGGGCACAGACCCAAAGCAACTTGCCCATGTTAACGCAGCCAGGCGCGAGCGCCTAATCGCTGGCGGGCAGTGCTGCCGGGCTCAGCGCTGTGAACCCGCCAGCAGTGCCTGCACGAAGTACCGCTGGAATGCGAAGAACACGATCAGCGGCACGATCATCGACAAGAATGCGCCGGCCGAGAGCACGTCGATGTTGGATCCGAACTGGCGAAGTTGCTGCTGAATGGCGACGGTCAGCGGCGCGGAGTCACCCGAAGTGAAGATCAGCGCGACGAGCATGTCGTTCCAAGTCCAAAGGAACTGGAAGATCGCCAGCGACGCGATCGCCGGCAGCCCCAATGGCAGCACGATGCGGATGAACACCATCCAGTCGTTGGCGCCGTCCACACGCGCGGCCTCGAGGAGCTCCGTCGGGAACTGTGTGAAGAAGTTACGCAACAGGAATATGGCGAACGGCAGGCCAAATGCGATGTGGAACAGGATTACGCCCAGCACGTCGCCGAAAATCCCCAGTGCACCGAACAGCCCGGCGAGCGGAATCAGCGCTACCTGAATCGGCACGGCGAGCAAGATGACCACGACGATGAACAGCGCGTCGCGACCAGGGAACTTCAGGAACGCGAACGCGTAGGCCGCGAGCGCGCCGATGACAACCACGAAGAACGTGGACGGCACCGCGATGACGACGGTATTCCAGAACGACCCGGTGATCGTGGGGTTCTGCAGCAGATTCGCGTAGTTGTCGAGCGTGAGTTGCGCAGGTTTCGTGAAGACGGTCCACCATCCGGAGGCGGCGTTGTCGCCAGCGCTTCGAAGCGAGGTCAGCAACAGACCCAGCGTCGGCACCATCCAGAAGACGGCCACGATTGCCAAGACGACGTTGACCACGGCCTTGCCAACACTGGCTGCGAAGCGCAGCGTGCGCTTGTCGCGCCTGCGCGACGGGCTTGCGGGAGAAGTCATGAGCGCTCCTCCTTAAAACGCCGAACGTTGATGATCATGCTGGGCAACACCAGGATGAGCAGCAAGACGGCGAGCGCCGAACCCAAACCGAAGTGCTGTCCGCCGCCGAAGGACTGCGTCCACATCTCGACGGCGATGACATTGGCTGCTGGTTTCGACGTGCCCGGCGGAATGACGTACACAAGGTCGAAGATTTTCAGCACGTTGATGATGAGTGTGACGAACACCACGACGAGCACCGGAGCGAGCAACGGCGCGGTGATTCTGGTGAAGACCTTCCACTCGTTCGCGCCGTCCATCCGCGCGGCCTCTTGGAGCGAGCGATCCATCGCGGAGAGCCCGGACGCGATCATCACCATCGCAAATCCTGCCCAAATCCAAATGTAGGACAGCATCACGACGGCATTGATGAAGGTGGAACCCAACCAACTCACGCCCTGGGCGCCTTGCGAAAAGTTCGATGCAGGAAGCGCCACCTTGTACTGGCTACCCGCTTCCAAGCCGTCGATCACGAACGTACCGTCGGGATTCGTCTTGGCGTGGCCGGCCACCTTACCGTCGGCATCGACGGCGTCCACCCTAATGCCGGGCAGCCCTCGCTTGCCCTCGTCAATCTGGCCCTGCGCTCCCCCACCGCCGCGGATCACGTCGAGCCATACCGTGCCGGCGATCTGCGTGTCACTAGGTGCCGAGCTTTCGACAGCCTGCACCGCCTCTTCAGGAACGTTGTCCTGCTTGATGGCGATCAGGGGGAAATGCTGCACCTCCCCCGCGCGCACCTGGTTATCCGAGGCGATAATTCCCGCTTCTGCCCCGATGCCTGCGTCCTTGCGCGGTTTCGCGCCTGGATAATGCGCAGCGTCGTTGAACCACCCGTCGACGGCCACCACGGCCGCGTTCACCGTGCCCAGCTTCGGATCTTCTTGGAACATCGAGCGGAAGATCACGCCGGCCGCCAGCATGGAGATGGCCATCGGCATAAACACGATGAGTTTGAAGGCGGTCTTCCACCGAATCTTGTCGAGCAGCACCGCGAAAATCAGGCCGAGGATGGTGCATGCTGCGGGTGCGACGAGTACCCACAGGATGTTGTTGCGGATGGCCATGAAGGTGGTCTCGTTGGTGAACATCGTGACGTAGTTGTCCCAACCAACGAATTCGTCACCCGACTTGCTGTACAACGAGCGCACCACCGTGAAGATCACGGGGTACACCACGAGTGCTCCCAGCATCACCAGTGCCGGGAGCAGAAACGACGCGACGGTGAGCCACCGCCTCACGGACCATCGTTGCCGTGAGGCGGTGCGCCCACCTGCAGTTCGCGGTGAATCTGCCATTTACTTGTATGCGGACACCGCTGCGGCCTCGAGCCGCTTCATGGCGCCTTCAACGTCGGACGGGTTCTCGTAGAACGTGATGAGCTCCTGCCAGAAACCCTGGCCCTCCGTGCCGCCGAAGGCCGACGGCGTGAGGTCAGACATATCGAAGCGGAAGTCTTCCGCGTTCACCAGCGCCTCAGCGATCTGCTTCGAGGTCTCGTCGGGGTACAGCGACGTGTCGACAGCCTTGTTCGGCGAGGTGAGGCCGCCGTTCGGGATCCACTCAGCCGCGGACTCCGGCGAAGCGAGGAACTTCATGAATGCGTTGGCTGCTTCATCTTCAGTGAACTGCACTGCGACGTCACCGGCTCCCATGACGGCCGGGGCGGAGCCCTTCACCGACGGGAAGTCGAAGAACTTGGCGGTGTCACCGACGGTGGAGTTGCCGTCTGCCGCAATATTGCCGGCCACGAAGTCGCCTTCGTAGACGGTGCCTGCCTTCGGGTCAGCGCCGAACGTCTCCGTCACGCTGGTCGGGAAGTCGCGCTGGCCACCGCCGGGCTGCACCACGTCGGAGCCCCACAGCTTGCCGAGAATCTCGAGGGTCTCCTTCACCGAGTCGTCAGTCCAGGGGATTTCGTGCTTGGTGAGCTGATCGTACTTCTCGGGGCCGGCCACACGCAGGTAGACGTTCTCGAACCAGTCGGTGAGCGGCCACCCGATATCAGCACCCACGGAGATGCCTGCGTAGCCGGCATCGCGGATGAGGCCCAGCTGCTCGACGAAGGCATCCCAGTCTTCTGCGGCCTTCTCCGGGTCGGCACCAGCCTCGTCCCAGATTGTGGTGTTGTACCACATCGTCGACTTGTTGGCTGCCTTGAACCAGACGCCGTAGTTCTTGTCTTCGACGCTACCGAGGTCAATCCACGACTCCGAGTAGTTCTCCTTGACGACGGCTTGCACATCCTCTGAGAGCGGCTTGATGTTGCCGTCCTTGGCCAGGCTCTGCAGCAGCGCAGGCTGGGCGATGACGGCGACATCCGGCGGGTTGCCACCCTCCAGGCGGGTCTGAATGAAGGTCGGGCCGTTGTCGCCGAACGACTCGTACTTCACCTCCGCGCCGGTGAGCTCCTGAAACTTCGCCAAGACCTTCTCGAAGTTCTTCTGCTCGTCACCCGACCAGGCCGCGACGACGTTCAGGCTCTTGCCCTTCAGGTCAGGGTAATCCGACGATTCTGTAGCGTCGCTCTCCTGCGAGGACGAGGCATCGTCGGAGCTCTCAGGCGCTGCTGAGGACCCCCCTTCGGAGCCTCCCGACGAGCACGCCCCAACGAGTGCGAGACTTGCGGCTGCCAGGCTGGCGAGCACTGTCTTGAATCTGTTGGTCTTCATTGATCTCCTCCACTTGGCGCGACGCGAGCATCAACACCACAGTTGACTCCTCAATCGGTCTACGTACCGGGAAGTATAATCACATCGCCCTTATCGCCATAATTCATCAAAAAATTCTGCGGCATACCCCGATTGCTGCATCTGCACAGCACCATCGTGTGAAGGCGTGAGAACGCGACGGTGGCCCGCCCCAAGGAATGGGACGAGCCACCGTCGACAGTTGTGTTGAGTCGCAGACTACTTCGCGCGCTCCACGATCTCGGTCAAACGCCAGCGCTTCTTGGCGGACAGCGGACGAGTCTCCATGACACGCACGCGGTCGCCGATGCCAGCGGTGTTCTCTTCGTCATGCGCCTGGAGACGCTCCGACTTGGTGATGACCTTGCCGTACAGCGGGTGCTTGACGCGGTCTTCCACCATGACGACGATCGTCTTGTCCATCTTGTCGCTCACGACGACGCCGGTGAGGACCTTGCGACGGCCACGCTCCTCAGTCTGCTCGACCTGGGTGTTCTCTTCAGTCATCACTTCTCCTCAGAGGGCTCTTCGATGATTCCCAGGTTGCGTTCCTGGAGCACGGTGTAGACACGGGCGATGTCCTTGCGGACCTCGCGCAGACGCCCATGAGACTCGAGCTGGCCAGTAGCGGCCTGGAAGCGCAGCCCAAACAGCTCCTGCTTCAGCTCGACGACCTTCTCATTCAGAGCGTCACGGCTCATGCCGCGCAGTTCGGCGGCCTTCAGTGCGCTGCTCATCAGAACTCACCTGCTTCGCGCTTGATGAAACGTGCCTTGAAAGGAAGCTTGTGAATGGCGAGGCGCATTGCCTCGCGCGCCACAGCTTCATCGACACCCGAGAGCTCGAAAATGACGCGTCCGGGCTGGATGTTCGCGACCCACCACTCTGGAGAGCCCTTACCGGAACCCATGCGGGTTTCAGCCGGCTTCTTGGTGAGCGGACGGTCCGGGTACACGTTGATCCAGACCTTACCGCCACGCTTGATGTGACGGGTCATCGCAATACGTGCAGCCTCAATCTGACGGTTGGTCAGGTACGACGGCTCGAGCGCCTGGATACCGTAATCACCGAAGGCGAGCTTGGTGCCGCCCTTGGCGACGCCGCTGCGCTTAGGGTGATGCTGCTTGCGGAATTTCACTCGACGAGGAATCAGCATGTCAGGCTCCTGCGTTCTCGTTCACGGCGGCCTCAGCCTGAGGCGCCGCGGCCTGTGCGCGACGACGTCCGCCACGCTCGGGACGATCCCCACGATCACCGCGGCCCGGGCGACGGCCCGGACGCTGGCGGCCACCGGGGGCCTGGTTACGGGCGGCCTTCTGGGCTGCGCGCTCAGCACGCGTGCCAGTGACGTCGCCCTTGTAGATCCACACCTTCACACCAATGCGCCCAAACTGGGTGCGGGCCTCAAAGAAGCCGTAGTCGATGTCGGCGCGCAGGGTGTGCAGTGGCACGCGGCCCTCGCGGTACCCTTCGGAGCGCGACATCTCGGCTCCGCCAAGACGGCCGGAGCAGCGGATGCGAATGCCCTTGGCACCAGCGCGCATGGCAGACTGCTGCGCCTTGCGCATGGCGCGGCGGAATGCAACGCGCGCGCTGAGCTGCTCAGCAATGCCCTGGGCGACGAGCTGGGCGTCGGTCTCGGTGTTCTTCACCTCAAGGATGTTGAGCTGCACCTGCTTGCCGGTGAGCTTCTCGATCTCGCCGCGCACGCGCTCTGCCTCCGCGCCGTTGCGCCCGATGACGATGCCTGGGCGGGCGGCGTGCAGGAAGATGGTGACACGCTCGGAGCGGCGCTCGATCTCGATCGACGAGATACCAGCGCGCTCGAGGTTCTCCTTGAGCCAGTCGCGAATCTTAACGTCTTCACCAACGAGCGTGGCGTAGTCCTTATCGGCGAACCAACGGGTGGTGTGATCGGACGTCACGCCGAGCCGGAAGCCATTCGGATTAATCTTTTGTCCCACGATCAATCCTCCTTCGACTCGCGGGGTTCGACAACGACGGTGATGTGGCTCCCTCGCTTGAGGATCCGGCTTGCCGAACCCTTAGCGCGGGGGCGAATCCGACGAAGGGTGACACCTTCATCGACGAACGCCTTGGAAATGTAGAGATCATCAGCGCGCAGGGCCTCAGCGGACTCAGCGTTGGCGACGGCAGAAGCCACCACCTTGTACACCGGGTCAGAGGCTGCCTGCGGCGCGAACTTCAGCGCGGTGAGGGCGTCATTGACGTCCATCCCACGCACCAGGTCGACGACGCGTCGGACCTTGCGGGGGCTCATCCGGACGTGGCGCGCAATGGCGTACGAGCCAGGACGATCCCCGAGCAGGACCTCGCGGCGACGGCTCAAGCCGTTTTCGTTGCTCATAAATCAGTTCCCTATTTCTCGAATTGCCTTAGCGCCGGCGCGCCTTCTTGTCGTCCTTCACGTGCCCCTTGAAGGTGCGCGTGGGGGCGAACTCGCCGAGCTTGTGACCGATCATCGACTCGGTGACGAACACCGGGACGTGCTTGCGGCCGTCGTGGACGGCGATGGTGTGACCCAGCATGTCCGGCACGATCATGGAGCGCCGGGACCAGGTGCGGATGACATTCTTTGTGCCCTTTTCGTTTTGAGCGTCCACCTTCTTCATCAGGTGGTCGTCAACGAAGGGGCCCTTCTTCAAACTGCGTGGCATTGTTCAGGCTCCCTTATCAGCGCTTCTTGCCGGTCTTGCGGCGGCGAACGATCATGCGGTTGCTCGCCTTCTTCTTGCTGCGAGTGCGGCCTTCCTTCTGGCCCCAAGGCGAGACAGGATGGCGACCACCCGACGTGCGACCCTCGCCACCACCATGGGGGTGGTCGACCGGGTTCATCACGACACCGCGGACGGTCGGGCGAATGCCCTTCCAGCGGCTACGTCCGGCCTTACCCCAGTGGATGTTGGCCTGTTCAGCGTTGCCGACGGCGCCGATGGTGGCGCGGCAGCGCACGTCGACCATACGCATTTCGCCGGACGGCATACGCAGCGTGGCGTGCTTGCCCTCACGAGCGACGAGCTGAATGGAAGCGCCGGCCGAGCGGCCGAGCTTCGCGCCGCCGCCGGGGCGGAGCTCCACGGCATGCACGACGGTACCAACGGGGATCTGACGCAGCTCGAGGTTGTTACCCGACTTGATGTCAGCACCCTGACCGGCAACCACCTGCGCACCCTGCTGAAGACCGTTCGGGGCGATGATGTAGCGCTTCTCACCGTCGGCGTAGTGCAGGAGTGCAATGCGCGCGGTGCGGTTCGGGTCGTATTCGATGTGCGCGACCTTGGCGGGCACGCCATCCTTGTCGTAACGCTTGAAGTCGATCAGGCGATACGCCTGCTTGTGACCTCCGCCGATGTGACGCGTCGTGATGCGCCCGGAGTTGTTGCGACCGCCCGTCTTCGTTTTAGCAACGAGCAGCGACTTCTCCGGCGTCGAGCGAGTGATCTCGGCGTAGTCCGAGACGCTCGAACCGCGACGGCCCGGCGTAGTCGGCTTGTATTTGCGGATACCCATGAAAGTTCAGTTCCTTCCTCGCCGCTCGATCACTCGGTCGGGCCGAAGATGTCGATGCGGTCGCCCTCAGCCAGGGTGACGATCGCACGCTTGGTGTCGACGGTCTTGCCCATGCCGTAGCGGGTACGACGGGACTTGCCCTGACGGTTGGCGGTGTTCACGCTGAGGACCTTGACGCCGAAGATCTCCTCAATGGCGATCTTGATCTCGGTCTTGTTGGCGTCGGGAGCGACGACGAACGTGTACTTGTTCTCGTCGAGCAGGTTGTAGCTCTTCTCGCTCACGACGGGGCGCAGGATGATGTCTCGGTGGTTGCGGATCTTCAGACCGGTCACTTCTTCTCCTCCTCGGAGTTGTTAGAGACGGCATTCACGAAGCCCGCGGCCTCGGCGGCCTCGACGCTGTTGAACCAGACCTCAGCCTTGGTGCGTCCGTACCACGGGGACTCGGGGGTGTGGAACTTGCCGGAGTCGGCATTGCCCTTGATGTCGAAGCCTGCCGGAGGGTTGTCACCCTTGTAGGAGCCGTCAGCGGGGGCATCGTTGTCCTGCTCGGTTTGAGCCGGAGCGGAAGTTTCGATGTCAGCGGCCTCGGCCGACGTGGCCGCTGCCTTCACCGACTTGCCCTTGCTAGGACCGGCGACGAATGCGGCGAGCGCTGCCTCAGAGAACACGACCTTGTCGTTGACCAGCACGTCGTAGGCGTTCAGCTGGTCGACGAGGATGGCGTGCACCTGTTTCGCGTTGCGGACGGACAGCCAAGCGACTTCCTCAAAGCGGTCGAGGACAACGAGCACCTTGTCGACGTCGCCGAACTGCGCGAGCGTAGCCAGCGCTTGCTTCGTTGACGGCTTCTCGCCAGCGACGAGTTCCTTCACGACGAACACCTGCTGTTCGCGGGCGCGGTCGGACAGGGCGCCACGAAGCGCGGCGGCAACCATCTTCTTAGGCGTACGCTGGGCGTAGTCGCGGGGCTGCGGGCCGTGCACGACGCCGCCGCCGGTCCACTGCGGAGCGCGCGTAGAGCCCTGACGAGCGCGGCCGGTGCCTTTCTGGCGCCACGGCTTCTTGCCGCCGCCACGAACCTCGCCGCGGCCCTTCACCTTGTGCGTACCCTGGCGCGCAGCGGCCAGCTGGGCCACGACGACCTGGTGGATCAAGGGGATGTTGGTCTGAACGTCGAACAGTTCAGCAGGCAGCTCGACGGAACCCGCCTTCTTGCCCTTGACATCAATCACGTCAACATTGTTGGTGCTCATGCTGCGTCACCCTTCCGGGCTGCGCTGCGCACGACGACGAGCGAGCCCTTGTTGCCGGGGATCGCGCCGCGCACGAGCAGCAGACCGCGCTCGGCATCCACGGCGTGGATCGTAAGATTCTGGACAGTCACCTTGTCGTTGCCCATGCGGCCAGCCATACGCAGCCCCTTGAACACGCGACCAGGGGTGGAGCAACCGCCAATGGAACCAGGAGAGCGGTGCTTGCGGTGCACACCGTGCGAGGCGCGCAGACCGGCGAAGCCGTGGCGCTTCATCACACCAGCAGTGCCCTTACCCTTCGTGGTGCCAGTCACGTCGACGATGTCGCCATCAGCGAAGACATCGGCGGTGAGCTCTTGACCGAGGGTGAATTCGGACGCGTTGGCAGTGCGAAGCTCGACGAGGTGCTTACGCGGGGTCACATCTGCTTTCGCGAAGTGGCCAGCCGCCGGCTTGGTCACCTTCTTGGCCTTCAACGCGCCATACCCGAGCTGCACGGCGGAATAGCCGTCGATCTCGGGGGTGCGGACCTGCGTCACGACGCACGGGCCGGCTTGGATCACGGTTACTGGAACGACCTTATTGTCGTCGTCCCACATCTGGGTCATGCCGAGCTTGGTGCCCAGAATGCCCTTCACAATTCGTTCACTCATGCTTGACACCTCACGGAAGCTTGATCTCGATGTCGACGCCCGCAGGAAGATCAAGGCGCATGAGCGAGTCGACCGTCTTCGGAGTGGGGTCGAGGATGTCGATGAGGCGCTTGTGCGTGCGCATCTCGAAGTGCTCGCGGCTGTCCTTGTACTTGTGGGGCGAACGAATAACACAGAACACGTTCTTCTCAGTGGGCAGCGGCACGGGGCCAGCCACCTGGGCACCGGTGCGAGTCACAGTATCGACGATCTTACGCGCCGAGCTGTCGATGACCTCGTGGTCATACGCCCGCAGCCGGATGCGGATCTTTTGTCCCGCCACAGTTGTTCCTTCTTCTCGTCCCTATTGAACTGGAGTTCGCTGGGGTAAAACCCCTTGTCGCCCCCACCCCCGCGGACGGGAGTGTCGCACTCACACCCGGGTGAAAACCGCCTTCCAAACCCAGAAGGCCTTCCAAACACTGGGTGTTTGCCCGACCATGCCGGCGGAAAAATAGCCCACAAAATGGGCACCGCTCAGCGGAGCAACCTGACTATCTTGGCACGAACGCCCCACACACACCAAATCGGCCCCGTCGAGGCGCGTATCTCCTCTACGGGGCCGCTGGTCACTTCTGCTTCGAGAGCTCCACAGCCGCGTTCTCTACTTCCGCCTTCGAGGGCACCTTACCCCCCGTGCCAGTGTCGAAACCCAAGATAGAGAACCCCTTCTCATTCTCATAGATCACCGCGCAGGCAGTGCCCTTGATGTCGTCTTGCTCGCCGGTGTAACAGTGGACACCTTGGGCAGGTTTCGTCTCTTCAAACTTGGACTCATCGAATTCCTCGTTGCGAATAATGTCGGGCTCGCCGTCGTCGTCGAGCTTGAAGTCGAATTCATCGACCAGCACCTGCTTGCCGTCTTTCTCGTACACGTTGCCGATCGAGATTCCGAGACCCTCGCCATCATCGGTCTTTGACCAACCCCCGAACTCACTGGGCAGCGAAGGGCGCTCCTTGCCTGCGTACTTGCCACCGCCCAGCACCAAGACAAGCGTGATGATGATGGCGATGAGCAGCACGGCACCGATGCCGATACCAATCCACAACACATTCTTCGACTTCTGCGGTGCCGGCCCTCCCCCACTGCTGTGGGTGGTTACCCCATTGCTGCAGCCCTCCTTGAGGCGCCTGTTGTCCGCCCCATTGCTGCGGCGACGGCTGACCACCGGGCTGACTTCCCCACGGCTGCGGCGACGGTTGACCACCGGGCTGACCGCCCCACTGCGGCCCTGACGTGGGCGAAGCCGGTTGACCACCCCACTGCGGCGCAGATGGTTGGCCTGCCGGTTGACCGCCCCACTGCTGGGGTTGCCGAGGCTTGTTGTTCCCACCTTGATTCCACGGCTGCTGAGGTGGATAGCTCATTACGGCTCCCTTCGTCGAAGTACTACGAGAGTATCCGCCGCTGGGGTTCGTGCACCATCCCTCTTGGGACGCAATTCAGAAACAATACCCTTGCGTATTATGTAAGCTAGTCGTCACCATGGAGAAACCAATGCCTGCCGCAGCCAACACTGCGCGCCCTAAGCCTGCGATCGCCCGACTCACCGTCGCAAGAAAAGAACAACTCTGCGACTCTATGATTCGCATCGTCTTTTCCGTCGATGAGTTCAACTACGCCGGCTTCGCCGACTCGTATCTCAAACTCTTGTTCGACGAGCACGGCCCCCTACAGCATGTTCCCGAGCAGCGCCCCACGCTGCGCACCTACACCGTACGGCGCTACGACGCTAACGCGCGCGAGGTCACCGTCGACTTCGTCGTGCATGGCACTCAAGGGCTCGCGGCCCCGTGGGCGATGCGCTGCGTGCCGGGTGAGCAGGTGCTCGCCCGAGGGCCGGGCGGTAAATGGTCACCATCACCCGATGCCGATTTCCACCTGTTCATCGGTGACGAATCAGCCATGCCAGCGATCGCCGCCGGCCTTGAGCAGCTCGACGCACGAGCGCGCGGCCTGGTCGTCATCGAGACCGAGCACGGCACCCACCAGTTGGACACACCCGACGCCGTGGAAGTGCGCTGGGCACCTCGCGATGGCGAGCCCTACGACGAACAGCGCCTGGCGCACCTCGTCGCCGCACTCCCCTGGAGCACCTTCGGCGACGTCAGCGTCTTCGCCCACGGAGAGCGCGGCGCGATGAAGGCACTGCGCCCGGTGTTCAAGGAACGCAACGTGCCTGCCGACCGATTGAGCATCTCAGGCTACTGGGCATTCGGTCGCATCGAGGATGAGTTCCAGGCAGAGAAGAAGACCGCCATCGGCAAGATCTAGCGCTACATCCGGCTGCCCCCCCCGCCGCATCCGCATTACGACAAGAGTTCATAACAATCTGCCGATGCGTTCCACTGTGATCTACGCGTCCGCTAGCGTATGTCGCGACCAATTCAACGACGCATTCATTTGAGGTCACTGTGGACACCATGCAACGAGGCAAAGCCATCCTCGAGATGCAGCGCATCACGAAGACATTTCCAGGTGTAAAAGCACTCGACGAGGTGAGCTTCCGAGTGCAGGAAGGCACCATCCACTCGCTCTGCGGCGAAAACGGTGCGGGAAAGTCCACGCTGATGAAAGTGCTCTCCGGCGTCTGGCCGTACGGCTCCTACGACGGCAGCATCATCTTCGACGGCGAAGAATGCCAATTCGCCACCATCCGCGACTCCGAGGCGAAAGGCATCGTCATCATTCACCAGGAGCTCGCGCTCATCCCCGAACTCTCCATCGCTGAGAACATCTTCCTGGGTAACGAACGCCGTCGTGGGCTCAGCATCGACTGGGCACAAACCCGTCGCGAGGCGAAGGAACTCATGGAAGAGGTTGGGCTCGACGACAACCCAGACACCCCCGTGAAAGAGATCGGCGTCGGTAAACAGCAACTCGTCGAGATCGCGAAGGCGCTCTCCAAGGACGTGCGCCTGCTCATCCTGGACGAGCCGACGTCGGCGCTGAATGAAGAGGAGTCGGCCCATCTGTTGAACCTCATGCGCGCCCAGCGTGAGCGCGGTATCTCGCAGATCATGATCTCGCACAAACTCAATGAGATCGCGGAGATCTCCGACGACATCACCGTCATCCGCGACGGCAAAGCCGTCGAAACCATGCACATCACCGACCACCAGGTGGACGAAGACCACGTCATCCGCCTCATGGTGGGCCGCCCCCTCGACAACCGCTTCCCCGACCGCGAACCCCACATCGGTGAGCCTCTCTTCGAGCTGCGCGACTGGACGGTGCGCCACCCGACGATCCAAGACCGACTCATCTGCAAAGGCTCGAACATCGAGGTCCGTGCCGGTGAAGTAGTGGGGCTCGCAGGCCTCATGGGCGCCGGCCGCACGGAACTTGCGCGCTCCGTGTTCGGCCACTCATACGGGGTATTCCAGCACGGCACGGTGCTGATGCACGGCAAGGAAGTCGACACCAGTTCCGTTCCCGCTGCGATCAACGCCGGCATCGCGTACCTGCCCGAAGACCGCAAGACGCAAGGGTTGAACCTGCTCGACGACATCAAAGGCCAGGTCGTGTCATCGAAGCTGAAGAAGGCCTGCCAAGGTGGCATCAGCATCGACTGGCACCACGTGCGCACCACAGCGCGCCAATACCGCGAAGAGATGCGCATCAAGGCGCCCACCGTCGACACCCCCGTTGCGACGCTGTCGGGCGGGAACATGCAGAAGGTAGTGCTGGCGAAGTGGATCTACAGCGACCCAGAGCTGCTGATCCTCGACGAGCCCACGCGCGGCATCGACGTCGGGGCCAAATTCGAGATCTACCAGCTCATCAACAAGCTTGCGGCAGACGGTAAAGCCGTCATCGTCATCTCCTCGGAGCTGCCCGAGCTGCTCGGTATCACCGATCGCATCTACACCATTTTTGAAGGCGCCGTCACCGGTTGCCTCGATACTCAAGACGCCGATCA
Organism: Actinomycetes bacterium; assembly: GCA_023443125.1. Lineage (GTDB taxonomy): Bacteria > Actinomycetota > Actinomycetes > Propionibacteriales > Propionibacteriaceae > Arachnia. Next base: position 26,663 of record JAEZVO010000038.1, read on the forward strand.
GGAATCCCTGATGCGCCTCATCAACCCCACCTCGGCACGCCCCGCCACAGTCTGATTTTGGAGGCATTGCACAACTATGTTGGAGAAGCTCAAGCAACTCATCGGCGGTAACTTCCGCCAGCTCGCCATGGTGGTGGTGTTGCTCCTGGAAATTGTGCTGTTCCAAGTGCTCACAGGCGGCACCGTCTTGTCCGCACAGAACCTGCAGAACGTCATCTCGGGCAACGCCTACGTGCTCATCCTGGCGATGGGCATGGTGCTGGTCATCATCGCCGGGCACATCGATCTCTCTGTCGGATCCGTCGCAGCCGTCGTCGGCATCGTGCTCGCGGTGCTGACCACGTCGATAGGGCTGCCATGGTGGGTCGGCATCCTGGGTGGCCTCGGCGTCGGCGTGGTCATCGGCTTGTGGCACGGCTTCTGGGTGGCGATCGTCGGGGTACCCGCATTCGTCGTCACCCTGGCCGGCATGCTCATGTTCCGAGGCCTCAACCAGTACATCGGCAATTCGAACTCGATTCCCGTACCTCAAGAAGTGCGCAAGCTGGGTGCCGGCTACATGAATTTCTTGCCTCCCATCGAGACGGGCAACTGGATCATTAACTCCCCGACAGTCATCCTCGCCGTGGGCGCGGCACTGATCTTCACCGCCTTGAAGATGCGCAGCCGTGCGAAGCTGGTGCGCGCTGGTGCTGAGGTGCCGCCCGCCTGGGCGCACTGGACGCAGATCATTTTCGCGTGCGCGGTGCTCCTGGGCCTTGGCTGGGTATTCGCGACGGGACGCCCCGGCACCTCGTTCCCCATCCCTGGCGTGCTGGTGATCGCGCTCTTCCTCTTCTACAACTTCCTGGCCCGCAACACCCCGCTCGGCCGGAGCGTGTACGCCGTCGGCGGTAACCGTACTGCCGCCGCACTCACGGGTATCTCGGTGCGCAAGGTGAACTTCTTTGTCATGTTCAACTCCTCGGTGCTCGCCGCGATCGCCGGCATGGTGTTCGTCGGCCGTTCCACCGCGTCGACGCCCTTCGACGGCACCATGTGGGAGTTGGATGCGATCGCGTCGGTCTTCATCGGCGGAGCGTCCGTGTGGGGCGGCATCGGCACCGTCGGAGGCACGATGGTCGGCGCCCTGGTCATGGCGTTCCTCAACAACGGCCTGCAGCTCATGGGTGCCGGCGCGGACTGGACCCAGATGATCAAGGGCCTCGTGCTGCTGCTCGCCGTTGCCTTCGACGTCATCTCGAAGCTACAAGGCAAACCATCCATCATCGGGCATCTCCTGAAGAAGAGACCCGCTACCCAGGGCGAGGCAACCGCCGAGCCCGTCGCCGAGAAGCCGGACGTGGCTTAGGCACATCTACACCCGGATCCAACAGAAAGGTACACAACATGCGGATCCTCAAGTCCATCGCAGCCATCAGCGCGGCTGGCGCCATGGCACTCTCCCTGGCCGCCTGCGGAGGCGGCAATGCCGGCAATGCGGGCAATGGCGGCAACGGTTCCGACCAGGGCGGGGGCGACAACGCTGAGAACGTCAAGGTCGGCATCGCGCTGCCGCAGAAGACCTCGGAAAACTGGGTGGAGGCCGAGGGCTTCTTCCAAGAAACCTGCAAGGAGAAGAAGCTCGACTGCACGCTGCAGTTCGCCAACGGCGGCGTCGCTGAACAGCAGAACCAGGTAGACGCGATGATCACCTCCGGTGTGAAGGTGCTCATCATTGGCGCTCTCGACGGCACCTCACTCGGCACCCAGCTGCAGAAGGCCAAGGATGACGGCATCGCCGTGATCGCCTACGACCGCCTCCTCATGGACACCGAAAACGTCGACAACTACGTCGCCTACGACAGCTACCAGGTGGGCGTGAAGCAGGGCGAGGCCCTGCTCGAAGGTCTCAAGAAGCAGAAGGGCGACGGCCCCTACACCATCGAGCTCGTCGCCGGCTCCAACGACGACTCCAACACGTCACGATTCTTCGAAGGCGGTATGTCCGTGCTGCAGCCGAAGATCGACGACGGCACCATCACCGTCGGCTCGGGGCAGACGAAGCAGTCGCAGGCCGCCACCCAGGGCTGGGACCCGAAGAACGCGCAGTCGCGCATGGACGCCATCCTGTCGCAGAACTACCCCGGCGATAAGGTGCCCGACGGCATCCTCTCCCCCAACGACACGCTCGCTCGCGCGGTGCTCACCTCCGTGCAGCAGGCAGGCAAGGAACAGCCCGTGGTGACGGGCCAGGACTCCGAGGTTGAGTCGCTGAAGTGGATCATGGAGGGCAAGCAGTACTCCACCATCTCGAAGCCCACGCTGCCGCTGGTACAGACATCGATTGATCTCGCCATCAAGCTGGCCTCCGGTGAGAAGGACCTCAAGGAGCTGAACGGCATCCAGGTGAGCACCGACCAGTCCAACAACAACACGAAGGACGTGCCATCCTTCCTGCTGGAGCCGATCGTCGCCACCAAGGAAAACGCGAAAGAGGTGTACAAGGACGAACCGAAGAAGCTTGAAGCCGTGAACTCGGTGGGCTAATCCTTCGCTTCCTGCACATCGGTGGGGCTGGGGCCTGAAGGCCTCGGCCCCACTTGTTTGCCCTTCGCCTTCGTTACAGTGTGAGAATGCCTTTGGAGGAGATACCCCTCACCACACCATTAGAGCGGGCACCTCGTCGGCTTCTCATAGAGACCGATCAGGGACGTGTCTTGTTCGAGTATCGAACCGGTCACGAGCGAAACCTCTTCATCGCGTACCTCCCGAGCGGCCGAAAACGCGATGCGTGGGGGTTTCCGCGCACGCAGACGGTGCGTCAGGCGGTGGCGGCAGCGGCGGGGTTGCGGCCCTTGCGTGCCTTCGCAGTGGAGCAGGGGATCATCGTCGCCAAGACCAATCACGCACGGCAGGTGCTCAACCTCGTCCCCTTCATCATCGGTGGGGCGCTGGCGATCGTCGGCCTTGCGTGGGAGTCCCTCGGATTCCTGCGGTTCCTCCTCATGGGCGTTGGCGTTGCCGCGGTGGTGATTGGCATGGACGCGGCAAAGAAGGGAAACTATTCGCGCTCCTGGGTGGTGCGCCAGGGGAAGCACGACGAGATCACCGCGGCCGAGCAGTTCCAACTGCCCGCGCTACCGCAGGAGGTGGACATCGACGATGTGAAGGCCGAGTACGGCCGGCTACTCAGCGACGTGGTGTACCGCATCGAATGCCCCGCGCTGTTTGATCCGCACGAGCCCACGTCGAAGGCCTTCACGCTGGCTCTCCTCCAGTGGGACAACAACGACGGCATGCTGAGCGACGAGGAGCGTCGCGCACTCGCTACCCGGGTGCGCTCCACATTCGACGCAGCCCGCGCCAACGCTGAGCGCATCGGCATGGCGCACATTCCCGCGACGTCCCGAGAGAAGGCCGGCACTGCGCTCAAGGCCGCCAGGCTGGCTGCCGACGAGTCGGCCACCGACGCGGAACGCGCCGCTGCGCTGGACCGCGCCGTCGCCATCCTCGACGAGTTGGCGCTCTACTACCTTCCCTCTGGCGCGCAGGCTCGCAAGGCCATCACTGGGCGCGCTCCGCTCCAGCTGCCCGGAAGGAGGGCGTGATGGTTGACACCTGGCAGCCCATCCCGCTCGAAGCGACGTGGGGAGAGTTCGAGCCCGGCTTCTGCCTCCTGTACACCAACGTTGACGCCATCGTCGTGGATGCCCGAAGAGACTATGACGGGGGACGTTGGGAGGATAACAAGATCAAGCTGGTGATGCAGCGCGTCAACGGCGAGCGGATGGAAGAGAAAGTGAAGCCTGACGTGCCCATCGGCAAGACCGGTGCGGCGCGGCTGTCCGGCGACGGGAACGAAGGCGACGTGGTCCGCGCAATCGTCATCCCGACGGTGGTGTGGAGCGAGGACAAGCTCTTTTCGACACGCAACCTCGTCGTGATACTGGCGACCACGCTCACCATCACGCTCATGATGGCCATACTCGATGGGTCTGCGTTTTACTTGGCATTCTTGACCGGTGGCGCGGTGGGCGAGTCGATTCGTCGGTTCTGGAAATCGCGCAACAAGGCGCAGATCATGGCGCCGGACAAGCTGGGCATCACGATGGAGACCATCCTCCCCTACGCGCTCACCCGTGAGCAGGGCAAGCTCTGGGTGCCGCCGTCAGCGAACGCAGACCGTCGCCAGCTGGTGTTCCAGCGCGTCGACGCCATCCGCACCCATTACCTGGAGCTTCGCGAAGACATCGCCTACCGGATCGAGTGTTCGGCACTGTTCGACCAGGCCGTGCCCGCGACAGCCGAGTTTGAGGCTGCGCTCGTGGCGTTCGACGACGCCACCGACGCCACAGGTACCGACGAGCTCGACGCGCTCGCCTCGGATGTGGAGGTGAGTTTCAACGTCGCTCAGGCGAACGCCGAACGGCTCGGCTTTGAGCACCTGCCCGAGCAGGCTCGCTCGGATGCCCGACGGGCCGGCAAGGCCGCGCGCCTCGCGGCCGGGGCCACGACGGAGGGCGAGCGTCAGGCGTCGCTCATCCAGGTCAAGCGCATTCTCGACTCGCTGGCGCTCTACTACCTGCCCGCCCTCGACGAGCGCCTGGCCATCGAGGCCGGACCAAGCGCCGTGCAACCATGATGGTGTGAGATCTATTGCGGGTTTCCGCAATAGATCTCACACGTTGAGGCATCTGCAGTACGCGCGCGCCTTCTTGCCGCCCCACCCGCCCCGCTGCAGTCCGCGGGCTACTTGCTGCGCGCTCATGCACGCGTCGACGACGACCTGCCGCCAGCCGAAGCGCACGGTGCGCTCGTCGCGGTCAAGCATGTGCTCGTTATCGCGGTGGTAGTCATGGGCCTTGTCGCGGTGATAGCGGCCACCGTCGAGTTCGACGATGAGCGCACGGTGGCGCTGCCGGGCGCGTTGACGCAAGCGATTGAGGAGGCGCTGCCGGGGTGGTGAACCCGTCGGCCAATGCGCGCGTGAGCAGAGCGACGGCGGGGATTTCCGGGCGAATGTCGGCGGTGTCGAGCACCGTGTCCTCGACGGTGGTGATGGCCGGGGTACCCCGCGGGGCCCGGATGCCCCGTCGGAAGCGAATCTGGTAGGGCCCGAGCTGGAACTCCCGCCTCGCATGGGCCACCCAAATCACGATCTCCTTGGGCTCATCATCGACAATGCCGCGCACGAACGCTGCGGCCTCCATGCCCGCTACCGCATCGTCGCCTCCGACGAGCAACCCCGCCCACAGCGCGCTGATCCACGTGAGCGGCGTCGTCAGGTACACGCCTGGTGCGCAGCGCTGCCACCGGCAGGTGAGACGCATGATCTGCCCGCGTGAATAGCCCATGGCGGCGAGCTGGCGGCTGCTGATCACGCCAGCTTGCTGGCGGAGGATTCGCTGGAGTTCTTGCGCTGCTCCCATTGCATGATCCTGACGTACGCAGGAGGCCATGCGAAAGGGGGTGTGGATAACTCACAATGTGTGAGATCTATTGCGGGTTTCCGCAACAAATCTCACACTATGAGGGTTGTGGCGCCCTACAGCTCGGCTCGGAGTGCGCGCAGACGGCGGATGGATTCGTCGCGGCCCAGGATTTCCATCGACTCAAACAGCGGCGGCGACACCTTCCTACCCGCGATCGCCACCCGCAGCGGGCCGAACGCGAACCTCGGCTTGATGCCCATGCCATCGCACAGACGTTCGCGCAGCGCCGCCTGGATCGCGGAGGCTTCCATGGGCACCGATTCCATCACCGCGAGCGCCTCGTCGAGCACCTGGGCGGCGTCGTCCTTCAGCGTGGCGCGGGCGTCGTCGGCGATCTGGATGTCGTTCGAGAACAGGTAGTCGAGCTGCGGTAGCGCACCCGAAAGCGTCACCAAACGTTCCTGGATGATGGGCACGGCCTGGCGCAGCACGTCGAGGCTCATGTGTTCCTCCCACTGCCCGTATTCCTTCGCCCAATCGACGATGCGCTGGGTAAGTTCGTCGGCGCTCAGCGAGCGGATGTAGTGGCCGTTCAGCCAATCAAGTTTCTGGAGGTCGAAGATGGGCCCGACGGTGTGCACCTTGCTCCAGGAGAACTCGGCCACGAACTCGTCGAAGGTCTTCACCTCGGATTCCTCGTCGCCGGCGTAGCCGAGCAGCTGCAGGAAGTTACGTACCGCCTCCGGCAGGTAGCCCTGCTCCTTGAACCACATGAGCCGCGCGGCAGGGTTTTTGCGCTTCGAGATCTTCGACTTGTCGGTATTGCGCAGCAGCGGCATGTGCGCGAACTGCGGCACCTCCCAACCAAGCCACTGGTAGAGCAGCACGTGTTTCGGCGTCGACGAAATCCACTCCTCACCACGCACGACGGTGTTGATGCCCATCAGGTGATCATCCACGACGACGGCCATGTGGTACGTGGGGAACCCGTCGGTCTTCAAGATCACCTGGTCGTCGGGGCGCGGCGCCTTCACTTCGCCGCGAATGAGGTCGTCGAAGGTGAGGGGGACGTCGTCGGGAATGAGCATCCGCACCACCGGCGTCTCAGAAAAGCCGGGCAGGGCGGCGCGTTCTTCCTTCGTCTTGCCGTAACAGAGCCGGTCGTACCCAGTGACCGACTGCTTGCTCTTGGCCTGCTCGTCGCGCATTTCCTTCAGCCGCTCGGGCGAGCACCAGCAGTAGTAGGCGTGGCCGTCGGCAATGAGCTGCTCGACGTAGGGCCGGTAGGTCTCCAGTCGCTCGGACTGCCGATACGGGGCGAACTCCCCGCCGACATGCGGGCCCTCGTCGGGCTGCAGCCCAAGCCAAGCGAGCGAATCGTAGATCTGCTGCTCGCTACCTTCGACGAGGCGGGCCTGGTCGGTGTCTTCGATGCGGAGCACGAACTGGCCCCCGGTTTTCCTCGCCCATGCGAGGTCGAACAGGGCCATGAAGGCGGTGCCGACGTGGGGATCTCCGGTGGGCGATGGGGCGACGCGGGTGCGGGCAGGCGTGATGCAAGACATAGTGCGCCCAGCCTACCCTCGCTGGCGTGACAGGCGCACGCCACGTGGAAGCGATCTCTCAGTAGGCGCCAGCCGCCCGTTGAAGATGATCGCGGAGAACCGGCAACACCACCTGCGGTGCTTCCTCCACCAGAAAGTGCCCGGCGGTGACTTCTTGCCCCGAGGCATGTGGGAACCACCGCTGCCACCGTGACACGGGATCGAGGTGCTTCCCGACGACCCCTCTCGATCCCCACATCACCAGGCACGGTTGCGGCAGCATGCGCCCGAGATCCGCCTGATCATGATCGAGATCTGTGGTCGCAGCAGCCAGATAATCACCGCACCAGGCATCGATCACCGTGGGCCGGACCGCCGCTTCCGCGTATTCCTGCATGGCCAAAGGCGCGACGAAGTCGATCGGACCTGCGGAGAGCCCCTGCATCGACGCAGAAAAGAACTCCATGGGCCGAGCCCCGACGAGTATCCGCGGCAGATCAGTGGCCTGCCCGAGGAAGGACCAATGGTAGTAGCGACGCGCGAGCCACCCATCCATCGAATCCCACACATCCAGTGTGGGGAGAATGTCGAGCAACGTCACCGATCGGAGACGCGACGTGTGGTCGAGCGCCATCCGATGCGTCACCCGTGCTCCACGATCATGCCCGACCACGTCGAAACGTTCGTGCCCAAGTTGCGTCATCACCTCAGCCATGTCGTTGCCCATGGCGCGGAACGTGAAGTCATGGTCGTGCGCCAATGAGCGCCCATAGCCACGCAGATCCGAGGCAACGACGGTGTACGTGCCCGCCAGTTCCTCAGCCACTCGATGCCACATCGCTGACGTCTGCGGGAAACCATGCAGCAGAAGCACCGGGTCGCCTCTCCCGCCTACACGGCAATGGATCTCGGCACCGGAGACCGAGAGCATGCGTTCCTCGAACCCAGCAAACACTTGGACCTCCTACATCTCTGCTCGATGGTTGCCACGGTTGGTGCCCACCAGTATTCCCCCAGCCGCCGAGGGTTAGTGACCAGATCATACAACGCGACAGCCCGTGAGACTGGGACGCAGGCGCCATCGCAGTTGAGGTTGCGGCCACGCTCCGCGGCCGGATGCGCATTCCTCACTGTTCGTCGGCGATCTCACTCACCACGTCGACCTCCAGCCCGGCGTCGTGGGGGTCACGCAGCAGACCGGCCGGGTCGACGAGCACCAGCCGCCGCTCCCCCGCTCCGCCGAGCTGCTCCATCGCATCAAGCAACATGCGTCGACCGATCGGGTTGATGTGCGTGACATCGCTCAAATCGACGACGACGGTGTCCTCGTCGGGGATATCGGCAAGCTCGCGCAGGAGGCGCTCCACCGAGCCAAAGTACAGCGCGCCGCGCAGTCGCAGGTGGCGGGCCACACCGTCGCGCAGCTCCACTTCGCGGCTCGACTCCAGCAGGCGCACCCTCGCCTCCTGCACCTCCATGAGATGCAAGTTGAGGTCGCGCGAGAGATGCCCGAACACGCGCACGCCCCGCACGCTGTGCCCGTGGCTGTCCACCTTCGGGGAGAAAGCCGCCAGGCCCGCCTGACCAGGCAGCGCGCCGAGGATGCCGCCTGACACCCCGGATTTCGCGGGGATGCCCACGGTGGTCATCCAGTCGCCGGCAGCGTCGTACATGCCGCAGGTCATCATCACCGACAGCACGTACCGGCACACCCAAGGCGGCACCACCTGTTCGCCCGTGACAGGGTTGCGCCCGCCCATCGCCAGGGTGACGGCCATCGTCGCAAGGTCCTTCGTCGTCACTTTGGTGGCGCACTGCCGCGTGTACTCGCCGACGATGTCGCGCGGGTCCTGCTCGATCACCCCGACGTTGCGCAGCATGTTGGCGATCGCGCGGTTGCGAAACGACGTCGCAAACTCCGACGTGTAGACGTCCTCGTCGACGCTCAGCGGCCGCCCCGCGAACCGCGACAGGCCGTCGACGATCATGTCGGTGCGCTCACGCAGCGGCGCCTGCGGACCACCGATCATGGCATGTACGGCCATGGCGCCCGCGTTGATCATCGGGTTCTGTGGGCGACCGTCTTCGCGCAGTGAGAGATCGTTGAACGCGTCCCCCGATGGCTCCACCCCCACCTGCTGCAGGGTTGCTTCGAGTCCTCGTTCGTGTAGCGCAAGGGCGTACACAAAGGGTTTCGACATCGACTGAATGGTGAACTCGACGTCGGCATCTCCAGCGCCATACACCGTGCCATCGCCCATACACACCGCGACGGCGAGTGGGTTCGGGTCGACGTTGCCTAGCTCGGGGATGTAATCGGCCAGGGCACCCTCGTCGTTACGCTCGCAGGCCTGGAGCACTTCTCGAAGATATTGAGGTACCTGGGTGCGCATGTGCACAGGCTAACTGTGATAGCTACTTCGACGCACTTCCGGCATGCTTAGATTCATGGACGACGCCACACGCGCAGCACGCGACGAGATTCGGCAGGAGCCTCCTTCGACGCCGGCGAAGGCGACGCGCTTTCTCACCCACATCCTCGACGACGTGGCCACGATTCCGGGCACCAACATTCGGGTCGGGCTTGACCCGGTGTTGAGCCTCATCCCCGGCGTGGGCAGCAGCGTCGGCGCCGTGTTGGCGACGTCGGTCATCATCGACGCGATCCGGCTGCGTGCACCTCTGCCGGTGCTGGCCCGGATGGGCGCGAATTACCTCATTGACTGGCTGATCGGGCTTATCCCAATCGTCGGTGCACTCGGCGACGTTGCGTACCGCTCGAACCGCCGCAACCTTCGGCTTCTGAACCGCACCATCGCCGACCGGGAGCAAGTGCGTAAGGCGAGCGTGAAGTACTGGATCGCCGCCGCGGGCATTCTCGTCGGCGTAGTCGTCGTGGCTCTCGTGCTGGGCATTTGGCTGCTGGTCTGGCTGTGGAACGCCCTCGCTGCGGCGTAGCCCTGGTGGTAGTCGATATGCTCTAGAGCATGACTGCGCAGCCCTCGAACTACCTATACGAAGCCATCAAGGCTGACACCGAATCCGGTCGATACGGACACCGTGTTCAGACCCGGTTCCCACCCGAGCCCAACGGATATCTCCACATCGGCCACGCGAAAGCTATTGTCGCTGACTTCAGCGTCGCCGAAGACTTCGATGGCATCTGCATGCTGCGCCTGGACGACACCAATCCCGAGGCCGAAAACCCCGAGTTCGTGCAGTCCATCATCGACGACATCCGCTGGCTGGGCTACGAGCCTGCGGAGGTACGGTTCGCGTCGGAGTACTTCCAGCAGCTGTACGAGTGGGCCGAGCAGCTCATCGAGAAGGGGCTGGCCTACGTCGACGACCAAAATGCCGAAGAAATCTCCGCCACGCGGGGCTCATTCACCGAGCCCGGGACTCCGTCGCCGTACCGCGACCGCAGCCCGGAGGAGAACCTCGACCTGTTCCGCCGTATGCGCGCTGGCGAGTTTGCCGACGGCGAGAAAACGCTGCGCGCCAAGATCGACATGGCGCACGAGAACATGCAGATGCGCGACCCGCTGATGTATCGCATCCGCAAGGTCGAACACCATCAAACCGGCTGGGATTGGCCCATCTACCCGACGTACGACTGGGCGCACGGGCAGTCTGACGCGATTGAGGGCGTCACGCACTCGATGTGTTCGCTCGAGTTCGAATCACACCGCCCACTCTACGACTGGTTCCTGAAGGCGCTCGAACTCGAACAGCCCCCCCGCCAGATCGAGTTCGCTCGTCTCGAGCTCACGCACACGGTGACGAGCAAACGTCGACTCCTCAAACTGGTGCAAGAAGGTGTGGTCGACGGCTGGGACGACCCGCGCATGCCCACCATCCGTGGGCTACGTCGACGTGGCTACCCCGCCGCTGCGTTGCGCGAGTTCTGCAAGGCAGTGGGCATCACGCGCGTGCAGTCTCGCAAGGCCATCGAGGAGCTGGAGAGCTACGTGCGCCAAGAACTGAACCGCACAGCGCAGCGCCGTATGGCCGTGCTCCGCCCGCTGAAGCTCACCATCACCGACTGGCCAACCGACGAGGGCGGCGAGCCCGTCGTCGAGTGGTTCGAGGTCATGAACAACCCGGAGAATCCAGACGACGGCACCCGCAAGGTGCCATTCACCGGCGAACTGTGGATCGAGCAGGACGACTTCCGGGAAGTGCCGCCGCCGAAGTACTTCCGCCTCTCCCCCGGCAAGGAAGTGCGGCTGCGCGGGGCATTCCTCGTCACGGCTACCGACGTCGTCAAAGACGAGGATGGCAACGTCGTCGAAGTGCTGTGTACGCACGATCCCGAGTCGCGCGGCGGCACCGCGCCCGACGGCCGCAAGGTGAAGTCGACGATGCACTGGGTTTCGCGACGACACTCCGTCGACATCCAGGCGGCGCTCTACGAACGGCTGTTCACCGCCGAGGCTCCCGGAGCGGCCACAGGCGAGGCCCTCGACGATCTCAACCCCAATTCACGTGAGTTGCTCGAGCAGTGCAAGGGTGAGCCAGCGCTGGCAGACGCTGATCCTGGCCAGGTGCTGCAGTTTGAGCGCATCGGATACTTCGCTGTCGACCCGGAACAGCCCACGCTGTTCCACCGCACCGTCGGGCTTCGCGACGAGTGGGCAGCGCTGCAAAAGCGCGCCAACAAGTAACGAGGAGGAGGCGGAATGCCCACTGACGACACCACCGCCGAAGTAGCCCTCGACGTACTCTCCGTCGTCGCGCACGGGGCCTTCGGGTTCCTGGCCGGCGCTGTGCTGGCACTCCTCGTAGGCGCCTTCGCGCGCATCTTCATCCGACGGCGCCAGCACCTGAAGCCGTTCAGTAAACGCCTGAGAACCCCGATGCGCATTCTCATCATTATCATCGGCACCGGCGTCGGCGTGCTGATCGCGCTCGGGTGGCCTGCACGCGCGCCCAACGTGGAGTGGGCGCCCATGTTCCTCCACGTGTGGACGATCTTGCTGATCCTCTCAGGTGCGTACCTACTCACAGGGCTCATCAGCGCTATCGCGGATTTCCTGCTGCTCGCACACGCCGACGCGCAGGAGACAGTGCACTCGCGCAGGCTTCGCACCCAGACGCAGGTGATCTCCCGCGTCGGCGTCGCAGTGGTCTGGGTGCTGGCTATCTCCGGTGTCCTTCTCACCTTCGAACAGTTCCGAGCCATCGGCGCGTCCATGTTGGCCTCCGCTGGTCTGCTCTCCATCGTCGCCGGTCTCGCAGCCCAATCATCGCTCGCCAACGTGTTTGCAGGTGTGCAGCTCGCATTCACCGACGCGTTGCGCATGGGCGACATCGTGATCGTCGACGAGCACTGGGGCACCATCGAAGAAATCACCCTCACCTACGTGGTGGTGGCGAGCTGGGATGGGCGACGGTGGATCGTGCCGTCCACAGTGTTCATCTCGAAGACCTTCGAGAACTGGACGCGCAGTAGTCCCAAGCTGCTGGGCACCGTCGAATTCGACCTGGACTGGCTGGTGCCGGTCGAGGCGGCACGCGTCGAGCTACAACGCATCGTGCGGCGCTCTGATCTGTGGGACGGGCGGACGGTCAGCATGCAGGTGACGGAGGCCACCGGGGGGTATGTGAAGGTGCGCGCGACGGTATCCGCCGCCACCTCGGGTGATCTGTGGGACCTGCGCTGCTACGTGCGCGAGGAACTCATTACCTGGTTGCAGCAGCGCGCCGTCTACGCGCTCCCCCGTACCCGGCTGGAGCCGGACGTCACGCCCGCGCCATCGTCGGAGGAGCGTAAACAGTTTGTGGCGGAGACGAAGGCCGCGTGGGATGACGAGCGCTCAGATGACACGACGGAGGAGATCCCCGTCGCGAATCTCTTCGACGACGATCCGTCATTGAGCGACAGCTTCGACGCCCGTCGGCGCACCTGGTTTAAGGCCCTGCGTGATCGCCACGCCACTCCGAGCGGCAAGAAGTCTGGCGATCGTCAACGCCCGCAGCTCGACGCGTTGATCTCGTCAGTGCTGAGGCCATCAGATGCGGTAGGTCCCGAGGAGCCGACGACACCCGACGACGGTCCTAGCACCGCTGAAATGCCGAGCGTCGAGGTGACCGATGGGCGCGGCGACTCGCTCAGCATCACGGCACGCGTGTTTTCCGGGACGCCCGAGGCAGAAGAGCGCAACCGCCAGTACGCCGGCCCGTCGAAGGAAGAGTTAGAAGAGCGTGAAGCCCGACGCAAGGAGCGGGAAGGACAGGAGCGCGACGAGCTGCCGAAGTCGAGCGATGGAGAGGACGCGTAAGCTCAACGAGTAACGGTGCGGCTAATCCCCAAAGCTCGATACCCGAACGGGCACGACGCGCACGCACGCATAGACGAAGCGGCCCCCACCAGCATTTGGTGGGGGCCGCCTCGTATCGCGTCAGGCTAGATCACTTGATGATCTTGGTGACGGTGCCAGCACCGACGGTGCGGCCACCCTCACGGATAGCGAACTTGAGGTTCTCTTCCATAGCGATGGGCTTGTTGAGGTGCACGGTCATATCGGTGTTGTCACCGGGCATCACCATGTCGGTGCCCTCAGGCAGCTGCACAACGCCAGTCACGTCGGTGGTGCGGAAGTAGAACTGCGGGGAGTAGTTCGAGAAGAACGGCTTGTGACGGCCGCCCTCTTCCTTGTTGAGCACGTAGACGGAAGCCTCGAAGTCGGTGTGCGGGGTGGTGGAACCGGGCTTGATAACCACCATGCCGCGCTCGACGTCTTCCTTCTTGGTGCCGCGGAGCAGCAGGCCGACGTTCTCGCCAGCGCGACCCTCGTCGAGGATCTTGCGGAACATCTCAACACCGGTGATGGTGGTGGTCTGCTTCTCGTCGCGGATGCCAACCAGGTCGACGGTGTCGCCGGTCTGGACGATGCCGCGCTCGATACGGCCGGTGACGACAGTACCGCGACCGGTAATCGTGAAGACGTCTTCCACAGGCATGAGGAACGGCTTGTCGGTGTCGCGCTCCGGGGTGGGGATGTACTCGTCGACAGCGTTCATGAGCTCGAGGATGCTCTCGGCCCACTTCTCGTCGCCGTTGAGTGCGGGGAACGCAGCCACGCGCACGATCGGCAGGTTGTCGCCGTCGAACTCCTGCGCGGAGAGGATCTCGCGAAGCTCCATCTCAACGAGGTCGATGAGGTCCTCATCGTCGGCGTCGATCATGTCGCACTTGTTGAGGGCGACAACGATGGCCGGCACGCCAACCTGGCGGGCGAGGAGGATGTGCTCGTGGGTCTGAGCCATCGGGCCGTCAGTTGCAGCCACAACGAGGATGGCGCCGTCCATCTGAGCAGCACCGGTGATCATGTTCTTGACGTAGTCGGCGTGGCCGGGGCAGTCAACGTGCGCGTAGTGGCGGCTCTCCGTCTGGTACTCGATGTGCGAGACCGAGATGGTGATACCACGCTGGCGCTCTTCCGGGGCCTTGTCGATCTTGTCGAACGGGGAAGCCTCGTTCAGATCCGGGTATTTGTCGTGGAGCACCTTGGAGATCGCCGCGGTCAGAGTGGTCTTGCCGTGGTCGACGTGTCCAATGGTGCCGATGTTTACGTGCGGCTTCGTCCGCTCAAACTTGGCCTTTGCCACTTGGGCTCCTTCTCAGTGACGCTACGCACCCTGCGCAGCGCTTGGATTTTGGGCCCCCTGAAATTGCCGCAGGGGACTTGATTATTCTTGTGCAGCCTCAGCTGATAGTCAAACCAGCCGAGACACGCTGATAGAAGAGTCTAGCGAACCTCGCCACTGCGCAAAACATGAACTGCGTTCACGTCTAGTGTGACGCCCGCACCATGGTTTGGTGCGGGATGCCCGCCTCGTCGTACGGCTCCCCCACGGGCTGGAACCCGAAGCCCTCGTAGAGACTCATGATGTAGCTCTGCGAGTGCAACACGATGGGTTGGTCGCCCCAGCGTTCGACAACAGCCGCGACGAGGCGTTTTGCCAGGCCAGCCCCCCGCCGGTCAGCGCGCACCGCCATGCGGCCGAGGGCGATCGTCGCTCCTGCTTCGGGCCGCGGCAGCTGGTAACAGCGAACGTATGCAGCCACGCCCCGTTCGTCGGGAATCCAAAGGTGGTGGGTGCCGTCGGCGCGGTCGACGCCGTCGAAATCCTGATCGGTTACCCGCTGTTCGACGTAAAACACCGCGCAGCGCAACGTAGAAATCTCGTAGAACTCGTCCTTCGTGAGCTCGTCCCAGGTTTTGATTCGTAGGGTCATGGAGGTCGAGCTTAGCGACCGAGCAGCGGCAGTCCGGGGCCTATTCAATCCGCGGAACGGAGTCGGGGTCGATCGGCGTCGCGTCCGGGCTGCCGAACTGCGGCCACGCTCCCCCAGCACGACTCACGACGACGTTCTGCTGCCTGCCTGCCACTCCGGCGCCCGCCGGCAACCGATAGAGCTCGGTCACTTGCCTGCGACCACCTTCCTCCGCGACCACCACAGTGACCGGCAGTGTGTCGAGGTCGGTGTTCCACGGTAACCCCTCATCCGCATGGAGCTGCTGGGTGGCGCAATCGACGTCGTGGAGCGTGAACTGCTGTGCATAATCCGTCATGGCGGACCGTTGGTACACCGTGAACGTCGCTGTCTGCGCGCCCGAGGGGCACAGCTCAAGCGTGAAGTCATATTGCATCCTGAACAGCTTCACCAGCCACGAGCCGCCCCACAGCAGCAACACCACGAGTGCCACCGCCACTACTCCACCGAGCCAGCGTCGCGGATTCGCCTCGTTGGCCGTGCTCATGCGACGGCCTTGTCGCCCAGCGGTACGCTCGCGATCGGCACGCGAGTGTGCGGTTGCGTCGCGGGATCCAGAAATCGCCCCGATTCCATGAAAACCTCGCCGTTGCGGAGGCGCAGCCACCCCGTGGCGTCGGTGTACAGCCACGACTCCAGTCCTGGCCCCAGGGTGCCGCGGAGCAGCTCGAAGCGCTGGCCGTCCCGCAATTCAACGACGTAGGACTCGTACCACATGCGCGACGGCGGATCGCCCTTGGTTCCGCGCAGCATCAACAAATCGTCAGCGACATATGCCATGGCGTCACTGGACGGCACGTCGATGTGGATTGCCTCCCTGTCACTGGCTGCAAATCCGAAGGCCTCGATGCGCACCACGTCGACGACGTCCGCCCGGTCCGGCAGCGGATGCACGTCCCCGCACGCCGTGAGAGTCACGACCAGCGGGAGGGCAAGCAGCCCCCTTACGAGGAACCTCACTCCGGGTCGTTCGCTGGATGTCCGTCGTCCTCGAAGACCGTGGAGATGTCCGCGGGCAGCGAGGATACGTCGCTGATGGTGGAGTATTCCGTCGCGGCCATGTTCCGTCGTGCGCTCAATGTTGCGCACGGCCTGCTTCGTCGTGGTGACGAGAAGCTGCGGAACCGGCGGCATCAACTCTGACATGTTCCAAGAATACTGATGTCCACCCGATAGAAAAAAGGTGGCGCCTCGATTACTTGAGACGCCACCTTGAGGGGAGGGATGCGAAGATCAGGCTTCGGTACCGCGAGCCTTCGCGATGATCTCGTCGGCCACCGACGTGGGGCACTCTGCGTAGGAGTCGAACTCCATCGAGTACGACGCCTGGCCCGAGGTCTTGGAGCGAAGGTCACCGACGTAGCCGAACATCTCGGACAGCGGAACCAGCGCGCGCACGATGCGGTTGCCGTGCTGTTCGTCCATCGACTGCACCTGCCCGCGACGGGAGTTCAGGTCGCCGATCACGGTGCCCAGGAAGTCTTCCGGAGTGGTGACTTCGACCGCCATCATCGGTTCGAGAATTGCGGGGTTCGCCTTGCGAGCGGCTTCCTTGAACGCCTGAGAGCCTGCGAGCTTGAACGCGAGCTCCGAGGAGTCGACGTCGTGGTAGGCACCGTCGGTGAGCGTCACCTTGATGTCTTCGACGGGGTAGCCCGCCAGCACACCAAACTGCATGGCCTCCTGGATGCCCGCATCCACAGAGGGGATGTACTCCTTGGGGATACGGCCACCGGTCACGGCGTTCACGAACTCGTAGCCTGCGCCCGGCTCCTGCGGTTCGAGGTCGATGATGACGCGGCCGAACTGACCGGAACCACCGGTCTGCTTCTTGTGCGTGTATTCGACCTTTTCGACCTTCTTGCGGAGGGTTTCGCGGTAGGCGACCTGAGGCTTACCGATGTTGGCTTCCACCTTGAACTCGCGCTTCATGCGGTCGATGAGCACATCGAGGTGCAGCTCACCCATGCCGGCGATGATGGTCTGGCCGGTTTCCTCGTCGGTGTGGACGCGGAACGTCGGGTCTTCTTCAGCGAGACGCTGAATAGCGTTCGAGAGCTTCTCCTGGTCGGACTTCGTCTTCGGCTCGATGGCCTGTTCGATCACCGGAGCCGGGAAGGTCATGGACTCGAGCTGAATCGGGTTCACCGGGTCACACAGCGTGTCGCCGGTGGTGGTGTTCTTCAGACCCATGACGGCGCAGATCATGCCAGCGCCGATCTCTTCGATCTCTTCACGCTTGTTGGCGTGCATCTGGTAGATCTTGCCGATGCGCTCCTTCTTACCGGTCGCGGTGTTGAGCACGTTCTCACCAGACTTCAGAACGCCCGAGTAGATACGAACGTAGGTGAGCTTGCCCAAGTGCGGATCGGCAGCAACCTTGAACGCGAGCACCGACAGCGGTTCGTCGTCGCTGGGGTGGCGCTCCAGCTTCGTGCTCTCGTCGCCGGGCTTGAAGCCATCAATGGCGGGCACGTCAAGCGGGGAAGGCAGGTACTTCACAACCGCGTCGAGGAGCGGCTGCACACCCTTGTTCTTGAAGGAGGTGCCGCACACCACTGCCGTGAACTCGTTGGCGATGATGCCCTTGCGCAGGGCCGCCTCGATTTCCTCGGGGGAAACTTCCTCGTCCATCAGGAACTTCTCGGCGAGCTCGTCGTCGACGTCAGCGCAACGCTCCAGGAGCTCCTGGTGGCGCTGCTCAGCCAGCTCCTGCAGCTCGGCAGGAATTTCCTCGATCTCGTAGTCTTCACCCATCGCGGTCTCGCCGCGCCAGGTGAGCGCACGCATGCGCACCACGTCGACGACGCCGAGGAAGTCAGCCTCTGCGCCGATCGGGATCTGCAACAGCACCGGGTCGGTGTTGAGACGCTCACGGATGGTCTTCACAGC
>JAEZVO010000051.1 GCA_023443125.1 Actinomycetes bacterium
ACACCATTTCCGGCGGCGCCAGCTCCTACACCTTCGAGCAGTGGCAGCAGGCCATGTGGGTGCAGATTCCGATGTTCGTCGTCGGGCTGCTCGGCATCTACATCACCCGCACGCGCCTCCGTCGCCAAATGCGGGCCCACGGCGTGATCGTACCCACGTGGCGGGAGGCGATCGGCCGGCAGTGGCGCAACCGGCGGCAGTGCCGTCGTCGATGACCTGGAGCTGACCGGCTCACGCTAGCCACCGCCGGCAACAACGGCACGCATACCCTGCGAGTCCTGCAAGCGTTCAGCTACGAAAACGAACGGGGCCTCCCGAGACGTGGGTATTGATTGCCCTTCTCGGAAGGCCCCAGTTCAGCGAGCCGATGGTGACGGGTCACCGCTCAAGTGCGGATCACACGGCTCGCAGCCAATGCATGCCCAGTGCTTGACCGGTCCACGAGACACCCGTGCTCGGAAGCCCCGGACGGGGGCGTGCCGACGAGGATCCCGACGAAGCGGGTGTCGTCGGCTGCACCGTGGGGGTCGGCTCAGCGGTCGCCTCATCCGTGGGGCTCGGCTTGGCGGTCGGTTCCTCGGTCGCCTCGTCTGAGGGAGTCGGATCAGCAGTTGGTTCCACGGTCGGTTCCTCAGTCGGCGCAGGCTCCTCTGTCGGCTCCGGCTCAGCAGTCGGCTCCTCCGACGGCTCTGGCTCGGGGGCCGGCTCCGGCTCGGGCTTGACGCTCACCGGCTGCGTGTATTCCCCGTCGAAGTAAGGATCATCGCCGAGCTTCTCGCTCCAGGTCCACACATAGCGGCCCCCGCTTGGGTAGGTGACGGAGTCGCCGTCCTGCTGTACGCCATCTGGCGGCGTCAACTGCACTGCACCGGCGGCGAGCCCCACTGCACGAGGCAGCGGGACCGAGGTACCGGCCTCGACGACAGGACCCTCCACCTTCTGCCAACGGGCCCTGACCTGCAGCGATGAACGCTGACCGAGTGGGCTGAGGTCAAAGATGTGGTTGCTGTTGACCCCCACGCTAGTGAGCTTCAATAGTTGCGCGAGGGGCGAGAGGTCAGCGATCCCGTTGGAATCAGCCCCCAGCTTCTCGAGCTGCGTCAGCTTAGCCAGCGGCTGAAGGTCCGCTGCCTGGTTGAAGTGGAAGAAGAGCTGCCTCAGTTGAGAGAGGTTCTCGAGCGGCGTCAGATCCGAGACCCGGGAGTTGTTGAACTGCAGCTTCTCGAGCTTCTGCATCTCCTGCACACCATCGAGTGAGGTGATGCCTGGGTAACCCTTCTTACGCTGCCCAACCGCAAGATCCTTGAGGCCCGTGAGCGGCTTCAGGTCGGCAATGCTCTCCACAGGGTTCTGGGAAATATTGAGCACTTCGAGTTCCACAAGCTCCTGCAGGGGCTTCACATCCGAGACCTGGTTGCCGGGGAGGTTCAGCTCCCGCAGATCCTTCAGCTTGGCCAGTGGGCTGAGGTCGGTGATCTCGTTGGTGCTGAGCGTCAGCTTGGTGACATCCGTGAGATGCTGCGCGCCTGTCAGATCCTTGATGCCTTTGCCCACGCAGGTGAGCTCGGTCAGACCGGCGAGCTGTTCGCGGGAAATCGGTGCCTTCGGCTCCTGCGCCAACTTGCCGTTGATGCAAGCGCGCAGGGCGTCGTCGGTGATGCCGGCATCAACGACCGGCGCTGGTGCAGGGTCGACACGCTGCACGATCGTCCCCGAGAAGGTGGTCGGCAGTGGCGACTTCTTGTTGTCGAATGACCACGTGTAGCTGCCCTCCTTCGGGTAGGTGACCTGGCCGTCGTTCGTCTCGATATCGGCCGGCGGCAGCGCTGCGAGCGGTGCGCCGTCGGTGTTCACCACAGACGGGACTGAGACGGCTTCCCCCGCCTTCACGGTGGGCGCGGTCAAGGTTTGGTTGAGGACGCTCAGTCGCTTAAAGGAGCGCCCGGCGAAGGCACCGAGGTCCGCGATGTGGTTGTCGTCGAGCTTGAGCGTATCGAGGGATGTGAGCTCCGACGCGAACGCCACATCAGTGAGCGCATTGCCCGTGGCCTCGACGGAGACCAGCGACTTCAGCCCGGCCAACGCATCCAGAGAAGTGAGGCCCTGATTGTTAGCGACGACGCTCGTCAACGCCCGGAACTGCTCGATGCCAGCCAACGACACCAGCTGCTCCTTCGTCGAGGTGGATGTGCGCTGCACCGACAGGTTACGAAGCTTCGGCTTGGCGCCGAGCGGGGCGAGCGTGGTGATGTTGTTCTCGCCGACCTCCAACACTGTCAGCTCCGTGAGCGTGCGCAACGGGGACAGATCGGTGATGTCGTTGTTGTAGAGGCGAAGCCCTGTGAGCCCGGTCAGCAGGTGCGCTCCCTGCAGGTCTTTGACGCCCTTGCCGGTGCAGCGCAGCACGCCTGTGAGTCCGGCCAATTGCTCCGCCGTCGGCTGCTCGCTGGCATCGATCTTCAGCCGCGAGTTGATGCAGGCGCGGAAGGCGTCGTCGGGAATGGTCACTACCGACGGGGCGGTCACCTCGACGGTGACGGTTCCGTTGAACCCGAAGTCCTTCTCGTCGCGGAACTTCCACACGTAGGTGCCCGGCCCTGGATACGTCACCTTGCCTGCAGACACCGTGACCCCCGCCGGGGGCTCCGTCTGGACGAGCCAACCTCCGAAGCCGACGAGGGTCGGTGCGGGGACGGGTGTGCCGCTTTGCTGCGGGGCACCGTCGACGGCCTGGGCCTGGCGCGAACCGCTGGAGACACGGTCGAGTTCGGGGAGCTGACCGAGCACCGAAATGTCACCGACCTTGTTGTTGTTCATCGTGACCGACCGCAGCTTCATGAGGTTGCGCAGTGGCGAAATGTCGGTGATCTGGTTGTTCTGGATGCCCAGCGAAAACAGCTTGTCAGACTGCGCGAGCGGCTCGAGGCTCGTCAGCGAGTTGTTGCCGAGGAACAGCTTGGTAAGGCCGGTGAGGGCGCTAGTACCGGTGGCGTCCTTAATGCCGCGGCCGGTGCAAGACAGCGACGTGATGCCTGCGAGCTGTTCGGAAGTAGGGACGGCGCCGACGGGTAGGCCCAGCTTGTCCGTGACGCACCTGCGGTAGTTGGCGTCCGGCATGATCGCGGCGAACGCGGAGTCGTCTGGCTGCACCGGATCGAGTTCATACCCAGCCCAGCGCGGCGTCTTGGAACCGCCTGATGCGGGGCTGATAGACCAGCCTTCAACCGTGCCCGGTTTCGGCTGATAGATACCCAAGCCCTGCTCGGAGAATTCCCACGCTGCCCACTTCCCGTCGGCCGGCTCGAAGGAACGGTGCCAGTACGTCCACCACTTGCTGTCC
This sequence comes from Actinomycetes bacterium, assembly GCA_023443125.1. GTDB lineage: Bacteria > Actinomycetota > Actinomycetes > Propionibacteriales > Propionibacteriaceae > Arachnia. The sequence continues at coordinate 3,341 of JAEZVO010000051.1, forward strand.
TTGGTGTAGTCCGCTCGAATCCCGTCGATCGTGGTGACGAATGAATCGCTGTCCGGCTCGAATCCTGCCGAAACGAGGGCTTCGTGCCCCGTCGAGAACTTCGACGCACAGCCGCCCTTCGGGGCGGTATCCATCGGGTCGACGATGACGAAAACCTTGTCGGCCTCCACACAACTGCGGACGTCCGCATCGGTAAAGGCTTTGTCTGTGGTGGTAGCGCTGGAATCCGCAGGGCGATCCTCGGCCCTGGTTTCGGTTGCAGCGAGAGGTGTGAGCAACAGTGCTGCGCCTAGCAGCACCCCTGCGACACGCTGGTGAACCCTCATGAGGTCTCCTCGGTGTGACGGGTCCGGGAACGGTCGCGCGTCACGCCCGACTCCCTCCGCAGACCACGACGGATGGTGGATAGGCCTCAGCTTCAGGTCCGGCTCAGATCATGCGATCCATACGGTTGCGGGTCAGCTCTGGAATTGCACCAGATTCACCACTGTGGCCGACGTCATAGTATCAGGATCACACCCTGCCTGAAGTCACAAAGAGGGTTATCAGGCTCGGGTGCCAAGCCCCGCGCGGTCGAACCCACGACGAATGCTGGCACGGGGTGCAACGCTGCCCACGCGCACCGTGATTGTCGCTCTGTCTTGCCGGGAGGGTGAGGCCACGCGTGCGACACCGTCGCATTCCAAGCCGGGGTCGCTAGACTGACCGCGTGCTGACGATGCAAGATGCCCTCCGCAAGCTTTCGGACTACTGGACCTCCAAGGGATGCCTCACGTGGCAGCCCTTCAACACGGAGGTCGGTGCCGGCACCATGAACCAGGCGACGGTGCTGCGCGTGCTCGGCCCTGAGCCGTGGGACGTGGCGTACGTCGAGCCTTCGGTGCGCCCCGACGATTCCCGTTACGGCGAGAACCCGAACCGGCTCCAGACGCACACGCAGTTCCAGGTGATCCTGAAGCCCGAGCCGGGCAACCCGCAGGAGTTGTACCTCGGCTCGCTCGAGGCGCTCGGCATCGACCTCGACGCCCACGACGTGCGCTTCGTCGAAGACAACTGGCAGCAGCCGGCCATCGGCGCGTGGGGGCTCGGCTGGGAGGTCTGGCTCGACGGCATGGAGATCACGCAGTTCACCTACTTCCAGCAGGTGGGCGGGCAGAACCTCGACCCGATCCCCGTCGAGCTCACCTACGGCATCGAGCGCATTTTGATGGCCCTACAAGGCAAAACCCACTTCAAGGACATCGTCTACGCCGTCGCTGCCGACGGTCGCGAGGTGACCTACGGCGAGGCGTACGGCCAACAAGAGTACGAGATGAGCCGGTACTACCTCGACGACGCCGACGTCGACGCGAACCGCTCGCTGTACGAGGCGTACGTCTCGGAGGCGACGCGCATGGTCGAGGCCCGCCTCCCCGTGCCCGCACACATCTACATTCTGAAGTCATCGCACGCATTCAACGTGCTCGACGCCCGCGGCGCCATCTCCACAACGGAGCGCGCCAAGGCGTTCGCGACGATGCGCCGCCTCATGCGCGACACCGCCGCGCTCTGGGTAGAGCGGCGCGAGGAGCTCGGCTTCCCACTGCTGCGTGAGGCGCAGGCCGTCGAGGCAACACCCGCTGTCGAGGGCGATCTGCCGACGTCCGCGCAGACGCTCGCCGTGGAGATCGGCGTCGAGGAGCTACCTCCGCACGTGGTGGCGCCCACCGTCGATTTCGTGCGCTCGCAGCTCACCAAGAAGCTGGCGGGCACGCGCCTGGAGCACGGCGAGGTACGGGTTGAGGGCACGCCGCGACGCATCGTCGCCACCGTGGCCGACGTCGCCCCCGCCGAGCCGGACACGAAGCAGCTGCGCAAGGGCCCGAAGTGGGCGGCGGCATTCGACGGCGACGGCAACCCGACGAAGGCGCTGCAGGGCTTCGCTCGCGGGCAAGGCGTCGACATCGATGCGGTAGTCAAGGCCGAAATCGGCGGCAACGAGCACGCTGCCGTCGAGGTCGAGGTCACCGGGCGCGACGTTCGCACCGTCGTGGCTGAGATCGTCGCCGATATTGTCTCAGGGTTGCGCGCCGAGAAGAACATGCGCTGGTGCGACGAGAAGCTGTCGTTCTCGCGCGCTATCCGCTGGCTGGTGGCGCTGTGGGGCACCGCGGTGGTGCCCGTCGAGGTCTCCGGCGTGCGCGCCGGCCGCACCACCTACCTGCAGCGGCTGACGGCGAGCACCACCGAGTCCAGCACGCGCGCCGACGGGGTCCCCGTCGGGTTCCGCGACGTCGCCTCCGCCGACGAGCTACTCCCCACCCTCGCTGCGGGCAAGGTGTTGCTCGCGACGGATGAGCGCCGGGCGAGTGTCGTCGAGCAGGCTGAGCGGCTAGCGACGTCGGTGGGTGGTGTCATTGATTTCGACGCGAATGCCGCCCTGGTGGATGAGATCACCAACCTCGTCGAGGAGCCCGTTGGCATTCTCGGCACGTTCGACGAGCGGTATCTGGAGTTGCCAGAGCGCATTTTGACCTCCGTCATGGCGAAGCATCAGCGCTACCTGCCGGTGCGCGATGCCGACGGGAAACTCATGGCGTACTTCGTGACGATGGCCAACGGCATCTGCGACGAGCAACTCGTCGCGGCCGGCAATGAGTCGGTGCTGCGCGCTCGCTACGAGGATGCGTTGTTCTTCTGGAATCAAGACCTGGCCGAGGAGCGTGTCGACGCTTTCGTGCCTGGCCTTGAGAAGCTCACGTTCGAGGATCGACTGGGCTCCGTCGGCCAGCGCGCGCGGCGCATCGCCGACGTTGCCGGGACGCTGGCGGACATCGTCGGGCTGGATGATCGGGCGACGCTGCAGCGCGCCGGCGAACTCGCGAAGTTCGACCTGGCTACGAATCTTGTCGTGGAGATGAGCTCCCTGGCGGGCTTCGTCGCGCGCGAATATGCGCTGCGCAAGGGCGAGACGCAGGCCGTCGCCGATGCCCTGTATGAGATGGAGCAGCCGCACACGTCCGCCGACGATGTGCCGTCGACGGTGCCTGGCGCGCTGCTGGCGTTGGGCGACCGCTTCGACCTCCTTGCCGCCATGTTCGCGCTCGGCGCGAAGCCGACTGGTTCGTCGGACCCGTTTGGGCTTCGACGCGCCGCGCTCGGCGTCGTGCGTATCCTGCGTGAGGTGCCTGGCGTCGAGGCAATCACCATCCGACAAGGCCTTGAGGCGGCTGTCGCGCGCATCGCTGAGCAGGGCGTCGAGGTAGTCGACGGCGCCGTCGATGCCGCGGAGGAGTTCACCGTTGGACGCTTCGCGCAGCTGCTGCGCGACGAGGGCCACTCGGCCGAGATCGTCGCCGCCGTGTTGCCTGCCGCAAACGCTCCTGGCTGTGCCGCACGTCTGCTGCGGGAGATCGTCGATGCTGACGACTCGGTGAAACCCCTTGTCGCGGCACTCGTGCGCATCCAGCGGATCCTTCCCGACGATGCCCCCGCCAGCTACGATGCGGCCCTGCTCACCGAGTCAGCCGAGGTGGCGCTGCGCGAACAGCTCGAGGCACTCCCCGACGGGCTCCCCGACGCGCCGCTCGCCGAACTCGTGCAACGCACGGCACCGCTCATCGACGCCGCCCAGCGATTCTTCGACGACATCCTCGTGAACGCCGACGACGCCTCCGTCCGCGCTTCACGTCAGGGGCTGCTCGCCAGCGTGCTGGCAGTAGCACCGTCGGATATCGACTGGAAGGCGCTCGACGTCGCGTTGGGTTAGGCCGACACTTCAATACCACTCGCCCAGCCACTGACGAAACAGCCGGGGTTACACGCGACGGGCTCTAGCGTCACTGCTCGTCACACGAGCTTGCAGCTGTAGACCGGAGCGAGAAGCGTGTGCGCGTGCAGGCTGCTCAGGTCCAAGTCGAGCCTGGCTTGCTACCACGCTGCCAGCGCGGCTCGCAGCGACTCTTGGGCGTGCCAGACGGGAATCCGTAGCATGGTGCGATGTCCATCATGAGGCGAGAATCGCGGCCCGGGTGCGAGCTTGACGCCGACGCGCTTGGCACGCTCCGCCAGGAGCACGGCATCGTCACCTGTGTCGACCCATACACATGAGCCACCGTGGATTGGTTCCCACCGCCAGTCCGGCCGCTGTTCACGTAGCACGGCTTCCGTGCGCTCCAGTTGATCGCGCAGGAGGATGCGCCGTTCAACGCGCGCCTCGTCGACGCGCTGCAGCATGCGCACGGCGAGCAGCTGGTCCACGACGGAGGTGGCCAGGTCGCCGGCCTTCCGCAGCTCGGTCAGCGCCCGGATTCGTGGGGCCGACGCGCGAATCCACCCAATTCTCAGCCCGCCCCAAAACAGCTTGGAGGATGTCCAGCAGCTGATGAGTCGATCGGGGTCAACGAACCCGGCGAGGCTGGGTGCAGCGCCTACTCCAAACGAAAGATCTGCGGAACAGCAGTCCTCGATGACTTGCACCGACGACGTATTCACGACAGCTGCGAGCTCCCTGCGAGTAGTGGACGAGGTTGTTCTCCCGGTCGGGTTATGGATGCTGGTCTGGCAGAACAGCGCTTCAGGGCTGCGTTTCAGACCTTGCTCAAGCAGCGCGACATCAAGCCCATCGCTGCGCACCGGGATTCCCTGCAGCTGCACACGTTCTGAGTTAAAGACCTCGAGTGCCCCGCGATACGTAGGGTCGTCGCATAGCGCAAGGTCGCCGGGGCCGAGCAGACCACGAACCGCCAGTTGCGTGGCGTGCTGCGCTCCCGTCGTGACGAGGACCTCCGAAGGCGCAGTGGGAGTGTGCCAGCGGGTGAGGTAGTCGGCGATGGCCTGCCGCAGCACCGGAAGCCCTGCCGGGAAGTATCCGTCGGTGTCCAAGTAAGGGCCAAGGTCCCCCACTCCTCCTGCGAGCACTTCCCGGGCCACGCGCGAGGCAGGTAGGGCACCCGTCGAGAGGTCGGCAAGTTCGGCGGAGGCGTTCGTGAATGAAAACAATCGTCCCGATACCCCAGTCTGCGCCGTAGCTTTACCGGAGCGAATCCGCGTCCCAGAGCCGCGTCGGACAGTGGCGTATCCACGTTCCACGAGGATTGACACTGCAGAGGCGACGGTGCCACGCGCAATCCCGAGACTCGCCGCGAGCTCCCGCTGGGGCGGCAGGGTAATGCCGGCTGGCACGAACCCTTGCTCCACAAGGTCCACGATGGCATCCGCCAGCGACTCGGGCAGCCTCCCGTGGTCCGGGGTCCATGGTCCGAGGAGGTCAGCGAGATGCGACGCTGTCATGTGTGAGCTCACACTTAGAAGTGTGGATCATCCGCGACGCTTTGGGCCAATCCTCCCGAATTGGCACGGTATTCCGTTGGCTCTCGACCTACGCTGGCGTTGTTCCCACACGAAGGAGTGAAAACAATGGCAGTTGTTGGCCTGATCGGCACCTTGGATACCAAGGCCGAAGAGTACCGGTGGCTCAAGGAGCGACTAGCAGCAGAGAATGTGGAAACGCTCCTCATCGACGTCGGCTCCTTCTCCACGAGCGAGCTCGCAGACGTATCCTCCGAGGAGGTGATACGCGCCGCTGGTGAAGACGCCGTAGCGCTGCGCGCGGCGCGTGACCGCGGCCGCATGATGGATGTAATGAGCCACGGGGCTGCCCAGATCGCGACGCAGTTGGCTGAGGAGGGGAAAATCCACGCGCTTCTCGCGATCGGCGGATCCGGTGGTTCGTCCGTCGCGAGCGCTGCTATGCAGGCCCTCCCCATCGGGTTCCCAAAGCTGCTCGTCTCGACGATGGCGTCGGGGGACGTGAGTCCCTACGTGGGCGAGGCAGACGTCGCGATAATGTACTCCGTCGTCGACATCGCCGGCATCAACTCAGTTTCCGAGGCGGTACTCGGCAACGCAACAGCGGCTGCTGCCGGCATGGCGAAGGCGTTTGAGAGCCGCGTCGTCCACGACGACCACAAGCCACTCATCGGCGTCACGATGTTCGGCCTCACGACGTCCGCGGCTGATGAAGCTCGTGCGCGTCTCAGCGAACTCGGCTACGAAGTGCTGGTGTTCCACGCGACGGGCACCGGGGGCAGAGCGATGGAGAAACTCGTCGAGTCCGATATGCTCGCCGGCGTCTGTGACCTCACCACCACTGAGCTGGCCGACGACCTCGTCGGCGGCGTCCTTTCCGCTGGCCCCGACCGTTTAGAGAAGGCTGGCGAGGTGGGCTTGCCGCAGGTGGTCAGCGTCGGCGCGCTCGACATGGTCAACTTCGGCCCCGAGGACACCGTCCCCGCCAAGTTCGAGGGAAGACGCTTCGTCGTACATAACCCGACGGTGACCCTCATGCGTACCACCCCCGAAGAGATGGCAGAACTGGGTCGGCGGATCGCCGCCAAACTGGCCACAGCCACCGGACCAACGCAGCTGTTCGTTCCACTGCGCGGAGTCAGCGCCATCGATGTGGACGGGGCTCCGTTCCGGGACGCCGAAGCCGACGAGGCGCTGTTCACGGCACTACGCGAGGGCTTGAAGGGCAGCGACGTGACGCTCGTCGAACTCGATCAGGCCATCAACGACGAAGGATTCGGAAAAGCGATGGCCGATGCTCTCCACCAAGCCATTACCGAGTGAAACTGAAAGGAAAACACCATGTCACGCCAGAAAATCCTTGACGGGTTCCGCGCCCAGGTAGCGGCCGGAAAGCCCATCATCGGCGGAGGAGCGGGCACCGGAATCACCGCCAAGTCCGCCGAAGCGGGCGGCATCGACCTGCTCGTCATCTACAACTCTGGACGCTTCCGCATGGCTGGACGCGGCTCGCTGTCCGGCCTACTCGCCTACGGCGATGCAAATGCGATCGTCATGGAGATGGCTAACGAGGTTCTCCCCGTCGTCAAGCACACCCCCGTGCTCGCAGGCGTCAACGGCACCGACCCGTTCCGCGTCATGCCGTATTTCCTCAAGCAGGTGAAGGAGATGGGCTTCGCCGGCGTACAGAACTTCCCGACGGTCGGCCTCATCGACGGTGTGTTCCGCGCCAACCTCGAAGAGACGGGCATGGGCTACGGCCCCGAGATTGACATGATCCGCATGGCCCGCGAACTTGATCTGCTGACCTCGCCGTACGTCTTTGACGAGGAACAGGCCAAGGAAATGGCTGCCGCCGGCGCCGACATTTTGGTGCCGCACATGGGCCTGACCACGTCGGGCACCATTGGCGCTCAGACGGCCCTCACTCTCGAGGAAGCCGCAGTAAAGGTGCAGGAGCTCGCCGACGCCGCCAAGTCGGTGAATCCTGACATCCTGTGTCTCTGCCACGGCGGGCCGATCGCCAACCCTGAGGATGCCCAGTACATCCTTGACCACACCGACGGCATTGTGGGCTTCTATGGCGCCAGCTCCATCGAGCGCTTCCCCACCGAGGTAGGAATCAAGAAACAGACTGAGGACTTCAAGTCCATCACTTTCAAGTGAGGAAGCCTCCAGAAGCGGATGCCGATCCGGCATGTCGGTTCAGGAGGTTGGATGCCGCCTAACCTTGATGAACCCCCGGCCTAAATCAACTTTAATTCCTTAAACTTGATTTAGGCCGGGGGTGATCATCAACGACCGGCAGCATGGGCAGCTGGGTTGAGTAGCATTCGAGACGACGATTGAGTCAGGCACGCGCCGGAGTGCGTGGTGCTCTGAAGGCTGAGACAGTACTCCTGTTGCAGATCATCAAGCGCTTCAAGAGCTTGCATGAGCTGGCTGATTTCAGTCCGTATCCCCTGCAGCTGGGAATCAGTACTCACAGCCCCCCGGTAAACTTCCCGCGCCCGGTCGTGAAGTAGGCCAGGAACGCGGACTTCCAGCGGAGCAGGGTGCGGCCGAGGCGTGCGACCTCGGGGATCGGGCAGGTGTGGAACGTGTTGACGACCTTCTCGGCGATCCGTCGCCCC
>JAEZVO010000083.1 GCA_023443125.1 Actinomycetes bacterium
TCACCATCGACCCCACCCGCGACTACCAACCCCAAACCCAAAACAAAAAAACCTGAACCCACAAAACGTAGGTTCAGGCTATTCCGATGTCCTGAGACATCACATGGTCGGGCTGACAGGATTTGAACCTGCGACCCCTTGACCCCCAGTCAAGTGCGCTACCAAACTGCGCTACAGCCCGTCGGACCTCAAGTCCGGGGATGAACATTACCGCACCGACAGGCGTCGCGCCAGTCGGTGCGGGATGCTCAGAACAACACCTCGCGACGGGCAGGTTCCGCCTTGTACAGCTCGCGACCGCCACGGTACGACGCCAGCACGTCGGCATTGAACGACAGCGCTTCCACCCAGTCGTTCGCGTCGAACACAATGAAGTTCGCGGGCTTGCCCACTTCGATGCCGTACTCGTCAAGCTGCAGCGTGCGGGCAGCATTGTGCGTGATGAAGCGGTACGAATCCACGATCTGCTGATGCCCCATCATCTGTGTGACGTACAGCCCGTTCAGCACGACGTCGCGCAGGTTGCCCGTGCCGAGCGGATTCCAGGGGTCGACGATGTCGTCCTGCCCGAAACTTACGTTCAGCCCCGCGTCGGTGAGTTCCTTCACCCGGGTGACGCCTCGTCGTTTGGGGTAGGTATCCATGCGGCCCTGCAGGTGCGTATTGACAAGGGGATTCGACACAAAGTTGATGCCACTCATCTGCAGCAGCCGCAGCAGCCGGATGAAGTAGGCATTGTTGTACGAGTGCATCGCGGTGGTGTGCGACGCGGTGACACGCTCGCCGATGCCAGCCTCGTAGGCCCTAGTGGCTAGGGTTTCGAGGCCGCGGGATGCTTCGTCGTCGATCTCGTCGCAGTGCACGTCCACGAGAAGGTTGAATTCCTGCGCCAGCTCCATCGCGAAGTTGAGCGATGACACGGAGTACTCGCGCGTGAACTCGAAGTGTGGGATGGCGCCGATCGCATCGACTCCCATCTCCGCGGCCTTGCGCATGAGCACGCGCCCATTCGGGAAGGAGTCGATGCCTTCCTGCGGGAACGCGACGAGCTGCAGGGTGATGTCGTCGCGGAGTTCCTCGCGCAGCTCTAACAGCGCACGCAGTGCGGTGAGTTCAGGGTCCGTGACATCGACGTGGCTGCGCACGAATTGAATGCCGAAGCGCGCCTGCTGCCTTACCGCCCTGCCCACGCGCTCCTTCACGTCGTCGACGGTGAGGCTGCGCTTACGTTCGCTCCACACCTCGATGCCTTCGAAGAGCGTGCCGGACTCGTTGTACCGAGGCTGGCCAGCCGTGAGTGCGGAGTCGAGGTGCACGTGCGATTCGATGATCGGCGGCAGTGCGAGCTTGCCGTGATAGTCGACGACGCGCTCCCCGTCGCGGGCTTCCAGGGACGGCTCAATCTGGGTGAACCGACCCTGCTCGATGCGGATGCAGCTGAGCTGCTCCGCGTTCTCAATACGTACGTTCTTAATCAGGAGATTCATCGATGCTGCACCGACTTCTGGATTCGTGCTCCGACAAGGTACACCACCAACGCTACTGCCATGGCATTGATGGATGCGATGCCCCATGGCACGAACCATCCGACGGCGGCACCCGCCAGCACGCCGGCCACTGAGCCCCATACGACGCGGTAGCGCGGCTTCTCTCCTCCGCCGGCGTAGTGCCAGGGCCTAGAGAAGTAATCGGCGATCAGGATTGCGCCGATGGGTGGCAGCGTCGCGTTGAGGAGGTTCAGCCAGGTGACGAAGTTGTCGTACAGCCACAGTGCGAGGAGCGTTCCAAGTACGCCGGCTACCAAGACGAGGGGCTTCTTCGCGATCTTGGTCACGTTCGCGAACCCGAGGCCAGTGGTGTACAAGGCGTTGTTGTTCGTCGTCCAGATGTTCGCGCCGAGCACGATGAGTGCCGGCACGGCCAGCCCCTGGGCGATCATCACGTAGAAGATGTCGTCCTTGCCCGTGAGCGCGCCGCCCACCGCACCGAAGCTGAACATCAGCGTGTTGCCGAGGAGGAACGCCACCACGGTGGTGATCACGGCAGATCGCGTGGACTTCGCGAACCGCGTGAAGTTCGGGGTGGCGGAGCCGCCGGATACGAATGAGCCGACGACGAGCGCCACGCCGGTCATGAGCGGCATCCCGGTGGAGGAGGCGAACATCTGGCTGAGGCCGCCACCGTCGGAAGTGGCGAGCACCATCGAATACGTGCCGAGTACGGCAATCAGCGGCACGGAGATGAAGCTGACGATCTCGATTGCCTTGATGCCGAAGTAAGCCGACGCGGTCATCAGCGCGCCCGCGATGATGATGATCGGCCACGGGCCGATGTGCAGGAGCTCCGCCGTCGGAATGGCAAACATCGCGACGCCGACTCCGAACCAGCCCATCTGGGTCAGCGAGATGAGTGCTGAGGGGAGGAAGCTGCCGAGCGATCCGAAGGATTGCTGTGCGAGGAGGTCGAAGCCCATGCCGGTTTTGGCGCCGACGAATCCGAGCGCTCCGGTGTAGATGGCGAGGATGACGCCGCCGATTAGCACGGCCTGCGTGTAGTGGGTGAAGCTCAGCCCGTTGCCGAGTTTTGCGCCTACGCTCATCGATGCCGAGAAGAAAGTGAAGCCGAGCATAACAAAGCCGACGGCCCAAAAGGAACGTCGGCTTTGCTGTGGCACGGCTTCGAATGAGAAATCGTCATCGTGCGGAGGTTGTGGAGATTGCAGATGTGTACTCATGCGCCGCCTTCGAATTGTGCTCAAATTGCCTGAACAGTAGTACAGGCGAAACACGTTGTGCAAATGCGGCGCGCTGTGCCGCGTGTGTTTAGTCTTCCACCTCGGCCTGGACCTTGTGGTCAACACTCGAACGGGTCACCGTAACCTTGCGCGGCTTGGCCTGCTCAGCGATGGGAAGCGTGATGGTGAGCACACCGTCGTTGTAATTGGCCTCGATCTGGTCGAGTGCTACCCCGTTGCCGAGTGACAGCTGACGGGCGTAGGTGCCGGTGGAGCGCTCGCGGGTGAGCCACTCGGTGTCTTCGCTGGTGACCGTGGCCTTGCGCTCGGCACGCACGGTGAGGGTGTTCTCCTCGATGTCGATATCGATGGAGTCGGGGTCCACACCGGGGAGGTCGATGTTCGCGACGAACGCCTCCTTGTCACGGTACAAATCCATCGGCATGCCGACGCTGCCAGGCGTGCGGAACGCAGAGTTGATGGCGCGGCCGAATTCGCGGAACGGATCGTAGTAGCTGGTTGTCATGGTTGCTCCTCTAGCTCTTGAGCCTGGGTGGCTCAACTTCAAGGTTGAGTCTACCTCGCTCAATGAGGAAAACAAACTGTGGATGATTTCGATACGCGCCCTGCAGGCGCCACTCAATCATCGGAGAATGCGCCAAGCCCGAGGAGGGTCTCGATACGCGGCTTCGCCGCTACTCGACGATCGGGGTGTCTGGTTCGACACTGCTCGACGGACGGGAGATGAGCGGCTATCGTCCGCCGGTGATTGCGTAGCCCGCGTAGCGGGCGTATCGAAATCCCCCCACCTCGAAACTTCAAAATCCGTACGCAGATGAGACGAAGGGCCCGTTTTAGGGGTGTTTAACCAATCTGCGTACGGATTATGAAGTTGTTCAATCGCCGCGTCTCGATACGGGCCTTCGGCCCTACTCGACGGGCGGGGAACGCGCGGGCCGCTACTCGACGGGCGGGGAACGCGCGGGCCGCTACTCGACGATCGGGAAAAGGGCCCGGTGGTTGAGTAGCCGCCGTAGGCGGCGTATCGAAACCACGCCGCAACGAAAGTCACTTAGCCATCAACGAGTGGTGTTGCGCTTCTGGCGGGCGCGCACTTCGAGGTGGACGGGCGAGCCGCGGAACCCAAAGTCTTCCCGCAGCCGCCGCTCGATGAAGCGAACGTACGACTGGTCCATCTGGCCGCTGGTGAACAGCGCGAAGGTCGGCGGGCAGTTGTGTGCTTGCGTGCCGAACAAAATGCGGGGCTGCTTGCCGCCGCGCACCGGGTGCGGGTGCGACGCCGCCAGCCGCCCCAGGAACGAGTTGAGTTTGCCCGTCGAGACGCGGGTTTCCCAGCCCTCCGCAGACTCCTCAATCGCTTTCGAGAGCTTCTCGACGTTGCGCCCAGTCAGCGCGGAGATGTTCACCGTCGGCGCCCAATGGAAGGCCACGAGATCGCGCTCCACCTCGCGCTCCAGATAGCGGCGACGTTCCTCGTCGGTGAGATCCCACTTGTTAAACGCGACGACGAGCGCGCGCCCGCTCTCCTCGATGGAGCTCAGGATGCGCAGGTCCTGGTCGGTGATGGGTTCGGACGCGTCGATCACCAGAACGCACACCTCGGCGCGCTCAATGGCCGCCTGCGTGCGCAGGCTCGCGTAGTACTCGTGCCCACTAGCTTCCTTGACGCGTCGGCGGATGCCGGCGGTGTCGACGAAGTGGTAGATGTTGCCGCCCACCTCGACGATCTCGTCGACGGGGTCAACCGTCGTGCCAGAGATATCGGAAACCACGGAACGCTGCTGCCCCGACAAGCGATTGAGCAGCGACGACTTCCCCACATTCGGCTTGCCGACGATCGCAACCCGTCGAGGCCCAGACCGCTCAACAAACGGCGTAGCCGGAGCCTCTGGAAGGGCCGCGAGCACGGCGTCGAGGAGATCGCCGGAGCCCCGCCCATGCAGCGCTGAGACGGGATACGGTTCCCCCAGCCCAAGGTTCCACATGGTGGCGGCGTTCGCCTCGTGGCGCTGATCGTCCACCTTATTGGCCGCCAAGATGACCGGTTTCTTGCTGCGACGCAGCACCCGCACCACGGCTTCGTCTTCGTCGAGTGTGCCGACGGTGGCGTCGACGACGAACAACACGGCGTCGGCCGTAGCAATAGCCAGCTCGGCCTGCTCCGCGATCTGTGCAGCCATGCCCTTGCCGTCGGAAACCCAGCCGCCGGTATCGACGACGACGAAGTCTTTGCCGTTCCAGTTCGCGTCGTAGCTGATGCGGTCCCTCGTGACACCCGGCTGGTCTTGCACGACGGCGGCACGCCGGCCGAGAATGCGGTTCACCAGCGTGGATTTCCCGACGTTGGGTCGGCCAACCACCGCAACCACAGGCTTGATGGCTGCGTCGTCGGACTCAACAAAAATGTCGTCACTCACGGGTGCTCCTTGCAGCTGGCGTACGAGAACGCCCAGTCTATCGGGTGTGTCCCCACCCGCGGTTGCACCGACGAGGCTCAGGCCATGTTCTCCACGACGTGAAACGCGGGCTCTTCGTAGGGATGGGCGGCGCGCAACGCGTCGACGACCTCGCTGCGCAATCGTCGCGGAAACGTCAGCTCGACGCGGTGCTCAGTCACGCGCTCCAACTCCCCCACCTGGCCGATAGTCGGGTTGGCGTCGCCGATGGGACGGAACTGGCCCGTACCGGCGGTGAAGAACGCGCAGTGTTCGTATTCGCCGACGGTGCCCGCGCCAGCTGCGAACAGCGACGCCAGCACCGCGTCGGTGGCCTCCACCGGCACGTAAAACACAAGAATGTCCAGGGGTTCACGCATGCGGGAACAACTTCTCGATCTCGGCGACCACTTCGTCGGGGCTGATGAACGTGGAGTCGATCACCACGACGCCCTCGGCGGCATCGGTGAAGTTCGACACCGTGGAATCGTCGCGGTCGCGGCGCAGCACCTGGTCGGTGACGGCCGCGTGGTCGGCCTTGCCGGAGAGCTCCGCTTCACGTCGGGCTACGCGGGCGGCGGGGTCGGCGACGAGGAGGATGCGCACGTCGGCATCGGGGGCGACGACCGTGGTGATGTCGCGCCCTTCGACGACGATCCGGCGGCGGTGCTCGTCGATGATGCTGCGCATGCGGTCAGTCAGGATGCGCCGCACTTCAAGGTTCGTGGCGATGCGGGAGACGGCTGCGGAGATGCGCGGTTCCCGAATCTCCTCGGTGACGTCGCGGCCATTGATGGTCAGACGGTTGCCCTCCACCACCGTCTCAATATCGAGCGTCGCGCTTGCCACGTAGTCGGCAATGTCCTCGTCGCGAACGCCTTCAGCTAACACACCCGCGGTCTCCGCGCGGTACATCGCTCCGGTATCGAGGTAGCCAAGCCCGTGTTTGGCGGCGAGGAGACGCGCCGTCGTCGACTTTCCGGAGCCGGACGGCCCGTCGATAGCGATCAACAACGAATCCATGGTTAGCCCTTTCTGGCCGCCGAGGCGGCTACCCAGCCCTGCTGCTCCAACGTGTCCCGGAACTGCTCGGCACGCTCATGCTCGACGAGGATGGTGAGGTAGCCCACCTGCCGGACCGGATCGTGCCGCAGTTCGAAGTCTTCCACGTTCAACCCAGCATCGCCGATGTCGGTGAACAAGCGCGCGAGGGCGCGCGGCTCGTCGGGAATCTCGACGGTAACCTCGTGCACGTCGATGGGTTCCGCGCCGTGCTTGACGAGTAGCGCCTTCGCACCCGCCTGCCCGAGCCCCAGGAACTGCTCCAGTTTCTCGGGCTGGTCGAGCACGCCCAAGAGATAGCGAAGATCCTCCGCAACTTCGTCCAGCTCGCCCCGGATGGCGTCGGCGTTTGCAGAAATAATCTGCCGCCACAACCCCGGGTCCGAGCCGGCGATGCGGGTGACGTCGCGAATGCCCTGCCCGGCGAGCGCGATGTTCGCCCCAGGCACCGCGCGCAAGTGCGACGCGGTAAGGATGCTCATGAGGTGCGGCACGTGGCTCACCTGCGCGACGGCGACGTCGTGCTGCTCAGCCGGCATGATCACCACGTGCGCCCCGGTGCGCTCCGCGAGATTCACCACCTGCTGCACATGTTCGTCGGCATTCAGAGGCCCAGGTGTGACCACCCACGTGCGGTCGACGAACAGATCCGCGCTTGCGGTGAGCGGACCGGTGTACTGCGAGCCTGCCATCGGGTGCGAGGGCACGTAGCGGGCGGCGAGGTTGGGCGCCAGCACCTGCACATCGTCGATAATGGTGCCCTTCACCGAACCGACGTCGGTCACCACCGCGGTGGGAAATCGGTGCAGGGCATCCGCAACAACGCGTGCGATCACGGCGGGAGGAGTAGCGACCACCACGATGTCTACTTCATCGGCGGCCGGCAGCCCGACGCGTCCCGCGCCGAGCCCTGCTGCCACCACCGCGTGGGAACCCACCTGGTCGGAGAGCACCACGTCGCACCCATTGCGGGTGAGCGCGAGCCCCAGTGAGCTGCCCACCAATCCCGCGCCGATGATGAGCACGCGAGGATCAGCCATGAAGCATCGCCTCCACGTCGCTCACAGCGATGCGCCGGAACCGACGACGGCGCGCCAGCTGCCTGTCCAGCACCGCTACTTCGAGCTGCGTGGCCGCGAGCGGCTCACCCGTGCTGAGCGAGCCTGCGGCGAGCCGCACGGCGTCATCGATCGAGTGCCCCACTTCGTGCTGCTCGCGCAGCGCCTGGGCGATGCGGTCGGCGTCGCCACCGATCACGCTCACCTGCTGCTCGTCGACGATCACCCCGTCATAGCTGATGCGGTACAGCACGTCGTCAGCTACGCGTTCGCCGAGCTCAGCGAGGATGAGATCGACCTCGTACGGCTTGTCCCCTGACGACGCGAATGCTCCGCCGAGCAGCTGGGAGTAGGCGCCGGCCAGGCTGCGTGCCGTCACGTCGCTGCGGTCGTAGGCGTAGCCGCGCAGATCAGCGTGCTGGATGCCAGCAACGCGCAGCATCTCGAACTCGTGGTAGCGCCCGACGGCGGCGAACCCGATGCGGTCGTAAATCTCGGAGATCTTGTGCAGCGTCGACGAATGGTTTTCGGCAATGCACACGATGCCAGCTTCAACCTGCATCACTGCGACGGAGCGTCCGCGGGCAATACCTTTGCGCGCGAACTCGGCCCGGTCGAGCATCTGTTGCTCGGGGGAAACGTAGAACGGCATCGTCATAGCGCGGCTCCCTTCGGGCCTCCATGGCGCTGTGAACGCTGGACGACGACGCGTTCCGCGACGGCGCGCACGCCGTCAGCATCCCACTTCGCCACGCCGTCGCTCGAGGCGCGCATCACGATGGGCAGAATGCCTCGGGTGAGGTCGAGCCCGGACGTGGCGGAGTCGTCGTCGGCAGCGTCGAAGAGCGACTGCAGCAGCACCGTCACCGCGGTGAGTTCGTCGGCGTCCGGGTCGTGCAACTTCTTCAGCGTCGAGCGCGCATATGACGCTCCGGAGCCGATTCCTGAGAACTCCCGCTCCTCGTAGCGGCCGCCCGTGCCGTCATAGGTGAAGATACGTCCCGAGCCCGCCTGCCTGTCCCAGCCGGCAAACAGCGGCTGCACGGCGAGCCCCTGCATCGTCATGGGCAAGTTGTTGCGCACGAGTACCCCGAGCCGGTTCGCTTTCCCCTCGAAGCTGAGCGGCAGACCCTCGATCTTTTCGAAATGCTCCAGCTCCACCTGAAACAGCCGCACGAGCTCGACGGCGATCCCCGCCGCGCCGGCAATGCCGATCACCGACTCTTCATCGGCCCCGAACACCTTCTCGATGTCATGCAATGCGATGACATTGCCGACGGTGGCTCGTCGATCCCCTGCGACGACCACGCCGTCGGCATATCGACACGCGACGATCGTCGTGCCATGTGGCACGATGGCAGGCGCCTCAGCGCCGGGTGCGAGTACGCCTCGACGTTCCGCCAGTTCCGCAAACGACGACGTCAGCCCGAGTAGCCGGTCGGTCGGTGTGCCCTGGTACTGGTTCATCAAGCCTGCCTCCTAAGATGTCCAGCATGATGCGCTTGGTTCCCCTCGGCTTGGACATGCTGTTCGTGCTCATCTTCTCGGCCCTCGGCCGAATGAGCCACGGCGAAAACCCCCTCGGGGTGTTCGTAACCGCCTGGCCGTTTCTCGTCGCCTGCCTGGTCGCATGGGCGATCATCGCCGCGCTGGGCGATATGGGCACTGGCTGGCGCGCCGGAGTCGTGAGTTGGCTGGTCACCTGGCTGGGCGGCATCGCCGTGCGACTGATGAGCGGCACCAGCGCCGCCGTCGCGTTCGTCCTTGTCGCAGGCGGAGTGCTCGCGCTCTTCCTGCTGGGCTGGCGAGCGTGCTGGGCGTTGCTCAAGCGTCGTCGCACCGCTCAGGCCTGAGGTCGACGCTCCGCCCAGCTGCGCTGGGATGTTGCGGGGGCGCGGGCCGACGTAGTCCGGTCCGTACGCGCCGGGTGCCGGGCGACGCTTGCGCATGGGCGCCTGCTGGCCCGGCGCGAGGCGCTTCGACGTCAACAGAAAACCGGTGTGGCTTGCCGTCGCGTGCCCTGGCCGAATGGCGAGCCCCTCGGCATGCCAGTCGCGCACCGTCGTCTCCGTCATCACGGGCTCAGTAAATCCGCCGTGGGCGCGCAGCGTGTCCGCGACGCGTCCGAGCTGCGTCGTCGTGGCGACGTAGCAGCACAGCACGCCCCCGGGCACCATGCGCTCCCCCACCGCGTCGATGCACTCCCACGGAGCGAGCATGTCCAAGATGGCGCGATCGATGGGCTCGTCGGTGATGCTCTCGACCAGGTCGCCGACGCGCAACTCCCACGTGGGGTGGCCGTCGCCGAGGAAATTCTCGACGTTCTTCGCCGCGACATCGGCGAATTCCTGCCGCCGCTCGTAGCTCATGAGTTTGCCGTTAGGCCCAATGACGCGCAGCAGCGCCAGGGTCAGCGCGCCGGAACCGACGCCCGCCTCTAGGACGCGGGCGCCCGGGTAGATGTCCGTCCACATGAGAATCTGGGCCGCGTCCTTGGGATAAATCACGGCGGCCTCGCGCGGCATGGACACCATGAACTCGTTCAGAATCGGGCGAAATGCCAGCCACTCCATGCCACCAGCGGAGCGAATCACCACGCCTTCGGGCCCGCCGAGCAGATCGTCGTGGTGCACGGCGCCGTGGGTGGTGTGCCACACCGCACCCTCTTTCAGCACGAGCGATTTGCGGCGTCCCTTGGTGTCGGTGAGCGTCACGCGCTCGCCCGGCTGCAGTGGGCCGTGTCGCACCCCTGACGCGCTCACTCGGCGTCCTTCAGCTGGCGCCATGTGTCGACGAGGCGGTCGAGGTTCGTCGTGGCGAGCCCATCGTCGAAGATGGCCATGCGTGGATGCGGTTCCAGGGGCTGGTGCATAGGCACCCCGACGACCAATCCGCCGGCAGCGAGCCCTGCCGCCGACCCAGAAATGGAGTCTTCCAAGATCACGCACTGCGTCGCCGGCAGGTCAAGGCGTCGCAATGCCAGTTCGTACGCCTCCGGGTTGGGCTTCGGGTGGGTGACGTCGTCGGCGGTGATGATGAACTCGAAGGCAGGAGGCAACTGCGCCTTGGCGGCTTGGAGGATGTCCTTGTTGCTCGCGGTGACGATGCACTGACGGATGTCCGAAGCGGCAGCGGCTTCGGCGAGTTCCAACGCGCCCGGCATGTAGGGCATACGATCGCTGATTCGCCTGGCCACGCGCGAGATGAGCTCCGTCATCACGGCGTCGCCGTCGTCGGGGCGTCGCATGGCCTCGGCGAGATGCTGCGCGGTGATACGGACGTGCTGGCCCACCATGCGGAAGGCATCTTCGTCGGTCCAGGAACCGCCGTGTTCGGCGACGAGGCGTTTCTCCTCGCCGTGCCAGTAGGGTTCGCTATTGACCAGGGTGCCGTCGAAATCCCAGATGATCGCTTGCAACGAATCCACGCATGCTCCTTCCCAACTGTGGCAGCCTACCTGGTTGTTAGACGCTGAAGTACTTTGCCTCGGGGTGGTGCAGGATGATGGCGTCGGTGGACTGCTCGGGATGCAGTTGCAGCTCCTCGCTCAGCTCCACACCAATACGCGACGGGTCCAGCAGGCGCACGAGCGCGATCCGGTCTTCGAGGTTCGGGCAGGCCGGGTAGCCAAACGAGTAGCGCGAACCTCGGTAGGCCTGCTTGTGGATGGCCTCATGCACCGTGCGTTCTTCGTCGGCATAGCCGAGCTCGGTGCGGATGCGCTGGTGCCAGTACTCGGCGAGCGCCTCGGTGAGCTGCACCGAGAGGCCGTGCAGCTCGAGGTACTCGCGGTACGAGTCTGCGGCGAAGAGCTCGTTGGCGGCACCGGCCACACGGCTGCCCATCGTCACCAACTGCATGGGCAGCACGTCGGGCCCGAGCTGTTCTGTTTCCTCCTTGTCGCGGAAGAAATCTGAGAGGCAGAGCTTGCGGTCTCTGCGCTGCCTGGGGAACGTGAATCGGGCGACTTCCGCCGTCGGATCTTCCGGATCGCCGACGATGAGCGTCTCGTCGTCGGAATGCACCGGGAAATAGCCGTAGACGACGCCGAAGTCTGCGAGCGATTCCGTCGCGATGCGGTCAATCCACATCCTGAGGCGCGGCATGGCTTCCTGCTCGACGAGTTCCTCGTAGCTCATGCCATCGCGGTTGCCGCGGAGCCCCCAGCGCCCCATGAAGGTTGCGCGGTGGTCGAGCCATTCGAGGATGTCGTTCATGCCGATGCCCTTGATCACGCGGGTGCCCCAAAATGGCGGGGTGGGCACGGGCAGCCCGCGGGCGACGTCGGAGCGCACGCCCAGCTCGGGCTCCTCAATCTCGACGAGCGATTCGCGCGCCTTGACCCGACGCTGTTTGCGCTCCGGCAGCTTCGCCCCTTCGACGCCCTGCTTGACGGCCATCACTGCATCCATCAGCGCTAGACCTTCAAATGCGTCCCTGGCGTAGCGCACCTCACCCTCGAACAGGTCGCCCAGGTCCTGCTCGACGTAGGCGCGGGTGAGCGCCGCACCGCCCAGCAACACCGGGTACTTATCGGCGAGCCCAAGCCGGTTCATCTCGACGAGGTTGTCCTTCATCACCAGCGTCGATTTCACCAGCAACCCGGACATGCCGATCACGTCGGCGTTGTGTTCCTCAGCTGCGTCGAGAATGGCCTGGATCGGCTGCTTGATACCAATGTTGATCACGGTGTAGCCGTTGTTGCTCACGATGATGTCGACGAGGTTCTTGCCGATGTCGTGCACGTCGCCGCGCACCGTGGCCAACACCAAGGTGCCCTTGCCGGACCCGTCGGTTTTCTCCATGTGCGGCTCGAGGTGCGCGACGGCGGCCTTCATGGTCTCTGCTGATTGGAGCACGAACGGCAACTGCATCTGCCCGGAGCCGAACAGGTCACCCACCACCTTCATACCGGCGAGCAGGTCCTCATTGATGATGGCGATCGCTTCCTTAGACTGCAGTGCTTCGTCCAGGTCAGCTTCGAGGCCTTTGGCTTCGCCGTCGATGATGCGGCGCTGCAGGCGCTCGGCGAGCGGCAGCGCGGCGAGTTCCGCGGCGCGGGTCTCGCGGGCCGATTTCGCGGTGACGCCCTCGAACATTTCGAGGAACTTCGCGAGCGGGTCGTACTCGTCGCGACGGTCATAGATGAGGTCGAGCGCCACCTGGCGTTGATCGTCGGGGATGCGATCCATGGGCAAGATCTTCGCCGAATGTACGATCGCGGAGTCGAGGCCTGCCTGGACGCACTCGTGGAGGAACACGGAGTTCAACACGATGCGTGCGGCAGGGTTGAGGCCGAACGACACGTTGGACACACCGAGCGTCGTGCGCACCCCGGGATACTTGGCCTTCAGCTCGCGAATGGCTTCGATGGTCTCGAGCGCATCCCGACGGGTTTCCTCCTGGCCGGTGCTGATGGGGAATGTGAGACAGTCGACGAGGATGTCGCCCACGTGCATGCCCCAGTTGCCGGTGAGGTCGTCGATGAGCCTCGAGGCGCACCGCACCTTCCACTCGGCAGTGCGCGCTTGGCCTTCCTCGTCGATGGTGAGCGCGACGACCGCCGCGCCGTGCTCCTGGATCATCGGCATGACGCGTGCGAAGCGGCTGTCCGGACCGTCGCCATCTTCGTAGTTGACGGAGTTGACCACGCAACGCCCGGCCAATTTCTCGAGCCCGGCGCGGATCACGTCGGGCTCTGTGGAGTCGAGCATGATCGGGAGGGTGACCGACGTGGACAGTCGGCCCGCCAGCTCCTCCATGTCGCTCACGCCGTCGCGACCGACGTAGTCGGCGCACAGATCGAGCAGGTGGGCGCCATCGCGGGCCTGGGCCTTCGCGATGTTGACGCAGTCGTCGAAGCGGCCTTCGAGCATCGCTTCACGGAACGCCTTCGAGCCGTTGGCGTTGGTGCGTTCGCCGATGCTCAAGTAGCTCGCATCCTGGTCGAAGGGCACCTCGACGTAGAGCGAGCTGATCGCATCCTCGGGCTGCGGCTCGCGCGGCGCGACTTCCTTGCCTCCGAAGCGCTCGACGAGCACCGCGACGTGTTCGGGCGTCGTTCCGCAGCATCCGCCGACCAGAGCGAGGCCGTAGTCGTCGACGAAGGGCGCGAGCGCGTCGGCAAAGGGCTCCGCTTCAAGCGGGTAGACCGCTCCGTCAGCGGTGATTTCAGGCAGGCCGGCGTTCGGCATGCAGGCGACGTTGCGGGTGAAACGTCGAGACAGGTGGCGCAGGTGCTCACTCATCTCGGTGGGGCCGGTGGCGCAGTTGAGGCCAATCGAATCCACACCGAGCGCATCGAGCGTGATGAGGGCGGCGCCAATCTCAGAGCCGAGCAGCATCGTGCCCGTGGTTTCGACGGTGACGTTCACGAGGATCGGGAGATCCACTCCTGCCTCGGCCCGCGCACGTTTCGCCGCGATCACCGCCGCCTTCGCTTGCAGCAAGTCTTGGCACGTCTCGATCAGTACCGCGTCGATGCCGCCGCGGAGCATGGCAGTCACCTGCTGCTGGTACGCGTCGCGGATATCGGCGAAGCGAATGTGGCCGAGCGTGGGCAGTTTGGTGCCTGGCCCGATAGAGCCCAGCACGAATCGGGGCTTGTCGGTGTATTCGTCGGCGGTAGTGCGAGCGATACGCGCGGCGGCCTCGGCGAGCTCGTCGAGGCGCTCCACGATGCCGTACTCGCCGAGCGCGGCGAGGTTGGTGCCGAACGTGTTGGTCTCGATGCAATCAGCGCCTGCATCGAGGTACGCCCGATGGATCTGCTCGACTACGTCCGGGCGAGTGACGTTGAGAATCTCGTTACAGCCTTCGAGGCCCTGGAAATCCTCCTCTAGCGAGAGGTCAGTAAACGACTGAAGCATCGTGCCCATCGCGCCGTCAGCCACCAGAACTCGCGTGCCAAGGACGTCTCGAAAGCTCCTGTTCATGCGGGCCACTGTATCGGCAACGCACGCTACGCCGAATCGTGATGTCTGCCCCGCGGACGCGCGCGCTAGGCTGGTGCAATGCACTTCGAGCCACCCACCGATCTTCGTGACCCTGCGGTCGTGATCGCGTTCAGCGGATGGAACGACGCAGCGAACGCGGCAAGCGACCTGGCGGAGCGCCTCATCGAGGCACTGCCCGGCGATGAGCTGCAGTCCATCGACGATGAGACCTATTTTGACTTCCAGGCCACCCGCCCGTGGGTGCGCCGAGAAGCCGACGGTGCGTGGATCGAGTGGCCAGGCATCCGGTTCCGCAGGCTCCGGCACGAAACCCGCGACATCATCATGGTCGTCGGCCCCGAACCGAACCTGCGCTGGCGAAGCTTCTGCCGCGAGATTGTGGAACGCGTCGAACAATTCTCCCCCAGCATCACCCTCACCATCGGAGCCATGCTGGCGGATACGCCCCACTCCCGGCCCTTCCCCACTGGCTTGTACGCGCATACCGACGACCTGCGTGAGCGCTTGGGCTTCGAGTTATCGTCGTACTCCGGGCCGACCGGCATCATTGGTGTGCTCAGCCAGGCCCTCGCGCACGCCGGACTGCCGTCGGCGTCGCTGTGGGTATCGGTGCCCCACTACGTGTGCAACCCGCCGAACCCCAAGGCGCAGCTGCAACTTCTCGAGCGCCTCGAGACCGCGTTGTGCGTGCAGTTCAACCGCGACGATCTGGAATCAGCGGCCGCATCCTGGATCGAGGCAGTCGATGAACTCGCAGGCCAAGACCCAGATATCGAGGAATACATCGGGCAGCTTGAGGAAGCACGCGACCAAGAGGTGGTCGAAGAGAACTCCGGCGAACGCATCGCCGAGGAGTTCGAGAAGTACCTACGCCACCGCGGCGGCTAGCCGCAGCCTGACGGGTTCTGCTTAGACGGTGGCCTTGGCGGCGCCGAGGGCGCGAAGCTGATCGATCATCGCGTCGCAATTATCTTCGCGGTACACCGCAGAACCGGCGACGAACACGTTCGCCCCGGCCTCTGCGCAGCGTTCGATGGTTTCGACGGACACCCCGCCGTCGACCTGAATAGAGATGTCGCGATCACCGATGGTCTTGCGCAGGCGGCGGATCTTCGGCAGCACCATGTCGAGGAACTTCTGCCCACCAAAGCCGGGCTCGACGGTCATGAGCAGCACCATGTCCACCTCGTCGAGCATGTCCTCGACCATCTCGACCGGTGTGGCCGGGTTCAGCGCTGCCGAGGAGCGGGCACCGAGCCGGCGCAGCTCCCGCGCCAGACGCACCGGGGCCTTCGCGGCCTCGATGTGAAACGTCACCGACGTGGCCCCAGCCTCTGCGTAGGCGGGGGCCCAGCGGTCGGGCGCCTCGATCATGAGGTGCATGTCGATGGGAAGCTCAGTGTGGCGCAGCAACGACTCCACCACGGGCAGGCCAAATGTGAGGTTCGGCACGAAATGCCCATCCATCACGTCGACGTGCACCATGTCCGCATGCGAGATGCGCGACACCTCAGCAGCGAGGTTGGCGAGGTCGGCGTTCAGGATGCTCGGGGTGATCTGGAGGTCCATGCCCCGCAGTCTATCGGCGACGCAGGAGCGCGAGGAACATGGCGTCAGTGCCGTGTCGGTGCGGCCACAACTGCACGAACGCCCCGTCCGCGCAGTCGGGCACCTCTGGCAATAGGTTTGGGGCGTCGAGCAGTTCAACGTCGGAGCGGCTCGCCAGTACATCGTGCACGATGGCCCTGGATTCCGCACGGTGCGGGGAACACGTCACGTAGGCGACGACACCACCGGGCATCGCCGATTCCAATGCACGGTTGAGTAGCGCTCGCTGCAGGGGCTGCAATTCGAGCACATCTTGCTCCGTACGGCGCCAGCGTGATTCCGGTCGTCTGCGCAACGCGCCCAATCCGCTGCACGGCACGTCCACCATGACGCGTGCGAAGCTTCGTGGCGCCCACGCCGGGCGGGTGCCGTCGGCCGTCGTGATGGATACGTCGCCGTAGCACGCCACGGCACGTTGGACGAGTTGGGCGCGGTGCTCGTGGGCCTCGCTAGCCAGCAGCCACGTACCGCGCTGCCTCGCCAGCCCTGCCAGGAGCGCGGCCTTCCCGCCCGGGCCTGCGCACACGTCGAGCCATGGTCCCGACGGCGCCTCCGCACGACTGAGGGCAAGGGCCATGAGCTGGGACCCCTCGTCTTGCACACCGGCGCGCCCTTCAAGCACCGCCGGAACGTCCGACGGGTCGCCTTCCCGCACGGCGCCGAATGGCGAGTAGCTGCATGGCTTGCCGTCGAGCTCATCGACCTCGGCCAGTCCAGGCCGCACGACGAGCGTCGGCACCGGCGCAAGGTTGTTGGCAACTAACGCATCCTGGAGTTCCCCGCTGGGCAGCACGTCTGCGAGTGCCCTCGCCACCCACTCGGGGTGATGCCCGCGAAGCGCCGCGGCTGCCGCCCAGTCCTTGCCCTTGGCGGCCAGGTCGGTCCACTCGTCCAGCGTGCGCGCGGAGATTTTGCGCAAAATAGCGTTCACTACCCCGCCCACGCGTTTGCCGATTCTCGACTTCGCGAGTTCCACCGTCTGGCCCACGGCTGCGTGCGGAGGGATCCGCATACTGAGGAGCTGATGCGCACCCAGCCGCAGCACGTCGACGACAGCTGGCTGCAGCGAGCTGAGCTTCCGGTTACCGGCCATCGCAATGATCACGTCGTACGTGCCCATGAAACGGCACGTGCCGCTCACAAGTTCGGTGACGAAGGCGGCGTCCCTGGTGCTGAGTTCAGCGGTGGCAAGCCGTTTGGCGAGCGCAAGGTTCGCGTACGCGTCATTCGCGGTCACGTCCCGCAGAACATCGAACGCAATCGCGCGGCTCATCGAAGCTCGCCCTGGCCCTTGCCGCGGGCCCAGTCGATGGCCGCCATACGTCGCTTGCCAGAGGCCTGCACCTCGAGGAGCTCGATGGCGCCCTCGCCACAGCCGACAAAGGCCTGGCGCTTCGTCACCACCAACGCCCCGGGTTCAGCTTCCACGTCAGAGGCGAGCCGAGCACGAAATACCTTCAACCGGGCGTCGCCGTCCATGCACCACGCCCCCGGGTCGGGCGAGCAGCCGAGCACGTGATTGCGCACTTCCTCTGCTGGACGATGAAAGTCGATGCGCGCCTCATCAACCGTCAGCTTCGATGCGACGGTGATCCCGTCGCTGGGCTGTTCCTCGGGCTTCGCACCTTGGGCAATGGCATCCATGACCCTCACGAGCTGTACCGCGCCCGAGTCAGCCAGCTGCGCCAGCAATTCACCGGCCGTCGCTTCGGGCATGGGGTGGCGTTCCACGTCGAAGATGGGCCCCGCATCGAGTGCGGAGACGATACGGAAGCAGGTGGTGCCCGTCTCGCTATCCCCCGCCATGATCGCGCGCTGGACTGGTGCGGCGCCTCGCCAGCGCGGGAGCACGGAGAAGTGCAGATTGATCCAGCCCTGGGCAGGAATATCGAGGGCCGACTGCGGCAGCAGCGCACCGTAGGCCACCACCGCGCACGCGTCGGGATCGAGCGCGCGCAGCGCGGCCTGGAACTGCTCGTCGCGCGGGTGAACGGGCTTCAGCACGGGAAGCTCGAGCTCCTCAGCGCGCGCAGCCACCGGCGAAGGGGTGAGCTTGCGTCCGCGCCCGGCCGGCGCATCCGGGCGTGTAACAACGCCAACAACCTCGTGCGACGACTGCACGAGCGCGTCGAGCGAGGGCACGGCCACGTCGGGGGTTCCCGCAAATACGATTCTCATGCCATCACCTTAGGATCGACCTGATAATTCAACACCCCGCCCTGCTTCTTCGCCGAACGAATAGCCGCAGCGGATTTCACTTGGGCAATGAACTCGCGCCCGTTCGCCATATCAGCGCGCAGCAGGGCCGCCCACTGTTCGTGGCCGATTTCGGTGGGGCCCAGCACCTCCGCACCGTCCCACGACGCATTGCCGAGGAAGGCGCGCACCGCGTCGGACTCTCCGGTGACACGCGCCATCCTCACCGCAGGTGACAGCCGAGCATCCTGGCGTTCGACGAGTTCACGAGCGGCAAAACCGACGGCGTCGCAGCGGGCCATCGCCTGTACCGCTGGGTGCAGATGTGCTCCGACGATCAACGCCCGCCCGTGATCCGCTGGTGGCCGCACGAGCGCGAGCGCGTTGGTCCACCGTCGGATAGCTTCCTCGGGAGCTCGCACATCAGCCCGGCTCAGTGTCGCGTCGGCGTCCAAGATGAGCAGCCCGGAATATCCACCGTCGACACGTGGTTCGGCGCCGGGTGTTGCAACGACGATCGCGGGCTCGTTGGGCGCCTCGTCACGCATCCGCTCAGCGGAGCTGTTGAGTGAAAGCACGCCAGGAAAGGCGCGGGCAAGCTCTTCTGCGGTGCGCGTCGCCCCCGGCAGCGGCGTGCGCAGCTGAGTCGCATGACACGTGCTGCATTCCCAGCGGACGGGACGGAAGCCACACATGCCGCACACGGGCTCGTTCGCCCGGCGCGCCCGCAGCATCGACTCGCACTGAGGACATCTGGCGAGGTTGCGGCAGCGTTCGCAGGCCAGCGCCGCCGAGTGTCCGCGCATTGGCACCTGCACCAGCACCGGCCCTTCGGGAAGCTGAGCGCGCAGGAACTGGAAGGCAGTGGACGGGATGCGCAGCTTGGCCGCGGTCGGGTCGCGGTGACGGTTTTCGTCGCTGATGGTGCGCATCTGCGGAACGATGCGACGCAGCTCGGTGGGAGCGAGCCGGATCTCGTGCATCCAGCCGCGTTCGATGAGTGCTTGCGCGTCTACCGACCGGGCATGTCCGACGAGCATCAACGCGCATCGTTCGAGCGACGCTCGCAGGATAGCGACAGTGCGGGCGTGGAAATACGGAGAGCGTTGCTCGACGTGATGGTCGCTGCCTTCGTCCAGGATGATGAGCAGGCCAGGACGCTGTACGGGAGCGAACACGGCGCTGCGCGTGCCGACGACGATGTGGGCCTCACCACGGGTGAGAGCCAGGTAGTTGCGGTAGCGCGGGCCGCGTCCCTGATCCGACGAGAGGATCGCCACCGCTTGCGTTCCAAAGGCATCCCGCAGCCGGGGCAGCGCATCCTCGAGTGCGCGCGCCGTCGGCACCACAATGATGACGTCGCGCTGCGATTCGAGGCACGCCGCGGCCGCCTCGATGGCACCGTCGACGGCATCCCCTGGCGCCGCGACGGGAGCCGCCTGCCAGTGCGCCCGCGGAGCCCCGCCCTCGCGGAGGGCCGCCAGGAACCCGTCGCCGGCAGGGTACTGCTCAAGAACGCTCGCGACGTCCGGCTGCGTGGGCTGTGGCCATGCGCGCTGCGGCGCCTTCTCCGTCGTGGAATGCCTCGGAGGGATCGCGAGCCGGGCCACATCCCACCACACACCCGCGTAATGGTCGGCCACTGCCCGGACGAGCTTGTGCGTCGCAGCCGTCAGCACGGGTTCGGAGGACACTACTTTCGATACGCGTTCGAGTTCGCCGTCGAAGGCGCTGTTCTCCCCCACTTCGACGACCCACCCGTCACGCAGCAATCCAGCGAAGCGCACCTTCACTCGGCAACCGGGCACCACCTGGTCTTCGAGCGACGGCGGGATGGCGTAATCGAAGAGCCGGTCGAGGTGAGCCAGCGGAGTGTCGACGGCGACGCGCGCCACCGTCAGCCCCGGCGCCTCGACCAGCGGAAGAGACATTCGAGCTAGCCCCTGACCGCCGCCGCCAGCTGCTCGGCACGATCGATGCGCTCCCACGTCGCTGCCGGAATCTCGCGTCCGAAGTGCCCGTAGACGCACACGTTCGAGTACATGGGCCGCAGCAGATCTAGGTCGTGGATGATCGCGGCGGGCCGCAGATCGAACACGTCGAGCACGGCTTGCTCAATCTGCGCCTCGGGCACGGCTCCCGTGCCGAACGTGTCGATATAGAACCCCACGGGTTCGGCCTTGCCGATGGCGTAGGCCAGCTGAGCCTCAACCTTGTCTGCCAGTCCAGCGGCGACCACATTCTTGGCCACCCAACGCAGTGCGTAGGCGGCAGATCGGTCGACCTTCGACGGGTCCTTACCGGAAAAGGCGCCTCCACCGTGGCGAGCCATGCCGCCATAGGTATCGACGATGATCTTGCGGCCGGTGAGCCCGGCGTCGCTCATGGGCCCACCGATGACGAACTTGCCGGTCGGGTTTACCAGGATGCGCGGCGCAGACGTGCCGTAGCCATAGCGTTCGAGCACGGGGGCAATGACCAGGCGCTCAATATCGGGCCGAATGCGCGATTCGAGATCGGCGTCAGGATGGTGCTGTGTTGACACAACGACGGTGTCGACGCCGGCCGGCTTGCCGTCATCGTCGTAGCGCACCGTCACCTGGGTTTTGCCGTCGGGACGGAGGTAGGGCAGCTCTTCCGTCTTGCGCACCTCTGCCAAGCGCTCTGCAAGACGGTGCGCGATGTCGATGGGCTGCGGCATGAGCGTCGCGGTCTCGTTGCAGGCGTACCCGAACATGAGCCCCTGGTCGCCAGCGCCCTGTTTCGCGTACGCCTCAGCGTCTCCCTGGCGTGCTTCCCACGCGTTGTCGACGCCCTGCGCGATGTCTGGTGACTGAGATCCGATGGCCACTGACACGCCGCAGGAGGCGCCGTCAAAGCCAACCTTGGAGGAGTTGTAGCCAATCTCAGTGACGCGCTGTCGCACGATGTCGGCGACGTTGGCATAGGCCTGTGTGGTGACCTCGCCTGCCACTACCACCAAACCAGTGGTGATGAGTGTCTCGACGGCCACCCGCGCGCCGGGGTCGTGAGTCAAAAGCGCATCGAGGACGGCGTCGGAGATGGAATCTGCGATTTTATCCGGGTGACCTTCCGTCACCGATTCGGAAGTGAATAGACGGCTCATGAAGCGAGCTCCTTCTGCGGCGACAAGCCGCTTGAGTGGTTTTTGCGGCGGCAACAAGCCGCCAAACCCGGCCGGATACCGGGAAATCATTCATGGCCTGAAGGGATCAGGCGTCCGCGTCCGTGCTCTGCTCGGCGTCGCCTTCGTCGAAGGGATTCACGAAATCGAACGAGGTGAGATCGTCGGCAGGCACCACGGCGGGTTCAGTTTCGGGGTCGAACTCGCTGTGCTGCAGCAGACCCTCATTGATTTCGCGCAACGCAATGCTGAGAGGCTTGTCTTCTGGCGCGGCCGACACCAGCGGCCCCACGTTCTCCAGAAGGCCTTCGCCGAGCTGGGAGTAGTACGCGTTGATCTGACGCGCGCGCTTCGCGGCGAACAAAACGAGACGGTACTTAGAATCGACGTGCTCGAGCAGCTCGTCGACGGGCGGGTTCGTAATTCCTTCAACGGTGTTCAATGAGGTGACCTTCTACTTGGGGCTGATCACAATCCCAGCAATGCTACCAAATGATCGACGGTTTCCTCGACCGACGCGTTGACGATGCGGTGATCCGCTTCCTCCACGCTGGCGAGTTCCAGCTTCGCGGTCTCGAGGCGACGGGCGCGGGTGGCTTCGTCTTCCGTGCCACGACCCACCAGGCGTCGAACTAACTCATCCCACGACGGTGGCTCGAGAAACACGAGCTGAGCCTCGGGCATGTGCGCTTTGACCTGCCTGGCCCCCTGCAGATCGATCTCCAAAATGACGTGCCGCCCGGCGGCGATGGCCTCTTCGACGGGCACGCGCGGGGTTCCGTAGCGATGGGTGCCGTGCACCGTTGCCCACTCGAGCAGTTGATCCTCAGTGATGAGTGCATCAAACTGCTCGTCGCTCACGAAGTGATAGCTTTCGCCGGGGACTTCGCCCGGCCTGGGCTCACGGGTGGTACACGATACGGAATAGAACGGTTCATCGTGGAGGGAGCGCAAATGGGCGCAGACAGTGCCTTTGCCCACCGCGCTTGGCCCTGAGATGATCCAGAGCTGAGCGGGAGTCATTGCTTCAGCATAGTTGCCTCAGCGAAGCAGCTGCTCCAGTCGCTGAATCTGATGGTGACCAAGGCCCCGAATTCGACGGGTGACCGCGATGTCCGCTTGTTCGAGGATTTCAGTGGCACGCGTGATGCCCACGCGCGGCACGGCCCGCAACAAGTCGACGACTTTGATGCGTGAGAGCACCTCGTCCTGCTTGGCCTTGGCGAGCGCCTCATTGAATGAGAGTTCCTGGTTCTTAACCTGCTCTTTCAGCTCCGCACGGATACGGCGCGCCTCAGTGGCAGAGGCACGGGCAGCTGCAAGCTGCTCACTGCTGAGCTTGGGGATCGCCATAGGGTTCTCCAATCTTGTTACCCGAGGTTGGCTACTCAATATGAACGAATCAAATTGATTTAGAAAACTACGCTAGCGTGGAATAGGGTCGTTTGCGCAGCACGGCACACACCAAAAAAATCCGAAGCTGCCACGTTCGCGGGGAACAAAATGTGTACGCGCGCTAAGAACGAGTTGCTCCCCATCACCGCCCCTCCCACTCATGGATACCGCGCACGAGGGCGGGGCCTTCGTCGGCGAGGCCCGTGGAGAGCTGGATGAGCTGGGCGCCGGCGTCGAACATGCGGGCGGCGTCACGCGGTGTGAGGATGCCGCCGAGTCCAACTACCGGCAACTCGACGCGACTAGCCACGCCATCGACGAACCTCACCGCGCGCTCAGCGTTCCGCTCGCCAGGAACACCCGCGACGATGCCAGCCACGCCAGCCCCAGAGATGATGCTGAGCAACTCATCGCGCCGGGTGGCATCCACGTCGGACGGCACGCTCACGAAGATGGGAAGATCGTCGAGTTCAGCGGCCTCACGGACTAACGCGTTCAGAACGCCCTCCAGATGACCGTTATCGAGCAACGTTGTTGGCCGGTGCGCTCCTGGGTCAGCAAGCGTGAGCGCGACGTAGTCCGCAACTGGGGCAACCATCTGCAGAGCGTGGATGAGGTCGTCGACGGCGTCCGGCCATGCCGCCGCGTGACTGCGCGCGATCGACACACCGAATGGGATTCCTGCCGCCCGGTTTCCTCGCGCGATGTCGTACCCGCGAAGGCGCATGGCGAGAGCTTCGGCCCCGGCATTGTGAAAGCCGAGTTCCCGGGTGTCTCCAGCGATGTGCGGCTTGGCGGTGACGGTGCCGAACTCCGCAAACCCAAACCCGAGATGTGCCCAGGCGCGGGCAGCGATGCCGTCCCGGTCGATGCCCGATGCCAGCCCGACGCGATTCGGGAAACGGATGCCCGCCACCGTGACAGGGTTCGATTCGACCGCGCTGCGCCGTGCGCCCAGCGCCCCGAGTGCATCGACGACGGCCTCCTGCGCGCGGTCTGCGTCCCACCGCCGCAGCAGTGGGCGAACGAGTCGGTAACCGTCGCGCAGCAGGTGGGTGCTGGGGCGCATCACCGGCTCCAATCCTGCAGCGATTTGATGCCGACTTCGCCCCGCTGCTTCGCCTCGATGCCCTGGGCAGCTGCCGCGAGGCCAGGCACCGTCGTAATCAAGGGAATATCTGCCAGCACTGCGGCGGTGCGGATGGAGTAGCCCGCCTCGCGGGTGCTCTCCCCCGTCGCCCCGCCGCCTGGGGTGTTGAAGATCAGATCGATCTTGCCGTCTGTGATGAGGTCGACGATGCTCGGTCCTGTGCCGTCGGATTCGGACATCTTGCGCACCTCTTCACACGCCACGCCGTTGCGACGCAGCACCGATGCGGTACCGCGCGTAGCGAGCACCTTGAAGCCCAGGTCGGCGAACCTGCGCAGTGGCCAGATGGCGTTGCGCTTGTCGCGATCGGCGATCGACGCGAAGATCGTCCCTCGATCTGGCAACGCCCAGCCACCAGCGGCTTGGCTCTTGGCGTACGCCGTACCGAAGGTGTCAGACAGGCCCATGACCTCACCGGTCGATCGCATTTCCGGGCCTAGCACCGTGTCCACGAAGCCGCCAGAACTCGTACGGAAACGATTGAACGGCATCACCGCTTCCTTCACAGCGACGGGTACCCCAGGCCTCGGGAATGCTCCGTCGCCGTCCTTGGGCAGCCACTCCTGGGCTCGCAGTTCGTCGATACTGCGGCCCAGCATGATCAACGCAGCTGCCTTGGCCAGCGACGTGTTGGTGGCCTTGGAAACGAACGGCACGGTGCGCGAGGCACGAGGGTTGGCTTCGAGCACGTAGAGCGTATCGCCCTGGAGCGCGAACTGGATGTTGATGAGCCCTCGTACCCCTACCCCCTTGGCGATTGCTTCGGTGGCGGTCCAGATCTGTTCTGTGGCGGCGTCGGACAGCGTGATCGGCGGCAGCACGCAGGCAGAGTCGCCGGAATGGACGCCTGCTTCCTCGATGTGTTCCATGATGCCGCCCACGAAGAGCTCCTGCCCGTCGTAGAGCGCATCGACGTCGATCTCGACGGCGTCAGCCAAGAAGCGGTCGACGAGCACGGGTTGATCGTCGCTGACTCTCGCGGCTTCGGCGATGTACGTGTCGAGTGCGGTGTCGTTGTACACAATCTTCATACCCCGGCCGCCGAGTACGTAACTGGGCCGTACGAGGACCGGGTACCCAATTTCGGCGGCGATGGCCCGGGCCTCCGCCTGGCTGTGCGCCATCCCATGCTTCGGGGTCATCAACTGCGCGGCAGCGAGCACGCGCCCGAACGCGCCGCGCTCCTCCGCCAGGTCGATAGCCTCGGGGCTCGTTCCGACGATGGGAAGGCCTGCGTCCTTCAACGCTTGGGCAAGCCCGAGCGGCGTTTGCCCACCGAGCTGGCAGATGACGCCCGCGACGGGGCCGGCCTGCGCCTCCGCATGATAAATCTCCAGCACATCTTCGATGGTCAGCGGCTCGAAGTAGAGCCGATCGGCGGTGTCGTAGTCGGTGGAGACCGTCTCCGGGTTGCAGTTGATCATGACGGTTTCGTATCCGGCCTCGCGCAGCGCCTGCACGGCATGGACGCAGGAGTAGTCGAACTCGATGCCTTGTCCGATCCGGTTCGGGCCGGATCCAAGAATGAGGACGGCCTCCTTGGTGCGCGATGGCACCTCAGACTCCTGCTCGTACGTCGAGTAGAGGTATGGCGTGCGGGAGGGGTGAGCGCCGGCGCACGTGTCCACCATCTTGTAGGCGGGGCGGATGCCGAGTGCGTGACGCACCCCACGCACGACATCTGGCTTGATGGATCGCAGCTGGGCGATCTGCTCGTCGGAGATACCGAGTCGTTTGGCCTGCCCCAACAATGCAGGTGTGAGTTCGTCGGCATCTCGAATCTGGTTCGCCATGTCGAGCACAAGCAGGAGCTGGTCGATGAACCACGGGTCAATCTTGGTGGCGTCGAACACCTGCTCGGCGCTGGCCCCAGCGCGCAGGGCCTCCATCACCGCCTGCAACCTGCCGTCGTGCGGGCGCACGAGCAGCGGCAACAACTCATCGAGGGGGCGAGGCTCGGATACGAAGTCGAAGGGCGCTTCAGCGCTCTCGAGCGAACGCAGTGCTTTACCCAGCGCTTCAGGAAACGTTCGGCCAATGCCCATCGTCTCGCCGACGGACTTCATGTGTGTGGTGAGGGTGGAATCCGCGGCCGGGAACTTCTCGAACGCAAACCGGGGCGCTTTCACGATCACATAGTCGACGGTGGGTTCCTCAAGCGCGGTCGTCACGCCGGTCATGTCGTTGGTGATCTCGTCGAGCGTGTACCCGACGGCAACCTTGGCGGCAATCTTGGCAATGGGGTATCCCGTCGCCTTCGACGCCAGCGCAGAACTGCGTGAAACGCGCGGATTCATCTCGATGACAACCATGCGGCCGTCATCGGGGTTGATCGCGAACTGAATGTTACATCCACCGGACTCGACGCCGACGTCACGGATGATGCCGTGGCCAATGGCGCACATCCGTTCAACCTCGGGTGCCGTCAGCGTGAGGGCCGGCGCGACGGTGATCGAGTCGCCAGTGTGCACGCCCATCGGGTCGAGATTCTCGATGGTGCAGACGGTGACGATGTTGTCGGCGCTGTCACGCATGAGCTCCAGCTCGAGCTCCTTCCAGCCGAGTACCGACTCCTCGATCAGCACCTCGGTGACGGGGCTCGCCGCCAGGCCAGCGCCTGCAATCGAGCGCAGTTCGTCCTCGTTGTGGGCGAACCCCGAACCCACGCCGCCCATCGTGAAGCTGGGGCGCACGACCACCGGGTAGCCGAGATCATCTGCGGCGCTGAGCACTTCGTCCATCGAGTGGCAGCTCACAGAACGCGCCACCTCGGGCGCGCCGCCGTCGATGTAATCCATGCTCTCGATGATGTGTTTGAACTCGTCGCGGTCTTCACCGCGCTGAATTGCTTCGACGGAGGCGCCAATGAGTTCGACGCCATAGCGCTCCAGCACACCGGTTTCGTGCAACTTGACGGCGGTGTTGAGCGCGGTTTGACCGCCGAGGGTAGCCAGCAGCGCGTCGGGGCGTTCCTTGGCAATCACCTGCTCGACGAACTCCGGCGTAATGGGTTCGACGTACGTCGCGTCCGCGAAGTCGGGGTCCGTCATGATCGTCGCCGGGTTGGAGTTCACCAGCACTACCCGGTAGCCCTCACTGCGGAGCACACGACAGGCCTGCGTGCCGGAATAGTCGAACTCACAGGCTTGACCAATGACGATCGGCCCGGATCCGATCACGAGAATAGTGGAAATATCGTTGCGACGAGGCATCAGGCATCCTTTCGAGCGCGCAGTTCAGCCAAGACAGCGTCGGTATCGGTGCGCGTTGTCACCGCGCCCCACAGGGGGCCATGGTCGCTCAGGTGACGCATCAGCGCACGAGTGTCAATCTCCGTGAGGGCGACGATGTCGTCGGCGATGAGAGCCTCTTCAAAGCTTCTCGTAGAGCGGAAGTTCGACGGCTGGGAGACCTTGTCACGAATCACAACAGCGGAGGCCTGGATGCGCTCCGAGCGGGAATCCTCGTCGTTCCAACCAGTGTTGCCAATGTGCGGCGTGGTGAACATGAGGATCGATCCTGCGGCGTCGGGGTCGGTGAGGGCCTCCTGGTACCCGACCATCGCCGTGCACGCACTCAAGGGGCCATACGCCTCTCGGTCTCGCCCAAAGCTCGAACCCCGAAACGTTCGGCCGTCTTCTAGTACGAGAAATACAGGGCGCATGGTCACCTTCCGTTCCTTACTCGGCGGTCGTCCTCACTGCCTGCCCGAGCAGGCCATTGAGGAACGCTGGCGACTCGTTCGTCGACAGCCATGAAGCAAGCTCCATGACCTCCGACACTACGACAGCGTCGGGAGTATCCGTGTGGTCGATCTCGAAAATAGCCATGCGGGCGAGATTGCGGTCAACACGTGGCATACGCTCGAGCGTCCACCCATTGGTGCAGCACTCCGCAATGCGCTGATCGATGGCGAGCTGATGCTCGGCCACACCTTCGACGATGGCGACGGTGAGTTCGCGCAGCGGATGTTCTGCCAGATCGCGCTGCTGTTCCAGCACATCGCGAACGCTGAGACCCCGCGCGTCCGCCTGGAACAGGATGTCCAGTGCGGATTTGCGGGCCTTCGTCTGCGTCGAGAAGCGGGGATCGACGTCGGCCACGGTCAGACGCGACCGAGGTAGGAGCCGTCGCGGGTATCCACCTTGACGCGCTCGCCCTGGGTGATGAACAAGGGCACCTGAATCTGTTTGCCGGTCTCGAGGGTGGCAGGCTTGGTGCCGCCCGTGGAGCGGTCGCCCTGCAGGCCGGGCTCGGTGTAGGTGATTTCGAGTTCTACCGACGCGGGCAGTTCCACGAAGAGCGGGGTGCCATCGTGCAGCGCGACGATGGCGTCCTGGTTTTCCAGCATGTAGTCCTTGGCATCACCGACGGTGGTTTCTGGAACGTAGATCTGGTCGTAGGTGTCGTTGTCCATGAAGACGTAATCGGAACCGTCGATGTAGAGGTACTGCATCGCGCGCCGATCGACCGTCGCCATTTCCACCTTGGTGTCAGCGTTGAACGTCTTGTCCACGGTTTTACCCGACAGGACTGCCTTCAGCTTCGAGCGCACGACGGTGTTGCCCTTGCCAGGCTTGTGGTGCTGGAACCACGTCACTTGCCAGAGCTGACCGTCGAGGTCGAGCACCATGCCGTTTTTGAGATCGTTGGTGGAAACTGCAACCACGATATGCCTTTCATTCGACTGAACCCGTATCAGGCCGAAGGATAGTCTACTGGACTCCCCCGTCGGCCTCATCTGCAACGACCGCCGCGTATTGGCCGGGGGTTGTAAGCTGAACGGCGATGGTGGCGACTGACCACCTCGACGAAAGGAGATTCCATGGGACTCGGAGACGACATCAAGAACCAGGCTGAAGACCTCAAGGGTCAGGCCAAGGAAGGCATCGGTGAGGCCACCGATAACGAGCAGCTGCAGTCCGAAGGCAAGCTCGATCAGCTCGGCGCGAAGGCCAAGCAGGGCGTAGAAGACCTCAAGGAGAAGGCTGCTGAGACCTTCAACAACATTACCGAAAAGTTCGACAAGAAGGACTGACTTCGTCGATCACGGCAGTGGGGGGCGCCCCGGGGGTTTGGGGGGGGGGGGGGGGGGGGGGG
>JAEZVO010000015.1 GCA_023443125.1 Actinomycetes bacterium
GCTAACACGTGGGGGGCGCAACCCCCGGGGGGGGCCCGCCCCAGTTGTTTGTGTATGGCGTTGGTTTGTATCGACAGCGGCGCTGCGTCGTCGACAGGAACCAGCGGGCAGCACACCCAATCTTGACACGATATTTAGGTAAGCCTAACCTAAGTTTACGACGGACGGTCCGTCGTAAGAGAGACCCGGTGGAAGGTTTGGGAGAGTAACGTGAGAATGAATCGTTGTGTCGGTGCGCTGGTGGCTGCTGCATGTGCGACGGCAACGTTGGCGGGGTGTTCGTCTGGCAGCAACGGTGACGGGGATGGACTCGACGTCGTCTCCTCGACGGGATACCTGACCGATGCCATTCACAACATCGCTCCAGATATTGAGGTGACGACGCTCGTCGCCCCTGGCGGAGACCCACACACGCAAGAGCTGACGACCGCTGACATCCAGAAGGTTGACAGCGCTGATCTCGTCGTGTGGACGAGTCACGATATGGAACACCGAATGATGGAGCACTTTGATTCACTCGGTGATAAGTCGCTACCGGCAGCTGAGGCCATCCCAGAAAAAGACCTGCTGCCGTGGGAGAACGACGACGGAACGCAAGGGCACGACCCGCACGTCTGGAACTCACCGTTACTGTGGAACTACGTCGTGGATTCGATCGCGGACAAACTCTCCGACATAGATCCGGATAACGCCAGCACCTACGCCGACAATGCGAAGAAATACAAGTCCGAAATCCAGGACGCTCACGAAGAGGCGATGAAGAAATTCGCCCAGATTCCGGAGCATAAGCGCATTCTTATCACTGGTCATGATGCGTTCAACTACCTCGGCGCCACCTACAAGATCGACGTGCACGCCACGGACCTTGTCACATCTGAATCTCAGATCTCAGCGGCTGAGCTGAACGATCTCGCTGAGTTGATTGTCCAGCACGAAGTCAAGGTCATTTTCCAAGACAATCTCAAGAACCCAGAGGCGATCCAGCACTTGAAGGAGTCCGTGCGAGCCAAGGGAGGAGACGTCGAAGTGGCGGACACAGAGCTATTCGCCGACACGTTGGGAGAGTCCGCCCCAACCGATACCTACCTGGGAGCGTTTAAGTCGAACATCGAAGTAATTGGCGAGGCGCTTCGATAACGCAGAACCGGGACGAATACAAAGCCTGTTGTGCGTGCGGGCAACACTCCGCCGCACAACAGGCTTGCGTATGGCGCGCAGCGCCATCGAAAGGCAGGTGAGTGTCTTGGATGCTCCTTTCAAAATGCGGGGCGTGAGCGCGGGTTATCAGCAAACCATGGCATTAGTCGATGCGAATCTCGACGTTGAGGCTGGGTCAGTTCATGCCATCATCGGACCGAACGGATCAGGAAAATCAACGCTACTGAAAGCGGCCCTCGGTCTCCTCCCAGGCGCAACAGGAACTGTCACGTTCTTTGGAAAGCCCTTGGAGCATGCACGCAGGCGTGTTGCCTACATGCCACAGACAGCCAGCGTTGAGTGGGACTTCCCAATCAAGGTGAAAGACGTAGTCCTGATGGGGACATTCCCACGATTAGGTTGGGTGCGACGTCCGGGGCGCACGGAGCGAAAGGCTGCCGCATCCGCGATGGAACGCGTGGGACTGACCGACGTCGCGGATAGACATATATCAGCACTCTCGGGCGGACAGAAGCAGCGCGTGTTTGTGGCACGCACGCTCGCTCAGGGAAGTGACCTGCTGATGATGGACGAGCCATTCGCAGGGGTAGACATCGCCTCCGAATCCGTGATCCGGAGCGTCCTCCAGGACGTGGCCACGCAGGGCAAGACGGTCATGATCGTGCACCATGACATCTCAAGTATCGGTGGGTTTTGCGACCAAGCCACGCTGCTCTCCGCTGGTTCGGTCCAAGCAACTGGGGCTATCGACGATGTGCTCTCACCGGAACATCTTGCAAACGCTTACGGGATTGCCCCCGAAATGCTGAAGGGCTGCGATGGGTGACCTGCACTTCATACCGATAACGGAGTTCTTCTCGACGTATGGCTACCGGACCACCTTCTTCGCTGTTATCCTCGCAGGACTCCTAGCTGGAGTATTCGGCTCGCTGCTCTACCTGCGTCGGCAATCACTGATGTCCGACGTGATGGGTCATTCAGCAATCTTCGGCGTCGCCTGCGCATTCATCGTCGCAGAAGCCGTGCTCGGGATCAACGGGCGCTCTATTCCAGTCTTAATCCTGGGCGCTGCCCTCTCTGCATTCCTATCGGTGTGGATTACCTCGTGGATCAGCGACCGCACTCCTATCAGCGCGGACGCAGCGATGGCGGTGTCCCTGGCTCTGTTCTATGGAGGAGGCTTATGCCTCCTTTACATCATCGGTCACTCTCGGCTAAGAGGACGTGCGGGGCTCTCGGATTACATCTTTGGCAACGCTGCAACCACCCGAGCCGCTGATCTGCACACAATAGTGTGGTTATCAGTCGTCGTGTTGATGGTGCTGGTGGTGTTATGGAAGGAATTCAAGATCTGCATCTTCGACCCAGTGGCGGCTCGCATGTATGGCTTACGCCCATCTATCGTCAACCCCATTCTCATGATATGCGTGACACTCGCTATCGTTGCAGGAATCAAAAGTGTCGGCATGATCCTCATGATCGCTTTTGCCATCCTTCCGGCAGCAATATGCCACCAATTCGCCAGCTCCATGGCACACATGGCGTTGGGGTCAGGAGTTATTGGTGCCCTGGCCGGAGGTGTGGGAACGTATCTCTCCGTTAGTGCTGGAAATGTTCCCACCGGCCCGATTGTTGTACTACTCCTGTTTGGAGTATTCGTTGTAGCGATACTCGTTTCTCCTCGCAGGCGCAAGGCTACAATTCCCAGCGCCGCGGATGGGCCCAGCGACGAGGCGAGCCAACGCGTAGCGATTCGAGGCACAGGTGACCCACGATGAGTTTCATCGCGTCTGCGTTCTTACTCGCCGTTGTTACCTCAGTAGCATGTTCGCTTCCTGGGGTCTTCGTTGTGCTCCGAAAGCAATCCATGTTGGTAGATGCGATGTCACATGCGGTGCTGCCAGGAATTGTCATGGGAGTGGTGATCACAGGAACCCTTCAATCGCCGCTCATGATTGTCCTCGCCACACTCATGGGACTTGCCATAGTGTGGTGTTCAAACTGGCTACGTCGGGCCAGCCTGCTCATTGGAGAAGCAGACCAAGGCGTCCTTTTCCCTGCCTTGTTTTCACTCGGCGTTCTTCTGCTGTCGACCACCTATTCCAACACCCATATCTGCACGGAAACAGTGTTGGCTGGTGACCTCAACCTGATGGCTCTACGCTCGCAACACATCTTCATCGACGGAGTCAGCATTGGGCCGCGCGCCATGTGGACATTGATTGGCGTCTCAGTCTTGAACATTGCCTTCATAGCGCGATACCGACAAGTGCTATGCACCGCAATCTTCGACCCCCAGTATGCTCGCTCCATCGGCATGCCTGTTCGACGTATCGACAACGTGTTCATGACTCTCGTCGCCTTGACCGTAGTCACCGCATTCAGCGTTGCCGGGTCAATTCTCGTCGTAGCGTTGATGATTTGCCCAGCAGCAACAGCGCTACTCATTACCCGCGACATCCGCAGCGTTATCCCAGCAACAATCATTACTGCCGTATTCAGCGCCATTGCTGGATTCGCAATTGCATGGCAAGCCGAGCTACCCACATCGGTAACCATGGCACTCATTGATGGCATTCTGTTCATTCTCGTAGCCATCGTTTGGATGCTGCGTACACCCCGGCGTATCCGCAAGAGCACTTCGCACGCACAGGGTCAGCTCCCCAATCAACCCTGATCGTGTGGGCAGGCTCTCTCATCTGTAGCCCCAGCCGTGGAATGTATCGCCACGGGAACGGGGCGAACTCTAGGCTGGCGTTGCTCGCCGGGAGTTACTCGCCCATGGCGCGAGGCAGCTCAGCTGATTCTTCCGCGACGGGTGCGCCGGGCTCGTCGGCGGTGGGCACCAGCGGGGTGCTCGCGACGACGGGCGCGGAGAGGTCGATGGTGCGCACCGTGCGTGGCATCAGCGGCTTCTGCACGTAGGTGGGCGCGGTGACGGGCACCGGATCCCAGAACACGCCGTGCTCCGATGGCGCGCTGAGGTCGATGGAGAACTCGGTGGATTCGGCAGATTCCTCGACGACCTCAATCACCTCGGTGGCCTCGTCGTCGCTGAATCCGGCGTCGATCCGTGCCGCGTGGGCGTCCATCCGTCGGTGCATCTTCACGACGGTGAACCGCGCGACGCCGATGAACGTAACCACCAGCGCGGCCGGAATGAGGAAGGCCCACCAGGCAACGACACCGAAGCCGCCGAGTACGCCGAGGACCATCGCGATCACGCACAGCGTCGCCATGACAGTGAGGCGGCGACGTGCTGCCTGCTGCGCGGCCATCTTCAGCCCGTAGCGTTCCGAGGCGCGGGTGAGCGGCGTCGACACCGCGGCGGGATCGCCGTAGTCAGCGTCGTCGCCGGTAAAGATCCGCAGCGATTGGGAGAAGCGCTCCGTCGGTTCTTCAGCGATGTCGTCAGGGCTGGTGCGCTGATTTGAGATCCACGGAATAGCGAATGCCAAACACACCACGAGCAGGGT
This sequence comes from Actinomycetes bacterium, assembly GCA_023443125.1. GTDB lineage: Bacteria > Actinomycetota > Actinomycetes > Propionibacteriales > Propionibacteriaceae > Arachnia. The sequence goes on from JAEZVO010000015.1 coordinate 4,635, forward strand.
GGCAATGATGAGTCCGGCGAGCATGCTGCCACGCTAGAGGGTCAATCGTGATTCGGCTGTGACCTCGGCTGGCGCGTCGCGGAAATCGTACATCGGGCGGGTCAGTTGAGCTCGTCGAGCTGCCAGTACTGCACGCTGGTGCCGGCGTTTGCGGCGGCGGTGTGCTCGTCGAGCAGCACAAGCACGTTCGTCTGCGCGAGTTCGGTGAGCGCGTGCGGATCCGAGACAGGTGTGACGCGGTTGATGCCAGATTCTCTGGAGACCCGCGCGCGGAGCAGGTGCGTTTGACCCTCGGTGGAGCGCATACCGTGAGCGGCGATACCGCGCAGGAGGGGGCGACGCGGGTCGGCGCCGGCGAGCTTGCGAATGAGCGGCCAGCCGAAGGCCTGGAACGAGACGTAGGCGCTCACGGGGTTGCCCGGCAACATGATCATGGGGATGTTGTCGTCACCGATGAGCCCGAAGGTCTGCGTCCGGCCGGGGGTCATGGCCACCTTTGCGGAGTCGACGAGGCCGATGCTGGACATCACCTCGGCCATCGCCTCGTAGTCTTCCCGGCGTCCGCCCGTGGTGGAGATCACGAGGTCTGCGCGGATGAGCTGGTCGGTCACCGCCTGGCGGAGTTCGTCGTGATCGTTGGAGCCGACGACGGTGTGGAACACCTGGGCGCCTGCCGCGCGGGCTGCGGCGGCGATGAGGAAGGAGTTGGCGTCGAAGTTGCTGTCCGCCGAGGCGTGAGCACCGGGCGCGACGAGTCCCTCGCCCGATCCGACGATCACCACGCGCGGGCGCGGGCGGACGAAGACCTTGTCGATGCCGGCGCTGGCCAGCAGGCCGACGGAGCGGTCGTCGAGCACGTCGCCTTCCTTGAGGAGCTGCTCGCCGGCGTGGAGGTGCTCGCCGGCGACGCGCACATATTCGCCGTCCTTTACGGTGTCGAACACCCTGGCCAAGTCGCCCTCCAGCGCGACGTACACCATCGGGAGTACTGCCGTGGCGCCCGGCGGCACGGGGTCGCCCGACGCGACGTGTCGCACCGCGCCAAACGGGAGGCGACCGTCTTCAGTTTCGGCGAGCATCATCGTCTCGACGCGCTTGCCGTCGTCGTCGATGAGGTCGGAGGCGCGCACGGCGTACCCTTCGACGAGTGCCGTGGTCTGGTGAGGCACGTCGACGAGCGAGGTGATGTCTTCGCATACCACCTGATCCCAGGCTTCGAGCAGGCCCATGCCGAAGGGTCGCAGCGGCTCGACGAGGCCAAGGAGGTAATCGATGTGGTCGTGCATCGAGCGCAGACCCGCCTCGTTGTTTGCGGGTGGTTCGGGCAGGCTCGGAGCCTCGACCTCTTCCACTTCGATGGGTTCTTGCTGCTTACGACCAAACCAAGCCATGCCCCATACGATAGTTGGGTGACACCAGATAAGGCTGCACTACGCGCGCGGGCGCGTCGAGAACGCGTGCCGGAAATCCTGCGGCGCGAGGACGCCGAGCGGCTTCGTCGCTTTCTTGCGTGGCTTCCGGAAGAGCCCGGGGTGTGCGCGACGTATGTGAGTGTCGAGGGTGAGCCTGACACGGTCGCGCTCGTGGATGCGCTCGTGGAGCGCGGCTGGGAGGTGCGGTTGCCGGTGCTTCGCCGTGAGCCGGACTGGGCGCGATTCGACGGCTGGGGCGCCATGCGTCTGGCGTGGCGCGGTATTCCGGAACCGACGGGTACGCGCCTGGGGGCGGCGTCGCTCGAGGAGGCAGATGTGGTTGTCACCTCGTGTTTGGGGGTGGACTGCGAGGGGTACAGATTGGGCGTCGGCGGGGGCTGGTACGACCGGGCGCTCGCCCACCGCGGGATTGGGCCGGTGTTGGCGTGGGCCCGCGAGGCGGAGGTGTGCGACGCGCTCCCACGCGAGCCCCACGATGTGCCGTGCGATGGGTGGGTAACGGAAGCGGGCGTTGCGTGGGTGCGCTGATTTGCGCTTCTGGGCGTAGACTGGGCCCGTTTGTTTCTCCGGAGGATCCAGTGCCCAAGTACCAATACCACTGCAACGATTGCGACGCCGATCTCGAGGTGCAGCAGAAGTTCACCGACGACGCCCTCACCGAGTGCCCCGAGTGCCAGGGCAATCTGCGGAAGGTGTTCAGCGCCGTCGGCGTCGTGTTTAAGGGTTCTGGTTTCTACAAGACTGACTCGCGCCCCTCGACAGGCCCCTCGTCGACGTCTGCCAAGTCGAAAGCCTCCGAGTCCAAGTCTGCTGAGCCGAAGGCGTCTGAGTCGAAGCCGGCCGCCACTTCGTCGGAGAGCTGAGCGCCCCTGCGGTGGTTGAACCAGCTGCTCCGGTGGTTGAGTAGCGGGCAAAGCCCGCGTATCGAAACCACGCCCACCCCCGATGGTTGAGTAGCGAGCGAAGCCCGCGTATCGAAACCACGCCCACCCCCGATGGTTGAGTAGCGGGCGAAGCCCGCGTATCGAAACCATCCACCTAAACCCACCAAATTCACCCTGTGGAAAACGGGCGTGGCGGGTGATGAGTTGCCAATAGTAAAGGCATGCAACTCCTTCGCCGACTTGGTTCATTCATCAACTGGCATCGCCGCGTGGTGGCCGCGCTGTGCGCGGCGATCGTCGTCGCGGGCATCATCTCCGTCGCTAGCGCACGCCCGCCCGACGGGGAACTCGTCGTGGCACTCGCTACCGACGTGCCCGCCGGCGAGGCGCTCTCACCGGAGCACCTCACGACGGTGCGCGTCCCCGCTTCGCTGCTCACTGAAGGAACGCTGCACTCCTCCGGTGACGCCGCCGGAACGCACACGGCTGTCGCGTTAGAAGCAGGCCAGGTGCTCACGAAGGGTCTGCTGCTCCAGGGCGGCAGCGTGCAAGAGGGGCATGCGCTGGTACCGGTGTCCGTACCCGACCAAGACCTGCGCAACCTACTCACGCCGGGCACAGCGGTACAGCTGGTGGTGGCGCTTGGGGAGCGACCCGAGGTGCTCGGCCGAGCACGTGTCGCCGCCCAGCCCAACGCACCCACCTCGACGGTCGGGGCTGCGAAGGGGTCGAGCATGGTGCTCATGGAAGTGACAGCTGAGCTGGCGCCGTCGGTGGCCACGCTCGGGCAAAGCGGGCAACTCGCGGTAGTGATCGGAAGCCCATAGCACAAGCACATTTGGTTTTTTCTTGAGAGATCACCTATCTTGATGGGGCTAGTGGGGCGCGTGCCCACTTCAACGTCGCCTCAAAACGATTCGCGCGCCCTGATTCATTCCCGCCATCAGGCGGCATACAGAAAGCGCAACAATGCAGGGGTTCAAGGAATTCATCATGCGCGGCAATCTCGTTGAGCTTGCCGTGGCCTTCATCATGGGTGGCGCCTTCGCCACTGTCGTCGAATCGTTCACCGCAGTCATCATGGACCTGCTCGGCAAGCTGGGCGGCACTCCCAACTTCTCGAGTTTCGCCCCCGGTGGCATCAGCGTCGGCGTGTTTCTGACCGCCCTCGTGTCCTTCCTGATCCTCTCCTTCGTCATCTACTTCGGCATCGTGAAGCCCTACAACTACGCTCGCAAGCGCTTCGAGAAGGACGTCATCGAAGAGGAAGTCGAGCCCACCGCTGAAGAGGCGCTGCTCGCCGAGATCCGCGATCTCCTCAAGGCCAAGCACGCCTGAGCCGTCTTCGCTTCAACGAGGCGCTACCCGCTAAAGGGTGGCGCCTCGTTTGTGTTTATCAGCCCCAGTGCGGCGGACGGTCAGCGGCCAGGCGCCGCTCGTCGGCGTTCCAGGGGCGCTGGGCGGTCGCCGTCGGCTGTAAACCGGTGAGGCCCAGGTGCTCCCGAAGGTGCATGAGCTTGGCATGAAAGGCGGCGAATCCGACATGCGCTACCGCGTCGGTGCGCGCGGGAAAAGGCCAGGGCTCGCCAGCGTCCTGACGCTGCTGTCGCACGCTGGCTAGGCGGTTCGCGTCCCAGCCCAGTCCTGCGAGCTGGAAGGCGATACCGTCGGCGTCTGCCGCGGTGAGGGGTAGCTCCTCGCCGGTCAGGGCGCGCCCTAGCTCGACGGCTATCTGGTCGGCGTCAGTCACCGAGGGTGGCATCGTCGTCGACCCGCCGCGCCGCACCCTCGTCGGGCAACGAAACATCGCCCACGACGGTGACCCCCCGCCCGAGCGTCCAGTCGCCCTGCACCTCGAAACGGGTAGCGCCCTTCAACGAAGGGGCTTGCGGGATACGCTGCTCGAAGGCGTCGATCTTCTTGTAGAAGTCCTTGTCGAGCGAGATTTCTGGCGAGCTGTCGGTTTGCGCGACGAGATGCCCGGCGTCGTCGAGTTCGTACACGTCGGAGCGCAGCAGCAGTAGCTCGTTGGTGGTTTTCACCGGAAGGAAGCGGCTGCGGTCGACGCAGATGGCCGTGGCCCCGTCGAACACTTCGATGGCTGCGCCCATGGCGGATTCGATTTGAATGACGGGGGTGGAGCTGGCGTCGGTGGGGTCGACGGTCTTCTCGTTGCGGATGAGTGGGAGGCCGAGCACCGAATTGCGCTCGACGAGGGCGTCGCGCAGACGGACGAGATCGAACCACAGGTTGTTGGTGTGGAAGAACGGGTGACGGTGCTCGTCGGTGAAGTAGTCCATCTCTTCCGGGGCGGTCTGCGCGGTGTCACGCAGGATGAGCTGCCCGTCGGATTTGCGGATGGCGAGGTGTCCGCCCTTCTTGTCGTTGATGGTGCGGCGGCACAGCTCGGCGGCGTACGGTGCGCCGGAGTTCGCGAACCAACCGGCAATGCGCGCGTCGGGGGCGGCGCCGAGGTTGTCGCCGTTGGAGACGCAGGCGTAGCGGAAGCCGGCGTCGATGAGCTGGTCGAGCACGCCGGATCCTTGCAGGGCTGGGTAGAGGTCACCGTGGCCGGGCGGACACCATTCGAGCGACGGGTCGGCCGGCCATTCGACGGGGGTGAAATCGTCGGCGCGCAGCTTCGGCTCTTGGTTCTGGAGGAACGTGAGCGGGAGCCCACTGACGGGGAGGTCGGGGTACTTGGCGAGATATTCGACGGTGTCGGCGTCGGTGCGGAAGCTCGTCATGAACAGCAGCGGGAGGCGCACGTCGTAGCGTTCGCGGGCTGAGAGCACCTGCTTGGCGATGAGGTCGAGGAAGTTCTCGCCGTCCCGCACCTCGAGGAGAGTTTTGGCGCGGTCGAGGCCCATCGACGTGCCGAGCCCGCCGTTGAGTTTGATGACGACGAGCTTGTCGAGCGCGGCGCGGGCGTCGTCGTCGCTGATCTCTACGTCGTCGAGCACGGGCGGGTCAAGGAGCGGCGTGATGGAGTCCTCCCGGATGATGCCGGTGGCGCCGCTTTCGAGTTGCTTGTAGAAGTTGGAGAACACTTCGACGGCGGGCGCCGCGACCCCGGCTTCCTCCATTTTCCGACGTGCTGCTTCAAGCCCTTCTGTCGACATACTGCTTCCCTTCATCGGCTACGCCTCGATCCTAGCCGGGCCGACGCCCCCACCCTGCCTCGCCCGACCATCGAGTAGGCCGCCCCTCACACCCGGCCATCGAGTAGGGTCGAAGGCCCGTATCGAGATGCGATGTGGTTTCGATACGCGAGCTACGCTCGCTACTCAACCACCGGGATGGCCCCACCGACCGTCGAGTAGCGCCGAAGGCGCGCATCGAGATGCAGCGGGGTTTCGATACGCGAGCTACGCTCGCTACTCAACCACCGGGCTGGCTCCACCGACCATCGAGTAGGGCCGAAGGCCCGTATCGAGATGCACAGCTCCGGTTTCGACACACCCGCTGCGCGGGCGGCTCAACCACCGGACCCGGCCGGGTGTCAACCGGAGTCGAAACTCTCCTCTCCGAACACGCTAGAATATCTAGCCATTGACCTCGTAGCTCAGCTGGATAGAGCACCGCTCTCCTAAAGCGGGTGTCGTTGGTTCGAATCCAATCGGGGTCGCAGACAAAGGGCCTGATCAAACGCGATTAGGCCCTTTGTCATCTATCTACGACAGCCAGTTCAGTCCGCAACAGCGCCGTCCGTCGTCTGCGTTGTCAGCGGTCTTCTAGCTCGCTTCCAGCAGGCGCGGACGCGGGGCTCACAGGCTCCCACTTGGTGCCGCGCCACTTCGCGATGCCGCGCATCGCATGGTAGATACCGATCGCCGCGAACGATCCCAACGCAATCCCCTCGAACGTCATGTCGCCCGCCATCCACGTGAAGTTGGCGATCGCGATGATCATGGCGACGGCGGCGGTGTTGAGGTTGACGGGGTCGGAGAAGCTCACGCGGTTCTGCACCCAGATCCGCACCCCCAGCATGCCGATCATGCCGTACAGCACCGTGGCCGCACCGCCCAGCACACCCGCAGGGATCGTGTTGATGAGCTGCCCAAACTTCGGCAGCAGCGACAGCGCAATCGCCATCAGCGCCGCGATGAGGTACGCGGCCGTCGAGTAGACCTTCGTCGCCGCCATCACGCCGATGTTCTCCGCGTAGGTAGTCGTGCCGGAGCCGCCGCCCGAGCCGGCAATCATCGTCGACAAGCCGTCGGCGAACAGTGCGCGGCCGGTGACGTCGTCGAGGTCCTTCCCTGTCATCGCAGACACCGACTTCACGTGGCCGATGTTCTCCGCGACGAGCACCAGCACCACCGGCACGAACAGGCCGAGCAGCGTCACGTCGAACGCTGGTGCGTGGAACTCGGGCAGCCCCACCCAGCCGGCCTGCGAGATCGCGGAGAAGTCCACCTCGCCTCGGATCACCGCAGTCACATACCCGACGAGCACCCCGATCAGAATCGAGAGCCGGCCGATGAGCCCGCGGAAAAAGACCGTAGTAAACAAAATCGCCCCGATTGTGACTATTGCTGTCACCGGGGCGATTTTGACGTTGTTCCATGCGGCTGGTGCGAGGTTGAAACCAATCAGTGCAACGATCGTACCTGTCACCACTGGCGGCATCAGTTTGTCGATCCACCGGGCGCCAGCTATATGGACTATCACTCCGATGATCGCCAGCGCCGCACCAGTCGCGATGATGCCGCCTTGCGCGAGTGAGGCCTTGTGTGGGTCGAGCACCGCGCCGGGTTCAGCGACGTAGCCCGTCACCGCCCCGATGGGCGCGAGCAGTGCGAACGATGACCCGAGGTAGCTCGGCAGTCGCCCTGCGGTGATGAGAATGAACAGGATCGTTCCGATACCGGTGAAGAACAGCGTCGTCGCCGGATTGAATCCTGTGATGAGTGGAACAAGGAACGTTGCACCGAACATTGCAACCACGTGCTGCGCGCCGATGCCGATGGTTTGCGGCCAGGCGAGACGCTCGTCGGGCTGCACCACCTCTCCAGTCCCAATGTGCTTTCCGTCCCCATGTAAGCGCCAGCCAAAACCTGCCATATGCCCTCCTCGGCTTGTAGATCGGGGGAAAGTGTAGGCGCCGCCGGCCCGCGACGCGAATCGCGACACGGCGGGGACCACAAAAATGTGACCGTTATCCTCCACAGGAAGCTTGCAAGCCGCCGATTTCGGCGAAATCTGTCAGGCGTGGAGGATAACGGTCATTCAGGGACAGATCGCTACGCGAGCGAGCCGTAGGTGGACTTCACCTGCTCCAACGCGCTCACGTATCCGGCGCGCTCGTACCGCGAGGCGTCGACGTCAGCAGGCACAGCCATCATGCCGCGCGCCTGCTCGAGGGTGAGCGAGTGCGCAGCGAGCCAGGATTCCAGCCCCGCAACCAGCGAGGCTGCATACCCCGCGCCGTGACGCACGAGCGCCGACGTCGTCATCACCACATCAGCACCGGCCAGGATGTACTTCACCACATCCTCAGCTGCCTCGACGCCGGTGGTGGCGGCGAGCGATGCCTTCACCTTGTCGCGCAGGATGGCAATCCACGTCCTCGGCAGCTTCGCCTCACCCGGCTGCGACAAGCTAATCCCCGACGTCACCTCCATGCGCTCAATATCAATATCCGGCTGCAGGAAGCGGTTGAACAGCACCAGGCCATCGGCGCCCGCCTCATCGAGGCGCACACACATATTGCCCACCGATGAGAAGTACGGGCTGAGCTTCACCGCGACGGGGATGCTCAGCGTCTCCTTGACCGCAGCGACGATCTCCAGGTGCCGCTCCTCCACCTGCGCGCCGGTTGCGGTGAGATCACCCGGCACCAGGTAGATGTTCAGCTCCAGCGCCGCAGCGCCGGCATCTTCCAGGCGCTTCGCGGTCTGCGTCCAGGCCCCCACCGACGAGCCGTTCAGCGACGCGATCACCGGCACCTCCGACGCCTTCGCCGCCCCCTCGATGAGCTCGAGGTACTTGCGGGAGGGGTCGAATTCCTCCACCACCATCGACGGGAAGAACGACGTGGCTTCGCCAAACATGTCGTCGAATTCCTCGGCCTCGGCGGTCACACGCTCTGCCTCGCGCCGCAGCTGCTCCTCGAACAGGGAGTACACCACGACGGCGCCAACACCCCCGTCACCGAGCTCGCGGATGCCGTCGACGGTCTGGCTCAGCGGCCCAGCGGAGGCCACCACCGGGTTGCGGAGCGTCAGCCCCATGTAGTTGGTCTCGAGATTCATGAGTGCTCCCTCGTGTCTTCTGCGAAGTCTTCCGAGCGTGCCGCGGCTCGCTGTTCGTATTCTCTCCACCGACGATCCACGTGCGCCTGGGCGAGTTCCAGCAGGCGCTCGGCCTCGTCAGGACGAGCTACCTTCAGCGCCTTGTACCGGATCTCCCGCGAGTGGTACTCCTCAAGCCTCAGGCGTGGGCGCGGCGAGTCGAGCAGGAACGGGTTGCCGCCCTGGTCGCGGATCACCGGGTTGTAGCGCATGAGCGGCCAGTGGCCGGAGTTCACGGCCTTGTACTGCTGGTCGAGCCCGTTGCGCAGGTCGTAGCCGTGGGCGATGCAGTGGCTGTAGGCAATGATGAGGCTCGGCCCGTCGTAGGCCTCGGCCTCGCGGAACGCCTTGAGCGTCTGCTGTGGGTCGGCACCCAGCGCCACCCTCGCGACGTACACCGTGCCGTACGCGGTGGCCTGCAGCGCGAGGTCCTTCTTGTACGTAGTCTTGCCGCCGGAGGCGAACTTCGCGACGGCACCCAGCGGCGTCGACTTGGATGCCTGGCCGCCGGTGTTCGAGTACACCTCCGTGTCGAGCACGAGCACGTTGATATTGCGCCCGGAGGCGAGCACGTGGTCGAGGCCGCCGGAGCCGATGTCGTAGGCCCAGCCGTCGCCGCCGACGATCCACACGGAGCGTCGCAGCAGGTGGTCCGCGACACTCAGCAGATCGCGCGCTTCGGGCCCATCCATGTCGACGAGGATGTCCATCAGGCGCTCCACTCGCTCGCGCTGCGCGACGAGATCAGAGCTGTCGAGCTGTTCGTTGGCGAGGATCGCGTCGACGAGTTCGTCGTCGCCGATCTCTGACCGCAGCTCTTCCAGACGCGTGCGCGCCAGCTCGGAGTGCACGTCGGCGGCCAGCCGCATGCCGAGCCCGAACTCGGCGTTGTCTTCGAACAGCGAGTTCGACCACGCCGGGCCACGCCCGTGCGCGTTCTTCGCCCATGGCGTGGTGGGCAAGTTGCCGCCGTAGATGGACGAGCAGCCGGTGGCGTTGGCCACCATGAGGCGGTCGCCGAACAGCTGCGTCATGAGCTTCAGGTACGGCGTCTCGCCACAGCCCGAGCAGGCGCCGGAGAACTCGAACAGCGGCTCCAGGAACTGCGTGCCGCGCACGGTGCCGAAGTCGACGCGCTCGCGGGCGTTCATGGGGATCTGCTCGAAGAACTTCACGGCCTCGCGCTCGGCAGTGCGGTCGAGTTTGGGCTCGAGGTTGATGGCGCGACGGTGTGGCTGGTCGATCGGCTTCACCGGGCACGCCTCGACGCACAACCCGCAGCCTGTGCAGTCCTCGGCGTACACCTGGAGGGTGTAGTTCGTGTCCGGCAAACCGGCGGCGTTGAGCGGCGCGGTGAGGAACCCGTCGGGTGCCCCCTCTGCGGCCTCGGTGGGGTACGACTTGGCGCGCAGCACCGCATGGGGGCAGACGAACGCGCAGTTGCCGCACTGGATGCAGGCCTCGTTGTCCCACACCGCGATGATGTCGGAGATGTTGCGCTTCTCGTACTTCGTCGTGCCCGACGGGTACGAGCCGTCGACGGGCAGGGCCGAGACGGGCAGGTGCTCGCCGCGGTCGGCGAGCATTTCCGCGGTGACGGTGCGCACGAACTCGGGCGCGTCGTCGGGCACCGGAGCGAGCATACTGTGCCCCGAGGCGCCGCCCGGCGTCACCTCAAACATATGCTCGAGCGACGCGTCTACCGCAACGTGATTCTTGCGCACGATCTCGGCGGATTTGCGCATGTACGTCTTGGTGATGGAGTCCTTGATGGCCTTGATGGCCTCGTCGCGCGGCAGCACGCCAGAAATGGCGAAGAAACAGGTCTGCAAAATGGTGTTGGTGCGCGACCCAAGCCCGACGCTGCGCGCGACGGTGCCCGCGTCGACGGCGTACACCTTGAGGCCAAGCTCCTTGATGCGCTCCTGCACCGGCTCCGGGAGGTGGTCCCAGGTGGCATCGCCGTGGGGCGAGTTGATGAGGAACGTGGCGCCCGGCTTCGCGAACTGCAGCACATCGACGCGCTCCAGGATCGACCAGTGGTGACAGCCGATGAAGCCCGCCTGCCCGACGAGGTACGGCGCCTGAATGGGGTTGGGGCCGAACCTCAGGTGCGAGACGGTGCGCGAGCCGGACTTCTTCGAGTCGTAGACGAAGTAGCCCTGCGCGAACGTGTTGTCGCGGTGCCCGAGAATCTTGATGGTGTTCTTGTTGGCGCCGACGGTGCCGTCGGAGCCCATGCCGTAGAAGACGGCGGCGAGCGTGTCGGAGTCGGAGAGATCGAACGACGTGTCGTAGTCGATCGAGAGGTGGGTGACGTCGTCGTTGATGCCGACGGTGAACCGCGGCTTCGGATCGTCCTTGGCCAGCTCGTCGAAGCACGCCTTCGCCATGGCGGGCGTGAACTCCTTGCTCGACAGGCCGTAGCGGCCGCCGATCATGCGAGGCAGCACCTCACGCTGGCCGTTCGCGACGGATTCCGCCAGCGCCGACGACACGTCGAGGAACAGCGGTTCGCCGGCGGCGCCGGGCTCCTTGGTGCGGTCGAGCACGGCCACCTTGCGCACGGTGGCGGGGATGGCGTCGAGGAGCTGCTCGACGGGGAGCGGGCGGTACAGGCGGACGAACACCACGCCCACCTTTTCGCCGTGGGCGTTGAGGTGGTCGACCACTGGCAGCAGGGTTTCGTAGCCGGAGCCCATCACGACGATCACGCGGTCGGCGTCGTCGGCACCATGGTATTCGACGAGGTGGTACTGGCGTGCGGTGATGCCGGCCAGCTCGTCCATCGCGGATTGCACGATGCCGGGCACCGCGTTGTAGAACGGGTTCGCGGTCTCGCGCGACTGGAAGTAAGTGTCCGGGTTCTGCGCGGTGCCGCGGATGAACGGATGCGCCGGGCTGAGTGCGCGTCTGCGGTGCTCCATCACCAGCTCGTTGGGCACGAAGGCGCGCAGTTCGTCGTCGGAGATCTTGGTGAGCGTGTTGAGCTCGTGCGAGGTGCGGAACCCGTCGAAAAAGTGCACGAACGGCACGCGTGCCTCGAGCGTGGCGCGGTGCGCGATGGCCGCCATATCGTGCGCTTCTTGCACGCTCGCGGAGCTCAACATGGCGACGCCCGTCTGGCGCACGGCCATGACGTCCTGGTGGTCGCCGAAGATGCTGAGGCCCTGCGTGGCCAGTGAACGCGCGGCGACGTGGAACACCGTCGACGTGAGCTCGCCCGCGATGCGGTACATGTTGGGAATCATCAGCAACAGGCCCTGCGAGGCCGTGAACGTCGTCGAGAGCGCGCCGCCTTGGAGGGCGCCATGCATCGTGCCGGCGGCGCCACCTTCCGACTGCATCTCGATCACCGTCGGGACGGTGCCGTACACGTTCTTGCGGTTGCGCGCCGACCACTCGTCGGCGAGCTCCGCCATCGTCGACGACGGCGTAATGGGGTAGATGGAGCACAGTTCGCTCAGTCGATAGGCGACGTCGGCCGCCGCCTCGTTACCGTCGATGATTGCCTTGGTCATCAGTTGCTACCTTCCGGGATCATCTCGATCGCGTGCACGGGGCACTGCTCGTAACAGGTGGCGCATCCGGTGCATCGCTCGTAATCAAAGCGGTATCGGTTGCCTGGTCCGAGCTTGATCACCGCATCTTCAGGGCAGGCGCCGTAGCAGCCGTCGCACTCGAAGCAGTTGCCGCAGCTCAAGCAGCGCTGCGCCTCGAAGCGGGCCTCCTCCGCGGTCAGCGACTGCACCACTTCCTGGAAGTCAGCGATGCGCTCGGTGGCGTCGGCTTCTTGCTGGGCGCGACGCTCGTGCCCGCCGAAGTACCACAGGTTCATGGTGTCGAGGCGGACTTCCTGGCGCTTGGGCGCCGGGTCGTGCACCTCCATGTTGAGCCAGGCGTCGATGCGTTTGGCGGCGCGTTTGCCGTGACCGGTGCCGATGGTGACGGTGCGGTCGGAGGGCACCATGTCGCCACCGGCGAAGATGCCGGGCACGGCGGTCATGAGCGTGTCGGGGTCGACGTCGACGACGTCGTCGTGGAAGGCCATGCCGGGGATGTCATGCAGGAACGCGGTGTCGGCGCGCTGACCCAGCGCGAGGATCACCGTGTCGGCTTCCAACGTCTCGTACTTGCCGGTGCCGACGGCCTTGCCGTTCTCGTCGAGTTCCATGATCTCGACGGTGACGGCCTCGGAGCCCATCTCCTTGATGGTGCGCAGCCAGTTTATCTTGACGCCCTCGCGTTCGGCGTCCATGCGCTCCTCTTCGTGCGCCGGCATCTGCTCCTGGGTGCGCCGATACACGACGACGGACTCCTCCGCGCCGAGGCGACGGGCGACGCGGGCGGCGTCCATAGCGGTGTTGCCGCCGCCGTAGATGGCCACGCGACGGCCGATCACCGGGCGCTCGCCCGAGGCCACGTCGCGCAGGA